>DASZBM010000004.1 GCA_035944135.1 Acidobacteriaceae bacterium
GCCCTTGCCGCCGCGCGACTGGAGGCGGTAGGCGTCGACGTCGGTGCGCTTGCCGTAGCCGTTCTCGGAGACGGTGAGGATGAGGCAGGGGGTGAGGCCGAGCTTCTCGTCGAGCTTCTGGAGCTTGGCGGCGGCTTCCTCGGAGAGCGCGGGCGCGGCGGCGGTGTCGTCGGCGGCTGCGAGCTCGAGGGGCTGCGAGGCGGCGGAGTCGATGGCTTCGTCGATGGCCTTTTGGACCTGGGCGGCGAGGCCGGCGGCTTTGGCGCGCTCGAGGCGCTGCTTGTTGCGGGCCTCGTTGGAGGGGGTGACGGCGGCGCCGATGACGTAGTCACCCTTCTTGAGCGAGATGCCGCGGTTGCCGAAGGCGGGGCGGCCCATGGCGCGGAGGTCGCGCTCGTCGAAGCGGATGGCCATGCCGTCGTGCGTGGCGAGGAAGATGACCTGCTCGCCGTCGGTCATGCGGGCGGTGACGAGCTCGTCGTCCTTGTCAATGCCGATGGCGATGATGCCGCGGGCCATGACGTTGGAGAAGTCGCGGAGTGCGGTCTTCTTGACGGTGCCGTTGCGGGTGGCGAAGAGGACGTACTTGTTCTCTTCGGTGAGGTCGCGGACGGGGAGGATGGTGACGACCTTTTCGCCGGGCTGGAGGTCGACGAGCGAGGCCATGGCCTTGCCCTTGCCGGCGGCGCCGACGTCGGGGATCTCATAAACCTTGAGCCAGTAGACGCGGCCGGTGTTGGTGAAGCAGAGCAGATAGGCGTGCGTGGAGTCGATGATGAGCTGCGAGACGAAGTCTTCCTCGCGGGTCTTCATGCCCATGCGGCCGGTGCCGCCGCGGCGCTGCTGGCGGTAGGTGGAGATGGGCGTGCGCTTGAGGTAGCCGGTGTTGGAGACGGTGACGGCGACCTGCTCGTCGGCGATGAGGTCCTCGAGGGTGAGCTCGGCGGACTCGTCGATGATGGTGGTGCGGCGTGCGTCGCCGTACTTGTCGCGGATCTCTTCGAGCTCCTTGACGATGACGCGGCGGAGTTTTTTCTCGGAGGCGAGGATGGACTCGAACTCGGCGATGTTGTCGCGGACGAGCTTGAGCTCGTTGAGGATTTCGTCGACGGAGAGCTGGGTGAGGCGGTAGAGCTGCAGTTCGAGGATGGCGTCGATCTGGCGGTAGGAGAGGATCAGCGTGCCGGTGGAGTTGCCTGCAAGCTGCGCGGAGACGCTGCCGCCGGCGAGGTCGATGCCGTACTTGGCAGGGTCGAGCGAAACGCCCTTGATCTCAGTGCCGCGGAGCGTGATGCGGCGATTGGAGAAGAATTGGAAGAGGTTCTCGCGAGCGTCGGCGCGGCTGGCGGACTGACGGATGATCTTGATGACGGAGTCGAGATGGTCGAGCGCGATCTGCTGGCCGAGCAGGATGTGTTCACGGTCGCGGGCCTTGTTGAGCAGGAAGGCGGTGCGGCGGCGGACGACGTCGATGCGGTGATCGATGAAGGCGTGGATGGCCGCGGGGAGCGAGAGCTCCTTGGGCTGATTGTTGTGCACAGCCAGGAAGATCATCGAGAAGCTTTCCTGCATCTGTGTGTGCTTGTAGAGCTGGTTGAGGACGATCTCATGCTGGGCGCCGCGCTTGAGTTCGATGACGATGCGCATGCCGTCGCGGTCGGACTCGTCGCGCACGTCGGAGATGTCGTCGATGATCTTCTCGTTGACGAGCTCGGCGATGCGCTTGATGAGGTTTGATTTGTTGACCTGGTAGGGAATCTCGGTGGTGATGATTGCCTGACGGCCGCCGCTGATCTGCTCGAGGCCACACTTGGCGCGCATGATGAAGCGGCCGCGGCCGGTCTTGTAGGTCTGCGCGAGATTGCCGCGGCCATAGAGATAGCCGCCGGTGGGGAAGTCGGGACCTTTGACGTGATCGAGAACGATCGCGAGGTCGGGGCGCGCGTCGGACTTTTCCTTCTGGATGAGCGCGATTGTCGCGTTGAGGACCTCGGTGAGATTGTGCGGCGGGATGTTCGTCGCCATGCCGACGGCGATGCCGGTGCTGCCATTGACGATGAGGTTGGGAATGCGTGCGGGAAGGACGCTCGGCTCGGTGGTGGACTCGTCGTAGTTGGGGACGAAGTCGACGGTTTCTGAATCGATGTCCGCGAGCATCTCGCCGGCGAGGCGCATCATGCGGCTTTCGGTGTAACGCATGGCGGCGGGCGGGTCGCCGTCGACGGAGCCGAAGTTGCCCTGGCCGTCGATGAGCGGATAGCGCAGCGAGAAGGGCTGCGCGAGACGGACCATCGTGTCGTAGATGGCGGAATCGCCGTGCGGATGGTAATTACCCATCACGTGGCCGACGACCTTGGCCGACTTGGTGTACTTCTTGTTGAACTGCAGGCCCATCTCCTGCATGCCGTAGAGGACGCGGCGATGCACGGGCTTGAGGCCGTCGCGGGCGTCAGGCAGGGCGCGGCCGATGATGACCGACATCGAGTAGTCGAGATACGACCGGCGCATCTCCTCCTCGATGTTGATGGGCAGAAGCTGCAGGGCTCCGGGACCTGTGGGCGCGCCGGGGCCGTCTCCTCCGCCGCCAGGAGGCGGGTTGTTGGAGTTGGCGTCCTGTGCGCTGGGTGGGTCGTTGGGGTTGGAGCCGAGGGGGAGCTGGTTCTGGTCGTCAGGCATCGTCACGCAAACTTTCTATGTATCGTCACCTCTTATTATAGGCGTTTTGCAACGTTGATAGCGGCAGGTGCCGGTGTGGATACGCGACGCAGAATGAGCAACTTGCAGGCAGAGAAAAGGGGCGCCCGAAGGCGCCCCGAAGTGGGTGTGTAATGGATGAGATTAGAAGTAGAATCTTGCGCCGAGCTGCGTCTGACGTGCGTTCGCGGCGGAAGTGATTTCGCCGAAGGCGGTATTGGCGCCACCGACCTCCCAAAGTGAACTCGGGTTGTTGAAGCTCGTGTGGTTGAAGACGTTATCGCTTTCCATGCGGAGCTGCAACCTCATGACACCATCGTTGGAAAGGATGAAGTTCTTCGCGAGAACGAGGTTCGTGTTGTTGGCCCCCGGCCCGTGATACGGGTTGCGATGCACGTTACCGAAGCTGCCGATCGGTTCGTCAGTGATGAAGCCGTTGTTGGCAAACCACTGGCCCTTTGCGGACAGATTGCGTGGGTTGGTGCGAACGAGCGGACCCGACTGAACAGGAACGTCCGGGCAGGCGTAGAAGCTGTAGTTGGGCGAGCACCAGAGCGAGCGCCCGGTGGTGCCAGCATAGGAGATGTCATACGGCTCGCCGGTGTTCAGCGTCAGGATTCCGCTGATCTCCCAGCCTGAGAGCGCGAGGCTCATTGGACTGAAGGCGCTGCCATGAATCAGGGGTGAGGTATAGACGGGCGAGAAGACAAAGTGATGACGCACGTCGTAGGTCGAATCGCCGTAGTTCAACGACTTCTGGAACTGGTTCCAAGCTCGCTGACCACTGTTGCCGAAGCCGCTGTTCTCGAAGCTCGACGCATCGTCCATCGCGTGAGCGTAGGTGTAGCTGGCCTGGAACTGCAAGCCATGGGTAACAGCCTTGGTGATGCTTGCCTGTAAAGAGTTGTAGTTAGAGCTTGCGTAGGAACCTACTTCGCCGATCTCGATGAAGTTGGGGTTGTTTCCAATGGTATGGCTTGGATAGACACCCGATTGCGAATTGCGTTGTGCAACGCAGCTCGGATCGGCGACGCAGGCCGCGTGACCTGCGGCTGTCTCGTAATCGCCCTCATAGGTGACCTGATTGTGCTTGCCAAGAGCACCTACGTAGCTGAGGCGAGCCACCATACGCGAGGGGAGTTCACGCTCCACGGAGAGTTGGAAGTTCTCCGAGTAAGGGGCACGGAAGGATTGATCGTAGCTGCTGATGTTGAAGACGGGCTCCAGGCTGCTCCAGGCGATGCTGGATCCGCGGGACGGAGCGACATAAGGGAAGCGGTTGTTCTCACTCGTCTGGCTGAGAGGTGCGCCAGTCGGGTCGTTGCCACCGTTGATGTCCACGAACGGATTCACGACGGAAGGAGTTCCGCCGAAGTCATTTGCGCCACCGCTCTGGAAGCCGAAGGGCGGCGTGCCGAGGGTCTGGAGCGAACTCTCTTCCTCGGTGCGGTCGTAGTAGATACCAAAGCCGCCACGGACGGAGAACTTGCCGGGCTGGCCGGAGATCCAACCGAGATCGGGTGCCCAGGCGAAGCCGAAGCGCGGGCCGAGTTCGCCCCAGTGCTTCACAGCCTGACCTGAGTTATAGCAACCGGGGTCTCCGGGGAACGCCATGTTGGTGGGCGCGCCAGGGAAGATATTCGATTTTTCGCCGACGATGAAGCAGGCAACAGCCTCGCCGCCGTACTGATGATTCATCATCGGGGTATCCATCGAATACCCGAGACCATAGTTGAGCGTAAGTGTGTTGGTGACCTTCCACGAGTCCTGCGCAAAGACGTAGTTCAGGAAGGCCGTTGCCGCGATCAGGTTGCCGGTGCCCTGCGCATAGGTGTCAGGGATGCCAAGGAGGTAATCGAGGAAGGCGTCGCCGGTCGAGTAGGCACCGTTGGTGTCGAACGAGTATGCGCCGCTATTGCGAGCATCGAAGAGGTTCCACACGGAGAACTTGCGACCGTCATAGCCGAACTTAAGACTGTGGTGGCCGAAGCTCTTGGTGAAGTTGTCATCGAGCTGGATAACCTGATCGATACGGGGCTGCGGTCCGTTTGTTGTACCGCCGATGGAAAAGCCCCCCGGCGAACCGCCGTTGACCGAGATGTTGGGCAGGGTCGCATTGGTTGTGTCGTTTGGCGTGATGCTGAAGCCAGCGGAGCTGGGCAGCATGACCTGCTGCGGCTTGCCCGTGTTGTAGTTGAAGCGGGTGTAGTGGGCCGACAGATCGTTGACGGCCGTCGTGCTTAGTTGACGCACGTAGTCGACGGTCCACTGCTGGATGTGCTCGATGCTGCCGTCGCCGAAGCCGGGGAGCGTCGCGCCGCTAAAGGGAACGCCTTCAAGAAGATTCTGGCTCAGATAAAGTCCGAGGACAGTGATCTGGTTCTTGGGGTTCAGGTTGTAGTCGACGCGGCCGATGTACTGGTTAGCGGTCGTGTTCTCAGTAGCGTTGAGGGTATAGAACGCGCCGTTGTTCGCGGCTGGAACGTACTGCTTGGCGAGCTTCGTGGTCAGCGCGTTGAAGGCACTAGTGGGAACGTAACCGGCGGCGGCGGATCCGCGAGCGCTGTCCAAGCAGTCGGCCCATGTCTCCCCGGTGGTGCAACCCGGGATGCTTATGGAGCTGGGAATTGGATTCGTGCTGAAGTTTCCGACGTCCGAGCTGAAGTTGCCCGCGAGTTGATTCGAGGTGAGAACCGTGTTGTTGTAAGTCCCCTCCGGTACGCGCTGATGCGTGCCCTGATACGCGCCGAAGAAGAAGAGCTTGTCCTTGAATACCGGACCACCGATGGTGCCACCGAAGATGTTCTGGTGGTAGGGGCTGATGACGTCAATTCGCTTGCCACCAGAGAACTGCTTCTGGAAGAAGCCGTTCGTGTTCAGGAAGGTATCGCGATAGTACTCAAAACCAGTGCCGTGGAAGCGGTTAGTACCCTGCTTGATGGTCGCAGTGACGATGCCGCCCGAGTTGCGGTCATACTCCGCATTCAGCGGACCGTCGATCAGGTTGAATTGATCGATCGCGTCGAGGTTCGGGACGAACACGATGGTGTTGAGCGCGATGTCGTTCGTGTCGGCGCCATTGATCAGATACTCAGACTGCTGTGCCTGAGCGCCGCTGACGGAGTAGGTGCCGGAGAAGCGCGTGTCGGTCGGCTGGACGCCAGGAAGTGTAGTTTCGAGCGCCGTGAAGTTGCGGCCGATGAGCGGCAGCTCTTCCATCTGTCCGGAGTTGACGATGTTGTTGAGCTGCATGTCGGTCGTGTTGACCTGGACGGCGTCGGCGGCGACCTCAAGGGTCTCGGTGGTGTTGCCGACCTGAAGCTTGACCGGCTCAACATACTCCTGATCGATGTTGAGGACAATGCCGGTGGCGGTGAAGCTGTTGAAGCCGGGTGCGCTGACCGTGATGCTGTAGGTGCCGACCGGGAGCTGCGGGAAGAGATAGTCGCCGGTAGAAAGGCTCTTCGTGGGGTATTTGACCCCGGTGGCGATGTTGGTCGCCGTGACGGTGGCGCCGGGGACGACTGCGCCCGAAGGATCCGTAACGGTTCCCTTGATGCGGGCATTTACGTCTACTGCGTGGGCCGGGAATGCAAGAAACGCCAGTACGAATGCGAAAACCAGCGTCGACGAGACGCTTCGAAACTTAGCCAAAGACATGAATTTCTCCAGAACAGTTCTCCCTACGAGCTATTACTGTCGTTGTACGCAATTTTGGTGCCAAACCAAAAGGGTCGGGGGTCGACTCATAAGTTATTGAGGATTCGGGACACGATGGGATGGAACCTATGAATTTCTGGAGAAATTTGGGGTCGGGTTTCCGCTCAATGGGATCATGACCAAAAATAAAGGGCGCCCGAAGGCGCCCTTTTTAGGTCGTTGCGGTGTGTGCGGGATGGTTAGAAGTAGAACTTCGCGGCGAGCTGGGTCTGACGGGCCGGATAGGCCGAGTTGGTGGAAGTAATCTGGCCAAACGTTCCAGTCGGCGTACCACTGGAGTTGAAGGTGGGCGTGGCGCTGGGATTAGCGAAGTTGGTGTGATTGAAGACGTTGTCGGATTCCATACTGAGACGCAGACGCCGGAGTCCGTCAGACGACATGTTGAAATTTCTCGCGATAATCAGGTTGGTATTGTTGATCCCCGGACCATGGTAGGCGTTCCGTCCTTCGTTGCCGAAGGTACCGATGGCCTCCGGGGTAACGAAGCCGGTGTTGTAGGCAAACCAGCCTGTGGCAGTGGCTGTCTGGCTGGGGACGTCGTTGGCTCCGACACGCACGCGCGGGTTGAGACGAACGAGTGGGCCGACTTGGTTCGGGACGTCGGGGCAGGCGTAGAACGAGTTGCTGCTGGAGCACCACAGGGAGTTCGACGAGCCGCCGGCGTACGAGATGTCGTACGGAAAGCCGGTCGCCAAAGTCATGATGCCGGTAATCTCCCAGCCTGACAATGCTAGGTTCTTCGGGCTGTACCAACTAGACCCGTGCAAAATGGGCGAGATATAGATTGGGGCAAACACGAGGCGCTGACGCGCGTCATACGACGAATTGCCGTAGTTGAGGGCTTTATCGTATTGGTTGTAGCCACGGCCACTGGAGCCGAACCCGGAGTTCTCAAAGCTGGAGCCGTCGTCAAGTGCGTGCGAAAACGTATAGCTCAACTGGAACTGCAGACCGTGCGTGTAAGCCTTTTGAACGCTGGCCTGCAGGGCGTTGTAGTTTGAGCTTCCTTCGGACGCGTCTTCGCCAATGCTGGTAAAGCCAGTCAGGCCGGTGTTCGGATCAACGCTTCCCCAGGCGGTGTTCCCCGGGTAGAGTTTCATCTGGTTATTGGCGTTCGTGTTTACGACGTACGGGTTGGCGCTCGGTGCTGAGCAGGCCGGATTGGCAAGGCAAGCTGCGTGTCCGGCGGCTGTCTCGTAATTGCCTTCGTAGTCGACCTGATTGCGGTGGGCGAGCGAACCAACGTAGCTGAGCCGCGCAACTACCTTTGCTGGAAATTCACGCTCGAGGCTGAGCTGGAAGTTCTCGGCATAGGGAGCACGGAAATTTGGCGCGTAGGTGCTCTTTGAGACCGGCTCCAGCTTGGCCCAGTTGATAGGCGCACCGGGCGTGGGGAAGGTGTACGGGAACTTGTTCGCGTAAACCGTACCGGAGTTGATATCCACGTAAGGGTTGCCGAATTCGGGAACGAGAGTCCCAGTGGTGGTAGTGGAGTAGTCATTAACTCCAGTCGAGGTGAGACCGAACGGTGGTGTGGTGAGAGTCTCGAGCGAGCTCTCCTCCTCGGTGCGGTCGTAGTAAATGCCGAAACCGCCACGGATGGAGAACCTGTGAGCGCCACCAGAGAGCCAACCGAGACTGGTCGGCGACCAGGCGAAACCAATGCGCGGACCAAACTCGCCGTAATGCATGGTTGCCGTGGCGCTGGTCGAGCAGCCGGGGTCGCCCGGATAATTCAGGCCCTTCGGCGCGGTCGGGAAGACGGTGGACTGCTGGCCGCCGATAAGGCAGATGACCGCCTTGCCCTGGTACTGATGCTCGCGCAGAGGTGTATCGAGCGAGTAGCCCATGCCGTAATCGAACGTTAAGCTGTCGGAGACCTTCCAGGTGTCCTGCGCGAAGAGATAGTTGAGGAAAGCATCGGCCTGGATGGTAGCGCCGGAACTCTGGGAGTAGCTAGCCGGAATTCCGAGCAGGAAGTCGAGGATCGGCACGCCAGTGCTGTAGGTGGATGTTGACGTGAAGCTGTAGCTTCCGTTGTTGCGTGCGCTGAACGGATTGGAAACATTGAAGCGGCGACCGTCATAGCCGAACTTGAACGAGTGGTTTCCAATGACCTTGGAAACGCTGTCACCAAGCTGGTAAACCTGGTCGATGCGAGGCTGCGGGCCATTGGTGGAAAAACCAAGAGTAAAGAAGCCGGAGACGCTCATGAGCGGCAGGCCTTCGGCCGCCGTGTTCTGTGGGCTGATCTGGAAGCCGGCGCTCGAGGGAGAGACGGGATTCTGTGGAAAGACCGCCTGATAGTTGAAGCGTGTCCAGTGGACCTGGAACTCGTTTACGGTCGACGCGTTGAACTGATGGACATAGTCGAAGGTGTATTGCTGGGTGTATTGCGTACTCACGTCGCCGAAGCCAGGGACAGTGGCGCCGGTGAATGGCAGAGTTTCGGGTGCGACCTGGTGCTGGTACACGCCGACGAACGTGAACTGATTCGTCGGATTCAGCGCAAAATCAATGCGTCCCATCTCCTGATCAGCTTTGGTCGTTACAACGGGGTTGAAGTTGTAACCGTAGGTTCCGCTGTTGGGCGAGGGGACATAAGCCTTGATCATTGCAACGGAAATGGGATTAAAGGCCGACGTCGGCACCACGCCGTTTGTTCCGGCGGCGCCGAGGCAAACAGACCAAACCGAACCCGGAGGGCAGCCTGGAATGCCAGTAATCGTCGCGGGCACCTTGGCGGTGCTGAAGCTGTAGTTGAATTGATTGCTGGAAGATTTCAAGAACTCAGAGAAGTTGCCGCCCAGATTGTTGGCATCAGGGACATAAATTCCTGTGCCGCCGGCCTCTGGAACGACCTGGCGAGTGCCCTGATAGGCGCCGAAGAAGAACAGTTTGTCCCTGAAGATGGGGCCGCCGAGGGTGCCACCAAAGACGTTCTGGTGGTACTTTGATACGGTCTTCAGCCCGGTTGACGGGCTGTATTGAAAGAAGCTTGCGGTGTTCAGAAAAGTGTCGCGGTAAAACTCAAACGCGTCGCCATGGAAATGGTTTGTGCCTTGTTTTATCGTCGCGCTCACGATGCCGCCCGAGTTGCGGTCGTACTCGGCATTCAGAGGACCTTCCAAGAGATTAAACTGGTTGATCGCGTCCAGATTCGGCGTATAGGTGAGGGTATTCAGCGCAAGATCATTTGTGTCGGCACCGTTGACGACGAACTCAGACTGTTGCGTCTGAGAGCCGCTGGCAGAGTAGGTGCCGAAGCGATCACTGGAAGCCTGTACGCCGGGCTCGATGAGCTCGAGGCCAGTGAAGTTTCGGTTGATCAGCGGCAGCTCAACCATCTGACTGGAGTCAACAATGTTGCCGAGCTGCATGTCCGTGGTGTTGACCTGGACAGCATCGGCGGCGACTTCGAGGGTTTCCGTGCGGTTTCCGACCTCGAGTTTGACGGGCTGCACGTACTCCTGGTCGATGTTGATGATGATGCCGGTAATGGTGAAGGCTTTGAAGCCCTGGGCGGAGACCGAGATGCTGTAAGTGCCGACCGGAAGCTGCGGGAAGAGATAGTTGCCGTCGGAGAGAGTCTTGGTCTCGAACTTGACCCCAGTCGCTGAGTTTGTGGCTGTGACCTGGACGCCAGGCAAGACGGCGCCGGAGGGATCGGTTACGGTGCCCTTGATGCGGCCGTTCACGTCAATCGCGCTGGCGGGAAGGGTGGCAAAGGCAAGAAGGAAGACGAGAAGAAGAGACGACAGAATGCACCGCAGCCTAGAAAGATCCATGGTTCTTTCTCCAAGAGGTGAGGCAGATGGTTGCTTGTCGCGGTGTATTAGCACGTTGAATTCCAAACCTTGGAATAAAAGATTTGGCCGGAAATCGCGCAGTTGTGCCTCTGGAGCTGTCTGACTTCTATGAATTTGCGGAGAATTTCTATAGGTTTTTTGTTCGCTGGGCGACTTAAGTACGTGTCGATTCTGTCATTTGCGGTGGCGTTGACCGATTGAGTACTCCTCTCAGATTTGAAGGCACGTTCGCAGAGCTTTTATCAGGCGTTCCTAGTGGTGCCCCAGGATTGGTGCAGATACACCGGTTTTCCTGGAGGCGGACGCGATGCAGGCGAAGACCCAGATCTCAAGCCTTTGGAAGGATGGCGCGGCAGCGGAGCCGTACCGCACGGGCGTGTCGCTGCACAGCCATACGAGCTGCTCGGAAGAGAGCTTGAAATTCGTGCACATGTTTGTGAGCGCGCTTCCGGGAGCCGACTGGCTGGTGCGGCGGTATGAACGCGGATGCCGGAAGAACCACGGGCTCGAGCTTGATTTTGAGCGCGCGTTCTGGCGGCCGCCGCTGTTGCCCAGGATGGCGTTCGACCTGGAGGCAGGGCAGATTCGCGGGCTGGGATTGGAGCCTCTGGTTTCAATTACGGACCATGACACGATTGAGGCGCCGATGCTGCTGCGTACGGTGCCGAGTGCGCGGCATATCCCAGTGTCGGTGGAGTGGAGTGCGCCGTTCGGTGACACGGAGCTTCACCTGGGAATTCACAATTTGCCGAGCTCAGACGGAGCTGCTTGGATGCAGCGCTTTGCGGAATACACCCGAGAGGCGCTGGAAGCGCGGTGCTGCGAAGAGGAGTACGGCGCGCGAGTGGAGTGGATGGACGCGCGGCTGATCGCAATGGTGCGCGAGCTGGATGGGACAGCGGGAGTGCTGGTGGTTTTCAATCACCCGGCGTGGGATTTGCATGAAGTCGGTGAAGCGACGCACCGGCGGGAGGTAGCCCGGTTCATCGAGGCGGCCGGCGATGCGATTCATGCGGTAGAGCTTAATGGGCTGCGGCACGCGAAGGAGAACCGCGAGGTGATGCGGATGGCGCGCGAGACGGGCCATCTGATGATTTCCGGCGGCGACCGGCATGGCCTGGAGCCGAATGCGAATGTGAATCTGACGAACGCACGGAACTTCCGCGAGTTTGTGGATGAGGTGCGGATCGAGCGCCGCAGCCATGTGTTGTTTATGCCGCAGTATGCGAAGCCGTGGGAGGGACGGATCCTGCAGTCGACGCTGAATGCGGTGACGGATTTTCCGGAGTTCATCGAGGGCTGGCAGCGGTGGGATGAGCGCGCGTTTCATCCGGATGCGCAGGGAAATATGCGCTCGCTGAAGGAGCTTTGGGAACGGGCTCCATGGCCGCTACGTATGGCTATAGAGACGGTGAAGCTGGGACGGAGTGAGGTTTTGCGGAACGGACTGAGTGCGGCGCTTCGGGTGAGCGACTCGATGCCGCTGGAGATGGAGCTTCAGTAAAGAGGACCGGGGGCGCAGAATGGGATGGATTGCTGCAGCGACGGTAGCGTGGATTGGCGTGGATGTTGTGTCGGCGTGGGATGCGATGTACGCGGCTGTGATGGTGCGCGCGAAGCGGATGCTGGTACTTCAGCGAGTAGTGAATAGTGAGTAGTGAATAAGACAACTACCAAACTACTTCCAGCCCTACACATGACGATTCCCGACGAGAGCAGTGCGCAGGTGACTGGCTCTTGCTTTATTCACTATTCACTACTCACTGTTCACTCGTACTTAGCTCCCGGATATCGATGTGCTCGCGCGTGAAGGGCCGCTTGAAGAAGGTCGTCCAGAAGTAGTTCACCGCGTAGCGGAAGGCGATGGTAAGCATGCCTTCGTGCTTGAGGCGGCGCGCGGAGGAGAGCATCTTCAGGTCGAAGGTGAATAGGACTTTGCCGACGGCATGAAGGCGGCGCGCGATGTCGGTGTCCTCGCCGTAGAAGGTGATGGAGACGTCGTAACCGCCAATGGCCTCCAGCGCAGCGCGGCTGAGGACGAAGTTGCCGCCCTGCACCATGGAGCCCACGCGCAGGATGTACTTGTTGATCCCATAGGTGAGCCACGCGATGAGATAGAAGACGCTCACGAGGCGGCGCTGCGAAGACGTGAGGTCGTAGTAGACGAGCGGGCCGGAGAGCGCGACGAGTTGAGGATGATTGCCCTCGTGGTCACGAAAGGTGCGAAGGACATTCTCGACCCAGCCGGGCGTGAGGCGGGAGTCCGAGTCTACGTTGGCGAGGAGCGATCCTGTGGAGGCGAGGAAGCCGGCCTGCCGTGCGAAGGGAAGCCCCTTGCGCTGCTCGTCGACGAGGCGCACGCGCGCATCCTGCATGGCATACCGGAGCGCGATCGCGCGGGTGCCATCGGTGCTGGCGTTGTTGACGACGATGATCTCGGTGAGGTGCTCAAGGCCGCGGGTCTGTTCCAGGATGGAATCGAGACAGGCACCGAGGTAGGCCTCTTCGTTGTACGCAGGAACCACGAAGCTCAGGAGCATGCCGCTACGCTAGCGAAGGTGTGTGACAGTAGGTTCAATTTCGCGCAAGGCGTACCTGGCTGGCTACACTTGTGGTGAATGGCTACTTCTACCGCTCATCCCCAGGCACACGCCCGATTCAGCAGATTGTCGTGGAAGACGCTGGCGGTTGTGCTTCCCTTCCTGCTGCTGTTCTGGGTGGATATCGCGCATCACACGATGTTCTTCGATGAGGTCAATGCATGGGCGATCAGCGCGGCGAGCCCGACACTTTCGAAACTCTTCTACTACGTACACTTCGAAGGCCACCCGTGGCTCTGGTACTTCATCCTCTGGTTTCCGTCGCGGTTGACACATGATCCCGTGGGGATGAAGTGGGTGGAGGCCGCGCTGGGCACCGCGAACATCCTCATCCTCGGGCTGTTGTCACCTTTCACCTACAAGCAGCGGGCTCTGATCCTGGGCAGCTACTTCCTCGTGTGGGAGTACACGGTGATGTGCCGGATGTACTCGGTGATGTTGCTGCTGGTGCTGCTCTATGTCGTGCTCAGACTGCGGAAGCCGGATTGCGTGGTGGGCTGCTGTGCGCTGCTGGGCCTCGCCGGCAATACCGACATGACCGGCGTGCTGTTGTCAGGCGCGCTGTTGGTCGAGTATGCGTACAGCTCGTACTTCGACGTGGCGAGAGAGCAGCGCCGCGCTGTGATCAGGCGCTGGGTTCCGGGAGTGCTCGCTTATGTGGCGCTGGTAGGGCTATCCATTGCGACGCTGTGGCCGGCGAAGCAGATCAGCTGGCAGAGTTCCGGGCACCTTGGGTCGCACGCGCTCGACCGGCATCGCATCCAGGCGTCAATTGGCAATATGGTGGCCGCGCCGTGGTGGCCGATCTCACCGAAGTTCCCGCACCACTTCTGGGAGACAAGCGTGGTGGAGGCGCGCTGGCTCTACCTGCTGGTTCCGGTGGTGCTGTTCGCGTACTGGTGGACGTTTCGCCGCGATCGCAATCTGCTTTTGCTGATGGGATGCACGCTTGCCTTTGGCATCCTGTTCGCCGACTTCGTCTATGAAGGGCGCGTACGGCATTGGGGCATCTCGTTTGTGTCGTTTGTGGTGGGATTGTGGCTGCAGAGCGTGCAGAACGAGGGCAAGGGCGAGCGACGTGTCAGATGGTCGCGCTGGACGTATCTTCTGCTGGGGATGAGTGCGGTCGCCGGTGCGTTCGCAGTTTACGGCTCATGGGCACATCCGTTTTCGCGCGCGCGGGAGGCGGCGTTCTGGCTGAAGCAGAATGAGCCGAACGCGGCCCTGGTGGGTGCGGGTGATGTCAGCTTCGGCAGCGTGGCGGAAGAGATGCAGCGGCCGGTTTATTTTCTGGAATGCCGGTGCGTGGACACGTTCAAGCTGTTCTCCAAGGACCGCGAGGTGTTCCCTGAATCACAGCTTCCTCTGCGATTCAACCTGGCTATGCAGGACCTGCACACCAATCAACTGGTGTTTGTGTTCTACCGACCTCTCGCCGACGACGACACTAAACGTCTAACGAGCGCGGGACTTCAGGCTGTTCCGCTGACTTCGTTTCCGGGTGCGGACTCTGCTTTGGAAAGCTTCTACATCTACCGGATCAGCCGCAAGACGTAGCGGTTCGGTCTTGCATCAATGGGATGGCTGACCCCAACTGGCTGGCGTGGGATTGCGGATTCCGATGAAGAGCTGGCGCTTCGCGGGCGGAAGCCAGGTCTGGTAGGTGGCGGGCGGGAACTGGCTCGGATGGAGACAGGCGATGGGGTCCGCCTCAAGAACATAGATGGCGTGCACGGCCGGGGCATACACCTGCAGCGGGTTGCGGCAGGGATCGGTGTCCACGTAAGCGTCAGGCTGCGGCTTAAAGGCGTCGGGTGGATTTTTGATGCGAGGGTCATTGAAGTAGCCCCAGGCCTGGACCTGCGTGACAGCGTCGAATTCGAACCCGCCGCTGACGGCGGTGCGCGGCACGCCGGAGCGCTGAACCTCGTCGAGCAGACGGACGCGCGCGCGGTCCATGGCAAAGAGATCATGCGTGCCGGCAATCGCAATGACAGCACCGATTGCAAGGATGGCGACGGAGATGGCAGGGATGCGCGGGCTTATGCGCTCCTGGTGCAAGCGCAGAAGGAAGACGAGCAGGACGGCAAGGATCTCCAGAAGGTAGCGGTCTATCATGCCGAGCGACGACGCGAGAGGCACCAGCAGGCAGCAGTACACCGCCGTAAACGGCAGAAGAAGAATGGATAGCGTGCGCCACGACATTTCCGCTTGCGGATGGGAGGACGCGCGGAATTTTAAGAACGTTTGCACGCAGGCGACAGCGCAGAATGCAACCAGAGCTGCGACGCAGGCCAGTATCCAGGGCGGTACAGACCTGGTGGATCCGAAGAGACCACCGCTCTGCATGATGCCGTTGGCCGTGACCACATTGCCCAGCCATGGCGGCAGAAGTGGATCGATGATCTGCGCCGGGATCGCAAGCCAGAGCACAATGACGATGGCAGCCGCCGTTGCCGGCGCGACGAAGCTGCGGCTGCGCATTTGGCGCAACGCTGCGACGCCCATCGCGAGAACCGGAAGCACATACAGCAGCGTGGCCAGCAGCGTGCGCCAGATACTGTTAGCCAGATGCACGTAGACCATGTTGTGAGCCTGGCGCGGAGGGAGCAGGCTCAATGGCGCGGAGTAGGGTTGGCGGGCAAACCAGTGGAGCACGGACCGAATGCAGATCGCGCCAATGAGCCAGAGAACTGCGGTGGCGGGAAGCGCGAAGCGGCGGCGGCGAAGCAGCCATCCACAGCTCGGCACAATAACTAGAAGACCAAGCCACGCGATCTGGCGGACGGTCCCGAGCGCAATATTGGTCAACGCAGCGGCGGCGAGCCAGGAGATGGCCGACAGATTCGTGTGCGCAGCGATGGCCCGCTGGCAGAGATAGACGCACACGAGGATGGCAAAAAGGCTTGAGACGTCGGTCATGAACGTCGCTGTCAACGGCAGGAACAGCGGGCTCAGAGCAAACGTGAGCGTGCCGAAGACAGCGTGCGCAGGATTGAGCCCGAAGCGACGAAGCACGCCGTGATAAAGCAGCACGGTGGCCAGCGCGATGGGAATGCTGGAAAGTCGGATGACGTTAAACGATGCGCCAAAGAGCCGAACAAAGAGCGCTCCCCACATTGCTTGCCAGCCAAGAATTGGAGACGCCCATCCGTGATACAGGAAGTGTCCCGTGCGGGCGAAGTCAAACGCGATGAGACTGTAAACCCAGTCATCGTTGATGCCGATCTGCGCGAAGGGCCACGTGATGATGATGCAGACAGCGAGAAGAAGCACGCAGAAAAAGCCGGCAGCGGAGAAAAGCTTCGGCGGGCTGGTACGGCTCTGGGAGCCACGAGTCATCTCAGGGGCGTTCATTTTCGATCCCTTGCGAAGAAGGCGAGTGGGTGCGGACCGGCAGAGGGTCTGCGGCTGTGTAGGGCGGAATATAGAGACCGGCAGCAACCTCTCGCTGCATATCCTGCTGGAAGCGTATGCGGGTTCGAACGAAGCCTGGCTGCTGTTCAGCGATGCCTTCGTCGGGTACGAGCACCAGGTGATCCGGGTGCCGCTCCCAGAGAATCAGGTGCGTCGTGAGACGCTCCTTCCGATCGCGCAGCAACTGATATCCGCGGAGGTCGGCGAGCAGACAAAACAGGAAAGCGCCAACGCCGGCGGCGCCGAGACATAAAAACCACGGCGAACCGCGACGCAGCGTCCGGGGAGCGAACAGCCTGACGGCGGCGATGTACTCGAGTGAAGCGAGCAGAGCCGTGTACATCGCGTAGCGGCCGGGAATAGCAGCTTCGAGCCCTAATCGAAATCGTCCTGCCGCAACAAGACAGGCGGTGAGGAGACTGAAGAGAGCAAGGCCGAAAGAGGCTGGGCACACGCGAAGCCAGCCTCGCAAGGTGAGAAAGGCGAAGCCCGCGACGAGTACCACGCCAACCACGAGAGCGCTATGGACAGCGCCGGTCCCAGCTCCGAGGAAGGCGAAGGGGAAACCGATCAGCGACTTGACGCCATGTGGGGATGGAACGTCAGAGCCGACGATGAGTGTGTAGTGCCAGGCGTAAAGCGCACCCATGGCCAATGTGACGGCGACGGTGTAGGAGGCTTCACGGAAGCGCCGTGCATACAGAAACAGGAAGAGGAGAACCGGCACGATGAGAAAGCCGTTGACCGAGGAGGCGATCGTAAGGGCGAGCGAAAGCAGGAACCACGGCATAATCTTGCGGCGCGTGGAGGTCGCGAGGAGCGCCGTCAGCGCAGCAAAGAGGATGACCGTTGGTCCCTGCAGATTGGTCATGGCCCAGTTGACCGTGTCGGCGTAGCGCAGCCCGAGATACAGAAAACAGGGAACGCTGAACAACCAGATGCGCTGCGTGAGCGGTCTGGCGGAGCGCGCAAAGATGAACCAGAGAACGACGACTGTCGCCAGCTCGGAAAGATTGCCGCAAAGCTGCAGCCACTGGTAGTTGATGCGATGGATGCATTGATACTGCAGAGCGACGACCGTCTGCATCACCATGTCTTTGTATTGCACATGCTGCGCGGTCAGGACCCACCAGAGCCTCGCTGCCGCGCCGTGCAGCGAGACATAGTGCTCAATGAACTCACCGATGCCGTCATAGTCATCCTCGAAGGGAATGTTGACGCTGGTGCGCAGAGTGACCAGGACAAACAGCAGGATGGGAACAGCGAGAGTCGCGACTCCGAGATATCGGAGCGCCTTTCGCTCGGACGGTTTTTCCAGATCGGCTGCCTGCATGGGCTTCAGAAGTCCAGCACAACCTTCGAATATTTTGGATCGCGGAAGGTGGTGTTCAAGGCGTCCTGTAGCGGCGTGGCGCGAACGCCGAAGATGCCGGGCCAGTCGATGACCTCGAAGACATCGGGCGTGACGAGCGCCTCGAGCTGCTTGGCCGTGAAGGCCGGATCCTTGTCCCAGAGAGCGTTGGTCTTGAGCAGCAGCCAGAAGACGCGATAGGGAATTTTGATGATGCGCGTCTTCGAGCCGGTGGCCTGCTTCACGGCACGGATGAGGTCGATGTAGTCGATGCGCTCCAGCCCCGTGATGTTGTAGGCGCCGGTGATCTCGTGCTCCAGTGAGCTGTCGATGATGTCGCAGAAGTCGCCGACAAAAAGTGGCTGGCGAAGGAAGCGGCCGGTGCCAGGGATGGGAAACACGGGCGTGCGCTGCATGAAACGCGCGAGCCAGCCGACGTGCTTGCGGTCGAACCAGCCGAACATCAGCGTGGGCCGAAGCACAACCTGCTTGATGCCGGAGTCCAGCACAAGCTTCTCCTGCGCCTTCTTGGTCTCGGTGTAGTCGTCGATGGCCATCGAGTTCACGACCGATGAAGAGATATTGACGACATAGGAGACTTTGTTGCGCAGCGCCACCTCGAGCACGCGCTCTGTGGCGGTGATGTTGTTACGAACGTATTCAGCGGGGTAGATGCCGCCGATCTGCGCGTGGCCGTTCATCAGGTGCGTGCAGCCAACAAACTCGTCCTGCCATGGGCCGGGCTCGGCGAGGTCGGCGTGGATGACGCGCAGGTTCGGGTGCAGACGGCGCAGAGTCTCGGTGTTCGTAGGGTGCTTGTCGATCGCGACAAGCTCGCCGAGATTCTTCTGCTCAAGCCGGGGGATCAGATTTTGGCCGACAAGACCGGCGGCCCCGGTGATAACAATTTTTCTCGAAGACATTGCTCTCCGCGCCACTGCTTTGTGATGATGGCGCTACCGATCGGGATTGATTCTCTTCAACAGGTATACATTGCCGGAGTGGAAGGGCACCTGCTCGTAGTCGGGCGAATTCTCCGTAACCTTCTCCCATACCCATAACGGATGGTGCACGACGATGTACGCTGGACGATCCTCGCTCAGCCAGCTTGTGACGTCTTTGTGGGCGATGTGATCGGAATTCTTGGGGTTGGTCAGTCCAAGAATGTCGATCACAGGACGATGCGTGTACCAGCCGAGGGTGCCGATCTCCGAAGCCTCGATTGTGGCGTTGCTGGGCGTGTTGCGATTAATCCACTCAGCGATATTGACGTAATCCGCGGTCGCTAGCGGGCGGCGCATCTCGCGGAAGTTGAGCGCAATACAGATGACGACGCAAAGCACAACCACCACATGGGCCACCCTGGTCTGCGGTAGTCCCCACATCGCATAGATACACAGCAGAAAGACGAATGGAGCGTAATACCAGTGGTAGGAAGGAATGTTGAAAAGAATGTAGAAGGCCATCAACGCAAGCGCGAACGGAGTCAGCAGTTGCTCCGGCCTCGATCCGCGCTGCTTTCCCCATCCGAGCACAGCGAGTACCAGCACAGGCGGAACCATCCACCACGTTTGCCGGAAAAGACCGCCGTGACCGAATGCCCAGCCTCCGATCTGGAGGAAGCTCCACGGCCATTGCCCCCACAGACCAGAACGCGCCTGCGCCAGTTTGGACGTCGCTGAATTGGGAAGCCAGGCGCCGTAGAAATGCCGGTTCAACAGGACGTATACAAACAGAAGCGCGATAGCGGGCAGGAACGCGATCATTCGCGGGAAGCGACGCTCGCGCCATAACTTCCATGCAACAATCGGCACAAGCAGCCCTGCTTCAAAGCGAGTGAGCACCGCGATTGCGACCAGCAGCGGGAGCCACTCGTACTTCCTCTTCTGATATACCGTTACCACCAGCATCAGGACAAGGAGGAGGGTGGACGTCTCCATTCCGATGACGCTATAGAAATAGGCGGTGACCGCAGCCAGGATTCCGGAGAATGGCGCCAGATTCTCCGCCAGTAGACACGCGCCGGCGAACGTGAGGGTGAAGAGAACATCCCCTGCCAGCAGCACACGGCCGTGCAACAGCCACGTCATCGCGATAAGCAGGTAGGTGAATAGCGGCGACGTGAGGGCGTTGACGGGCTCGCCGGGATTGAAGACCAGCCCGTGCCCCGCAAACAAATTGGCTACAAAACGAGCGTAGATGAGGGCGTCTTCCAGCACGCCATGCCTCGACGCCACCGCGAATACGCTGATTAGAACGAGTACGGCGGTGGCACGGAATGGAAATCCTTCCGTCACGCGCACCCACTGTTGGGGTGAGGATCTATGCATCTGGTTCAGGCAGAGTCAGGCTACCACACGCTTTATCGGAACTAACGGGCCTGTGCGGCGTCGGCAGTGTTGGGTCTTCTCCTTGTATCGGGGATTGCCGCGAAGGACTTCGATGAGCGCGTCAGGATGTGAGGATGATCTTGCCGACGCCGCCCTTTTCGGCGGCTGCGTGGGCCTGTGCGGCGTCGCTGAGCGGCATGACGCGATCGATGATCAGCTTGAGCTTGCCGTCTCGAATGGCTTCGGCGTAGTGCACGTATGTCGCTGGGTCCGGGTGCGCCATCATTGCCTTGATGTTGATGGTCGGGTGCAAGGCGTAATCTTTCGGCTGGCCAAGCACGCTGCCGTAGTTGCCGCCGGGCTTCACCTTACCGAGCAGCTTCGATGCGACCTCACCGCCGACAGCGTCGGCGACGGCGTCGACTGTGCCGAGTTTCGCGATCGCGGCATCGCTGGAGAGGTCGATCGCGTCGATGGCGCCGAGCGATTTGGCTTCGTCGATCTGGTTCTTGCGAACGCCAGCGATCACCTTTGCACCGATCTCCTGTGCGGCAAACAGGGCACAGCGGCCTACGCTGCCGACGGCTCCGGTGAGGAGAATGGTTTGACCGGGCTGGACGCCCGTGGCTTCGCGGATGAGCTCATCGCCCGTGCAGGAGACGAGCGGAACGGCGGCGGCCGTCGTCATCTCCACCCCGTCAGGAACCTTCGCGAGGTCTGCAGCTTTGACCACGCAGAGCTCGGCGTAGGTTCCCCACGCAAGAGCGAAGACGCGGTCGCCGACAGCGAATTGGTCGACGCCCTCGCCGAGCGCGCGCACCACGCCGGCGGCATCGCGGCCGAGAATGCCAGGGAAGGTGACGGGAAAGCGCTCCTTCGCGGCGCCCGAGCGCATCTTCAAATCGACGGGATTGATGCTCGCCGCACGAACCGCAACAAGGACCTCGCCCGGGCCGGGCTTCGGGTCAGGGAAGTCTTCGTACTTGAGGTTCGATGGCGGACCGTACTCTTGCAGAACCGCAGCTTTCATGAAGGCACCTCGGTGGTGAGATGCAGGCCGCGGGGCGCTGGATTAAGTGCTTTTCTAAATCTTGGTCAATAGATCAACCCAGCGATCGACGCAGACCTGGAGATCGAACTGCTCGGCGGCGCGCGTCCGGGAGCGCACTCCCATACGCTGGCGGAGAGCTGTATCAGTCTGCAGCCGGAGAATGTGTGCCGCGAGTTGTTCCGACGACGGCGGATCAAACAGAAAGCCGTTATCTCCGTCGACGACGAGTTCCGGCAGGCCGCCAATACGCGACGCGATCACAGGCAGGCCGGCGCTCATGGCTTCAGCAACGGTGAACCCGAAAGCCTCCTGCCACTGCGAGCATTGAATCAGGATGTCGGCGGCCTTGAAGGCTCCTCCGCCAACGAGGTCCTCCACCTGTCCGGTCCAGGTAACGTGATCTTTGATGCCGAGCTGTCGCGCGAGCCCTTCATACTCGGCGCGATGAGCTCCCTCGCCGCAGAAGACAAAGTGGAGCGACGGCTGGTCTTGTACTGCAACCTGGGCAGCGCGCAGCGCGACGTCAATCCCTTTCTCTGGCACCAGCCAACTGACCTGCATAACGAGCGTGCGATCGAGCGGAATTCCATAACGTCTGCGGAACTCCTCTCCGCTGCCGTGAACACGTTTTGTGTCGGTGCCGCTGTAGATCACCATTGTCTTTGCAGAAGGGATGATGCCTTCGCGCTCCGAGCACCGGCGCACAAAATCCGTGGCGCATACGGAACGGGAGAGCGGCTTCATCATCCACCTCACCTTGGCGGATGCTCGATATCCTTCGCTGCCCCTGGGCCGCGATGTCTGGTCGTAGTAGACCGAGCCACGCGCTCCGCACAGCCGCGCGAGAAGCGGCCACCATCGCACGACGCCCGCGAGCGAGTAGCAGACCAGTGTCGGGCGTTCCTTCCGGAACATGCCGAGTGACTTTTTGACATTGGCGGCGCCCATGTTCGACTGCGCGCGAAAGACCTCGATCTTCACGTTGCCGGGGCCAAGCAGGAACTCGCGCACGAGTGGTGGCGGCTCGTCCTGGAACCAGAGTGTGAGATCCCATCCTTTGTCGTTGAGCTTGCGCGCGAGCCGCTCGGAGAAAGCTTCGACGCCTCCAATTTTGTTTGGTGACACGGCAAACGCAAACACAACGCGAGGACGTCCCATGAGCTCTCCGGAGCGACGAAGTATTGCAAGCATATCGCAGCGGCGAGAAGGCGCTCCGATCCAGCTGCTTTGAGCTACACGGCGACGAGAGACTGCCTCCATTCCTCCGTCTCTGCGAGCCGTTTGAGCCGATGAAAGCGGCGGCGCATGAGGCCGCGAATGCGCGGCGCTACGATGGTGCGGCCGGTGAGCGCGCCGCCCCAGCGCAGCTTCATGGAGAAGCGAACTTCATCGTCCAGACGTGTACCTTCTGCAGTTTCGGTGAACCGATGGTCGTGCTCAAAGCTGCGAAAGCGGCCGGCGATCATGCGGTCTTGAAAGAAGTGCGGCGGGTCCCAGGTGTCGGGGACGATGAGCGAGACGTGATAGTTTGGGAAGCCGAATTGCATGCCCTGCCAGCGGATGATGTCGCCGGCGGTGACCAGGCCAGAGGTGCGGCCGCCCGCAGTGGGATGCATGCCGAGCTCGCGCTCCACGATCGCGATGCTCGTGGAGAGCGCGAAGATGCGGTCGATGGGCGCTTGGATGAGGATGCTGTCGCGGATGGTGAACATGCGCTCTGAGGCTTGAGATGCGGCGCGCACCGCCCGTGCTGTTTTGTTACACGGTTGATGCGGTCTCCATTGTTGCCGATAACGTGCCTGTGGAATGACCGTCGAGCATGAGAGAGCAGAGGAAGCACGAGCGTTTCGCCTGCGAAGGCATGGCCGAAATCCATCTTTACGAGATCGGAAAATCCTACCCTGCGCGGATAGAAAACCTGAGCCTGAGAGGATGCAAGCTCGTGCTGCGACGTCGGCCGGAGTTCAATCTGCAGACTCTTTTTGAGCTGACCTTTACGGTCCACGAGCTGTCGTTTCGTGTGCGCGGCAGGGTGGTGGAGATGCGTCGGGCACGATGTATCGGGGTGGAGTTCGTGGACCTGCGTCCAAGGTTGAAGCGGTATCTCGAGGACCTTATCGAAGAGTTGGCTGCAGGCGGATGGAGGCCTATGCGCATTGACGATCAGGCTGAGGAACGACCCGGCGGAAGAGCGCGGCTGGTAGTCATTCGCAGTTCATCTCCGAACGCTGGTGTCCAGCATGAAGCTTTGGACCGAGGACGTCTCTGACCAAGACTGTAGTGTGGCGTGAATTTGCGCAGGAAGACGCCCTTCAGGCGAGGTCGATGGCCGGACGATGTTCGGCGATGAAAGGTGCGGTTCGAGCTCCAGCGCGGGAAGATAGTCGCGCCACTCGTCCGTTTCAGCGAGGCGTTTGAGGAGGCTGAAGCGGCGGCGCATGAGTCCGAGGATATGTGGGACGACGACCGCGCGTCCGACAAGATCGCCGGCGCGACCGAACGGCATCGTAAAGCGAATGCGGTCGTCGAGGAAGGTTCCCTTTGCGGTTTCAACGAAGCTATGGTCGTGCTCGAAGCTGCGGAACCGGCCCGTGATCATGCGGGCCTGAAAGAAGCGGGGAGGGTCCCATGTGTCGGGCGGGACGAGCGACACGTGGTAGTTGGCGAAGCCGAAGCGCATACCCTCCCACCGAACGGTATCGCCGGCGGTGACGAGACCAGCGGTACGTCCTTCGACGGGATGCATCCCGAGCACTCGCTCCACGACACGAAGGTGTGTGGAGAGGGCGAAGCAGAGATCAATGGGTGCCTGGATGAGAAGGCCGTGCCGGAGAGTAAACATCGTGGAGCCTTCGACGCCGGGAGTCGTTACAAGGTCGATGTGAAAGTGGCTCGGTAGCTGCCGGATTCTTCGCTTCGGTCAGCCCAGATAATCACGCCACTCTTGCGTCGGGCTCTCCGCAACACGACGGATGGCCGCGTTGCGCGCCTGAAGAAATTTTATGAAATATCGGCGCAGAAAAAATTGCTCTGTGAGGATGCCGGCTACACCAAAAGGGGCAGAGAACCAAAGGCGATCCCGCATCAGAGTCTGGCTCTTTTCGATGGGCTCATAGAAATGCTCGTGCTCGAAAGAACGGAAGTGGCCTGCGACCATGACATCGCGGAAATAGTTCGGCGGATCATAGCGATCGATGAGTGAGGTGTGCGTAAGCATCAGCCCGAAGTGGCGGCCGCGCCAGGTCACGGTCTGGTCCGGGCCGATGATGCCGTGTGTCACACCAGCGATGGCGCGCTCGCGCGTGGGCGCGGTGCTGGCCATGTGCAGCTCGATGCTGAGGGACAAAAGAAAGCAGCGCTCAAGCGGCGCTGCGATCTTTGTTTCGAGCTCGATGAGCTGCACTGGTTTTCTATAGCTCCATCGAGTGCTCAGCGACGAGCTGCTTCGCGTGTGCGAGGAAGGCGTCGATGGTTTGTGAGCCTTGGTCGCCTTTGCCACGGACGCGCACGCTGACTGAGTCCGTCGCCGATTCCTTGTCGCCGACGACGAGGATGAACGGAACCTTTTGCAGGCCGAAATCGCGGATCTTCGCGTTCATCTTCTGGTTGGAGAGGTCGAGCTCGACGCGAAGGCCGGCGGCTTCAAGGCGGTTCTTTACGCTCTGCGCGTAGTCGGCGTGCTTTTCACTGATGGGCACGAGGCCGACCTGCACGGGAGCGAGCCAGAACGGGAAGGCGCCTGCGTAGTGCTCGATGAGCACGCCGAAGAAGCGCTCGACAGAGCCGAAGAGAGCGCGGTGGACCATGACGGGGCGGTGGCGCTCGCCGTCTTCGCCGATGTATTCGAGTTGGAAGCGCTCGGGAAGGTTCCAATCGAACTGGACGGTGGAGAGCTGCCAAAGGCGGCCCAGGACGTCGACGAGTTTGATATCGATCTTGGGGCCGTAGAAGGCTGCCTCTCCGGGGATGGTCTTGTAGGAGATGTTTTTGCGTTCGAGCACGCGGGTGAGCGAGCCATTCGCGCGGTTCCACTGCTCGGCGCCGCCAATGAACTTGGGATCTTTGGGGTCCCACGTGGAGAGCTCGACCTTGAATTCAGAGAAGCCGAAGGTCTTGAGGACAGACTCTGCGAAATCGACGCAGGCTTCCATCTCGTCTTCAATCTGCTCCGGTGTGCAGAAGATGTGGGCGTCGTCCTGGGTGAAGCCGCGAACGCGCAGAAGCCCATGCATCGTGCCGCTGCGCTCATAGCGGTACACATTGCCGAGCTCGGCATAACGCTGCGGAAGGTCGCGGTAGGACTTCGGCGAATTCTTGTAGATGAGGATGTGGCCGGGACAGTTCATGGGCTTGATGCGGTACTCAGCATCGTCGAGCTCCATCGGCGGGTACATGTTTTCGGCGTAATTCTCTTCATGGCCGGAGATCTTCCAGAGCTCGCGGCGCATGATGTGCGGCGTGAAGACCATCTGATACCCGCGGCGGATGCATTCGGCGCGCATCCAGTCTTCCATCGTCTTGCGGATGAGGCCGCCCTTCGGGTGCCAGAAGATGAGGCCCGCGCCGGCGACCTCCTGGATGGAGAAGAGATCAAGCTGTTTGCCGAGCACGCGGTGATCGCGCGCCTTGATCTCCTCGAGGTACTTGAAGTGGGCGTCGAGGTCCTTCTGCGAGAAGAATGCCGTGCCGTAGATGCGCTGCAGCTGCTGGTTGTCCTCTTTGCCGAGCCAGTACGCGCCCGCAATCGACGTGACTTTGAACGCCTTCACCCGGCCGGTGGAGGGCACGTGCGGGCCGCGGCAGAAGTCCGTGAAGTTACCGTTCTTGTAGAGCGAAATCGTGTCGCCGGGTTTGGTAAAGCGTTCGATGAAGTGGACCTTCATGAACTCGCCGGACTTTTCGTAATCAGCAAGGCCCTGCTCGCGCGGCTCTTCGACGCGCTGGAACTTCTCGTCGCGCGCGACCACGTCATGCATCCGCTGCTCGATCGCGGCGAGGTCGGCTTCGGTGAACGGCGTCTCGCGGTAGACGTCATAGAAATAGCCGTTGTCGGTAGCGGGACCGTGGCCGAGCTTGGTCTCCGGGAAGAGCTCGAGGATCGCCGTCGCCATGACGTGCGCGGCCGAATGGCGCACGACACGCAGCGCTGCCGGATCATTCTCTTTCAGCAGCTCGAGCGCAACATCCTCGTTGAGGGGAGCGGAGAGGTCGACGATTCGTTCGCCCTGCTCGGCCTGGCCGGAGTACATCGCTTCTTCGCTCTGTTCAGCTTTAGCTTCAGCATCGGCGCTTTCGGTAGAGGCGGTGTTCAGCGGGCGCACACGCGCGACAACCACGGCGGCGGCGAGGCGCGGCGAGATGCTGTTTGCGATGTCGAGCGGCGTCGTTCCGCGCGGAACCTCGCGCGCGGAGCCGTCAGGAAGCTGAATCTTGATCTGTGAGTTCACTCCACCAGCATAGCAACCGGAGCCGCATACGGTACGAGCGTCACGGTACAGCCGTCACGGTACAAACCCGCCATTACAAAAGGCCTTATTTCAGCGGAAAGTTGTACCACTTACAGCCGAGGCGGCATTAGTCTTCGGCGCGCCCTGCCGTAGATTCCATCCAGCGGTTTTGGGTTCCTACCCACGGGGTGTAAAACGACGATGCAGATCCTGTGTAAGGCTTCCGAAGGCGATTGCGACGTAAGCTGTCCTGTCTGCGGACAGGGCTTTCAAATTTACTGGACGCGATCGTTCTCCGGCGAGCGCTCAACGCGTGTCGAGATTCAACAGGCGCTTCTCAACCAGCACGGACACAACCGCGAGCTGCCCGCACACCCGGGCGTGGAGTTCTCGGTCTCGGTAGCGACGCTGCCGGGTTACTTCGAAACGATGGGCGCCTACGCCTGACGTGATCCTTACAAACATCGCTCAAGCCGAAACAGCCTCGGTGCGGAGAAATCACCACACCAGAGGCTGTTCCGTCAGCCGCATTCACACGTGGGGGCCCGGCCGGGCAGGGGCGAGCATGCCCGGGGTTCAGGCTCGTGCTGCCGGCACGAACCCGTCACAGCCGGAGATGGGAGACACCTTCAGGTGAAGAGAGGCATGGCGCGGATGACCGCACTCATCCAGCATGGTCTCACTGGCCTGCTTGCTGCTGAGGATGGACACCAGCGCAGGTGTCTGTTGGTGGTTCTCTCCGAAGTGACCGCAGAGCCCGCATTGTCCGTTATGAAGCGACTCCATCTGTCACCTCCATTTGCTGATGACAAATTGGAGCGGGCAAAATGCGGCAGAGTTGCTTAGCCCAGCCGCCGAACGTTGAGTTGCTTTCACCGACAACGAACGACTCCCAGTGACAATTTCCTCTGGTATCCTCCGGTGAATCTTCCGGAGGTGTTTCGTGCGTTTGATTTCAACGTGTTCGGCTGCATTCGCCGCGGTTTTGGCGACTGCGTTGTGCTGCGGAGCGGCCACCGCGCAGACGGCAGCTCCCCCGCCCCCGCCCAAGCCACTGCCGAGCTCCATCGCGTCGCACCCGGACTGGCCGAAGGCAAAGAAGGACGATGTCGCCAGCGTCGACAGCCTGATGGCAGCGCTCTACGACGTAATCAGCGGGCCGGCCGGCAAGCCGCGCGACTGGGACCGCTTCCGCTCACTGTTTCTTCCGGACGGAAGGCTCGGCGTCATCCGCCACGCGCAACCGGCAGCCGATGGAAAGCCCGAGCGGCCGGACGACGTCGTGTTCCTCACCCCGCAGGATTACATCGACCGCGATGCTCCGTTCTTCCAGAGCAATGGATTCTTCGAGCGTGGCATCGCGAACAGGGTCGAGGAGTTCGGCAACCTGATCAGCGTGTGGAGCACGTATGAGAGCCGCCACTCCGCCGACGACCCCAAGCCGTTCGTGCGCGGCATCAACTCGCTGCAGATCGTGAAGGCGCGGGGACGCTTCTGGGTCGCGAGCATCATCTGGGACGATGAGCGCTCGGGCGTGACGCTGCCGGAGAAGTATTTGAAGTAATGCAGTGAATAGTGAGTAGTGAATAGTGAATAAAGCAGAGGCAAAGGCCACCGAATCTGGTGGCCTTGTCTTTGTTGTTGTCTTATTCACTATTCACTACTCACTACTCACTCGTCGCTTACGGCTTGGTCGCCAATATCAGCGGCGAGGGCCCCGGAGAATCGAGCGTGCGTGGATTCGCGAAGCCCGCCTCTTTGAGCCAGCCGGAGATCTCATCGAAGCTCCAGGTGTCGCCGTTGTCCGTGTTCACGACCATGTTGACGGCGAAGATGAGGCTCATCGCCGGCCCGGTGCGTTCGGCGTTGACGAGAAACTCCTGGATCGCGATCGTGCCGCCAGGAGCGAGCGCGTCAAAGCATTTGCGCAGCAGCGTCTTCGAGCGCTCCTCGCCCTCGCTGTGCAGGATGTGGCCGATAGTGATGACGTTGTAATCCTTGCCAAAATCAACCTTGCCGAGGTCGCCGGGAACCAGCGTGTAGCGGTCTCCCACGCCGAAACGGTCGGCCGTCTTTTTCGTAATCGGAAGCACGCCCGGCCAGTCGACCGCCGTGACCTGCACGCGCGGCGAGCTCTGCGCGAGCGCGATGCTCCACACGCCGGAACCGGCGCCGAGATCGAGCACACGCACCGGAGGACCAGACTCGCCGAGCGCTAGATGTGCACCGAGAGCCTTGGCCGGGGCGTAGCTCATCGCGAAGATATTGCTGACGAGTTCCTGGAAAAACGCCTCGCCTCCGTCCGCCTGATTGACGGTGCTCGCGGGCTTGCCCGTCGCAACCACGTCGCTCAAATGCAGCCAGTTCGGGATGAGCTGCTGTGACGTGTGCGCCGCCATTCCGCCCATGAACGAGGGCTTGGTCGAGACCAGAAATGCCGCGCTTTCCGGAGTCAGCTCATACTTGCTGCCGCCGTTTTTCTTCAGCAGGTCGAGCCCGACGAGCGCGTTCATGATGGCGCGTACACCGCGCTCCGACGCGCCCGTCGCAGACGTGACTTCATCAACTGTCTTCGGCCCGGCGTCGAGTGTGTCGAAAACCTTGTTGCGGATCGCGGCTTCAAGAATCAGGGTCGGGGCGTAGCCCCACGCCATCTGCATAATGCGTTCAGGCGTGACTTGTTTCTGCTGTTCCATGATGGAATCTCCATTGAGATTTGAGTTCGGCCAAAAGTGACTCGTGAAAGCGCTCCGATTCTACTCAGGCGCTATGCGGGCCACAATGAGAATCACATCGCAAAAAGCAAGGCCGCCCGAAGGCGGTCTTGGAGCTTTTGCCGAACCGTTGCAGCTAACTGCCGGAAGAGCCTTGAGGCATCTAGCATCTCGCGGAGTCACCGCCACGTGAGTTCCACGGCAGCTTGCCGAGCAGAATCGCCATCCCGCAGATATCCGTGATGCCGGCAAAGGCGAGCCCCGCGCCGACGAACGCAGACAGCAGAATGAATTGCGGTGCTGCCAGCCATGCCAACACGCAGCCAAGAAGAACCAGCGAGCCCGCGGCAATGCGGACCTGCCGCTCGAGCGAGATAACGCCCGAGCTACTGCGCACCACGGGAAGGCCCGCCGACTCCCAGGCTTGCGTGCCACCTTCGACGACGGAGACATCCGGGATGCCGGCGTCGAGGAGTTGCCGGCAGGCCATGGAGGCGCGCGTTCCGGAGTGGCAGATGACATAAATGTGGCCGTCCGAACTGCGGCATTCGGCCGCAACGCTCGCCGCGTTGAGTTGGTCGAGCGGCATGGAGCGGGCCCCGGCCGCATGCATCCGCGCGAACTCGCCCGGCGTGCGCACGTCAAGCAGAACCGGGTTGAGGCCGCCGCTCATGCGTGCGCGCAGCTCGGCAAGAGAAATGACATTCATCTCAGGCCGCCTCTTCCTGCACGGCGAGAGCGTCGAGCGCCTCAATCACGCGCGGCAGATAGGTGTAAGACGGTCCGCCCTGCATCAGCACGGCGACTCCTGCGGCCTCCAGAATCTGCTCGCGCGTGGCGCCGGCAGCGAGGCAGGCCTTCACATGCGAGTAGATGCAGCTTTCGCAACGGAGCGCGAGACCAATGGACATCGCGATCAGCTCCTTCTCCCGCAACGAGAGCGCACCCGGCTTCAGTGCCGCCTGGTGCAGCTCGCGGAAGCCCTTGACTATATCCGGCATCTCGGTGCGGACGGGCTTCATGGCGGCTGCTACGTTCTGGTAGTAATTCTTCGCGTTCGACACGGGATTTCCTCGATTCTGTGCAGTCGATCTAAGACAACTGTTGATTACTATATTGCTGTATGGTGATATAGTCAAATGGTGGCCGAATTCCCAGGAGCGAATCTGAGGCCCGTTAGAGATTGCGGAATATGAAGAAAAAAACTTTTGATGGTGTACAGCTACAGGCTGTGGCGGAGCTCTTTTCCGTGCTGTCGGAAGGCAGCCGCCTGCGCGTTCTCCAGGCACTTCAGCGAGGTCCGCTATCAGTGGGAGAACTTGTTGAAAGCACAGGAATGAAGCAGGCGAATGTGTCTAAGCAGCTTGGAATTCTCCAGGCCGCGGGCGTGATCTCGCGGCGGCAGGAGGGCAATCGAGCGATCTACTCGATTGCGATGCCGCTGGTGTTCGAACTTTGTGATCTCGTGTGCCGCGGAGTTGCGAAGCAGGCGGCGGCCCGCGCAGCGGCGTTGAAGGTATGAAGTTCAAAGGCCGCGAGTGATCGCGGCCTTTGCTTTATTCACAATTCACTTTCACTGCGCTATCCCAGCGTCTCCAGCAACTTCGCGACGGTCCGGTTCAGGTCCTTGTCGTGGCGGCGTTGTTCGTCTATCTTCGCGATCGAGTGCATCACCGTGGTGTGGTGCTTGCCGCCGAACTGCCGACCGATCTCAGGCAGCGAGGCCTCGGTGAGCTGCTTGGCGAGATACATCGCGATCTGCCGCGGCACCACGATCTGGCGCGAGTTGTTCTTCTGCTTCAGCTCGGCAACGCGCATGCCGAACGACTCGGCAACCGCCCGCTGGATCGCTTCAATCGTGATCTTGCGGACCTGCGTGTCGATGATGTGCTTGAGGCAGTGCTGCGCGTTGGGCAGCGTGATCTCCGCGCCCTGCATGGATGACCACGCGATGAGGCGGTTGAGCGCGCCCTCGAGCTCGCGGATGTTGGTCCGCACATTGCCGGCGATGAACAGGGCCACTTCGGTCGGAAGTGCGATCCGCTCCTGCTCGGCCTTGCGCTGCAGGATGGCAACCTTGGTCTCGAGATCGGGAGGTTGAATGTCGACGACCAGGCCCCACTCGAAGCGCGAGCGCAGGCGGTCTTCGAAGTCGTTCAGCTCTTTAGGCGAGCGGTCCGAGGAGATGACGATCTGCTTGGAGGTCTCATGCAGCGCGTTGAAGGTGTGGAAGAACTCCTCCTGCGTGCGCTCCTTGCCGGCGAGGAACTGGATGTCGTCGATCAGCAGGACGTCGACCGTGCGGAACTTGTCCCGGAAGGTCGTCATCTTGTCGTAGCGCACAGAGTTGATCATCTCGTTGGTGAACTTCTCGCCCGAGATGTAACTGATCGCCGCGTGCGGCGTGCGCGTCTTCACAAGATGGCCTACTGCGTGCATCAGGTGAGTCTTGCCCATGCCCACGCCGCCGTACATGAACAGCGGATTGTAGGCCTTCGCGGGCCGCTCAGCGACGGCCTGCGCAGCAGCATGCGCAAACTGATTCCCGCTGCCGATTACAAAGCCGTCGAACTGATAGCGAGGATTGAGCTGCGCCGCGGTGTTCCAGTCGAAGCGAGCCTGCTCCGGTCCTGGCGCTGCCGGTCCCGGGCGGGAGTTGTTGCGTGTGATGTTGGCATTGTGCGCGGACTGTGGAGCGAAGCCTCCATCTTCACGCTGCGGCCGCGGCGCCTCCTGCGGCGGTATCTCGAAGATGACGTTGTCCAGGTCGAGGCCGAGTGTCTCAATCGCTTCGTAGATGTGATCGCCGTAGCGATCGCCGACGTGCTGAAACGCCGCTGAGGGGATGCGCACGTGCAGTGTGCGCCCATTGATGTGCGAGAACCGCGTGGGCTTTAGCCAGGTCTCAAAGCTCTGACGATTGATCTTCTTTTCCAGCGCGCCGAGAATTCGAACCCACTGGTTCAGCACGGTAGCTGGGACCGGCTCAAATGACATCGTGAATCTTCCTTAGTGTCCTAGACGTTCTTGAGGAGCTAAAGCAAGCAAGCGGCGAAGGGTGAAGGTGAAACAAAAACTGCATAAACACAATAGTAGGGCAGCTCCGCGACACGTTCACGCGGAGGAGAACGGAACCCTGAGATTGGTTTTGAATTCCGACGCTGCCATAGGCACCGCCGGAGAGTGAATCAACAGACCCGGTCGGAACTCAAGGCGGAGTGCTTTTGCACTCCACGAACGGAGTTGATAGTAGCACGCATTCCGAGGGTGTTCAGCAACTCAAAAAACTCAAAAATGCGAAAGAGAGACCGTTTGCACCAGAGTCGGTGAAGATTTGGATGTGGGCCAAAAAATGCTTACACGAACGGTTCAGGAGATGATCACCTGTCCATCATAGAATTGCCGATCGGGAGCGACTTCGGTATACTCAATAGTGCTGCCATATGCCTGCGCGCATGCGACTGAATGCCGCTCGTGCAAGGTGACTAACGAGTCTCTCTGGTAGAGGGGCGCCCGCAGCAGACAGCCTTACAAGATTTCTTCAGAACAGGATACGACGATGCCTAAGCGCACCTTTCAACCAAATCGCCGCCGCCGGAGCAAGGTTCACGGCTTTCTGAGCCGCATGGCCACCAAGGCCGGCGCTGCCGTGCTCAGCCGCCGCCGCGCCAAGGGCCGCCACAAGATTGCGGTCTCGGCCGGCTACCGCGACTAGTTCTCGCGAGAGCTTTCTTCAGTTCGCGAAGCTTTTTTGAGTTTCTTCTCGAACGCGCGCTCCGGAGGGATTTTCCTCCAGGGCGCGTTTCTGTGTTGGAGCAACCTGCCGCGCGCAACTCGGTCGCACTGCATCTCAGCCGCGATCCCAACGATGAGCGACCATGACCTCCTCCACGAACTTCCGCCTGCGAAAACACGCCGACTACCAGCGCGTGTACAAGGCAGGCCGCAAGCAGTTCGGCCGGCAGATGGCGTACTTCTCGGCGCTCCGCGATGCTGACGCTGCCGCGCGCTCCGAGACCACGGGACCGCGCGTTGGACTGACCGTTCCGAAGGCACTCGGCAAGGCCGTCGCACGCAATCGCATCAAGCGCAGGCTGCGCGAGGCCGTCCGCGGCGCGCTGCCGCTGCTCTCCGCACCCGTGGACGTTGTGCTGCATCCGAAGCGCACTGTGCTCGAAGCTGACTTCACCCTCATCCAGCGCGAGGTCGAGACGATCTTCCGCAGCGTGCAGGCCGCGGCGGAGAACCCGGTCGCCCCATCAGCAACCCGTCGAAGCAACAAACCGGTAGCTCAGCCCCTCGGCGCCGGGATATCGCGGTGAATCGAGAGCGCCGCCGCGAGCTCCAGGCTGCCTGGCTGCTCGGCGTCTACAAACGCGTCTTATCTCCGATGCTGCACGCGGTCTCTGTTTCGCAATGCAAATATCTCCCTACATGCAGCGAGTACGCCTACGTCGCCGTTGTGCGGCATGGATGGATTCGTGGCGGCTGGCTTGCCCTGCGCCGGCTGGCGCGGTGTCATCCCTTCAGCAAGGGCGGCCTCGATCCAGTGCCGTGATTAGATCGCCCGGCGAAACCTGACAGTCCCTTCAAACGTAGTCATTTACCATGGACAATAGCGAACTCCGCGCCCGACGCGCAGATTCAACGATAGGAAGTTCTTCCCTTGCCAGAGTTTCGTAACCCCAATGCAGGCGGCGCCGGAAGCCAGGACAACCGCTCTTTTCTCGTCATGTTCGTCGTCATGATGGGCGTGATCTTCGGCGTCCAGTACTGGCGCATGAAGACCAACCCGCCTGCCCCGCAGAACGCGCCCGCCACTACGCAGTCCGCTGCCCAGACGAACGCGCCCGCGCAGTCGAACGCAGCCGCGCAAACCGCCGCCAACGCAGCGACGCAGACGCCTGCGGTTCAGGCCTCTGCCGCCACCGAGACCGTCGTCGAGAACGAGCTGTACCGCATTACCTTTTCGAACCGCGGCGGCGACGTCACCTCCTGGATCCTGAGGCGTCAGAAGGATCAGGACGGTAAGCCGCTCGATCTGGTCGATCACGTCGCTTCCGCGAAGTTCGGCTATCCGATGTCGCTCTACACATACGACTCGGGGCTGAACCAGACGCTGGCCAACGCGATGTTTGTTCCCTCCGCGACGGGAACCCTCGAGGCGCCGTCGACGCTGAGCTTCCACTACGCAGCCAACGGCCTCGATGTGACGAAGACCTTTACCTTCGGCCAGGATTACCTCATCCACGCCGACACGCTCGTACTCAAGAACGGCGCTCCGGTGCGCGCGCTGCTCTCCTGGCCTTCGGGCACGGGCGATCTGGTGGTCCCGCACCTGCAGGGCAGCCACTACCCGTCCGACACTTCGGTCGACACCATGCAGAACGGCAAGGACGACCATATCGCCTCCAAGAAGGTGGCTGGCGGAGCCACGCTGAACGGCCCGTTCGACTTTGCCGGTGTAAGCGATCAATACTTCGCCGCCACCATCCTGCCGGACCACACCCAGACCGCCACAGCCGTCACACTGCACAATCAGCTCTCCCTGAATGACCTCGAGCGTGCCGCGGGCAAGCCCGTGGGCAAGGACGTTCAGCTTCCGATCATCGGTGCGGCCGTCGGCGACATCTCCGGGCACAACCAGGAGCGCGTCTTCGTCGGCCCGAAGTACCTGAAGCTGCTGAAAAGCATCAAGACGGTCGATGGCTATTCGCTCGAGCCGCTGCTGAACTTCGGCTTCTGGGGACCCGTCGCGAAGTATCTGTTCGTCGGGCTGCAGACAGTTCATTCCTGGATCGCCCCTTCGAACGCGACTGCGAACACTCCTCATGACTTCTCTTGGGGATGGGCGATCGTTCTCTTCACTGTCCTGATCTACATGTTCCTGGTGCCGCTGCGCTTCCAGAGCATGAAGGGCATGCTCAAAATGCAGCGGATTCAGCCGCAGATTGACGCGATCAAGGCCAGGTACGGGAATCCGAAGCCTACCAGCCCAAAGATGGGCGAGATGAACGCCGAAATCATGGATCTGCAGAAGAAAAACGGCGTCAGCATGTTCGGCGGTTGCATCCCAACCCTTGTCCAGCTCCCGCTGCTGTTTGCCTTCTTCGAGATGATGGAGAAGGTGGTCGAGCTTCGTCAGTCTCACTGGTTCTGGATCAAGGACCTGAGCCAGCCGGACCCCTACCACATTCTGCCGATCGTCATGGTTGTGACCAGCTTCCTCGTGCAGTTCTATACGCCCTCACCCGGCGTCGACCCCGCACAGCAGCGCATGATGGCCTTCATGATGCCGGCCTTCTCCGGCTACTGGACCTGGTACTACGCCGCAGGGCTCGCACTCTACTGGAACGTCGGTAACTTCATCATGGTCGGCCAGCAGCTCGTCCTGAACCGAACGGCGCTCGGCAAGGAGATGCGGGAGATCCAGCTCAAGCGGGCTGAAGCCAAGGCCAGGGCCAAAGCGGCTCCCAAGACCATTGCGGGGAGGCGATAACCATTGCCCTGGGCTGCACGGCCAATGAAGTTTGCGTCATACTGGATGCCCATACTTCCCGGCATGCGACGGAAGTCCAAAAAGAGGTTTTGCGAAGAGTTTGCCTGTTCGTTTTGAGTTCGTTGGTGTCGGGCCTGCAAGGCAGCCTGTCGTTCCAATCTTCTGTCTAAAGCAACCTACCTATTTCCCGAGGACATAAAGACCCATGGAAGACCTCGCCCAGGCGGCTGAACGAGTAGCCTCCCTGATGCGCATCCTGACCTCGACCGGAGGTCTTCGGCTCAAGTACCGGATCACCGCCGGCGCCGGCGCGGCCGATCCTGACGGCTTCGAGCGCCGCGACATCTACGTGGAGTGCAAAGGTCCGGACGCCGGGCTTCTTCTCGATCGCGACGGCGAACTGCTGCGCGCGCTCGAGCACATCACGGCCAAGGTCCTGCGCCTCGAGCCCGAGGAGCACGACCGCATCTCCTTCGACGCCGACGGCTACAAGGCCGCGCGCGTTCGCCATCTCCGCCGCCTCGCCGACGACGCCATCGACCGGGTGGACGACACCAATCGCCCCTACAGCTTCCCCCCCATGAGCTCCCGCGAGCGCCGCATGCTGCACCTCTTCCTGCGCGACAGCGGCCTCCAGACGGCCAGCTCCGGCGAGGGTCCCCGCCGCTTCGTTGTCCTCTATCCTGAGGGCTACCGCATCCCCCCGGAGGGCGAACGTGAGCGCTCCGGCTACGGCGACCGTGGAGGCTATGGCCGCGGCCGCGGACCGCGCCGCGGTGGTGGTGGCGGCGGTCGCCGGTACTAAATCAAAGCAAATTCTCACTTCCGAGAGCCGCTGGTTCACTATCCAGCGGCTTTTGCTTTGCTCCTCGAAAGCCTCGCCCTTGCGTCACGCGGCTCGGGACGCATTTTCCGGCACGTCCTCGGTGCAGTTGTTGAGATCACGGGACTTCATTCAACCGCGTCTGCACTGAATTAACGCGCATTGCCCACACTTCTGACCCAGCCTTCTCACCTGCCTGTGCGACCGGCTGTGGGGAACGGGGAAAACGCCGTACCGAACCCGAAGCTCCGTCCCTGACTTCCAACCTCTTCGTTCTTCCGCAGCCGATTTTGGAAAGCAGGGACGCCCGTTTTTCGCGGCCTTTTGTGCGTCCGGACGGCTTATCCACTCTTCCACGCCAAACGACTACGACGACTGTCTTCTCTCTTTCTTTAAGACTTAATAAGTCTTCTTAACCCTCGCGCCGACACATCTGAGATTCGCCTTCCTCGCTACCCCTCTACCCCTCTACCCCTCTACCCTCTACCCGCCTGACGTAACACCCACAACACACCCTCGTTATGCACAGAAGATCGCCCTCGCGCGAAACACCTCGCTCGACCTAGAATCATCACAACCCAGAGTTGGCTATCACCTCGCGCTTTTCAAATGCGCCACCTCAGGGTGTAGTACGCAGGAGACCCAAGTGTCCTCAGCAACCATTACGCCGCCTGCCGAACGAGGGAGAACCGAAACCGTGTCTACAGCAGCCAACATGCCCGACGCAGCGCCCACCGGCAACCTGGAGATCACGGTCTCGCGAGCAGAGCTGCTGCGCGAGCTCACCGCCGCTCAGTCCGTCGTCGAGCGCAAGACGACGATTCCAATCCTTTCGAACTTCCTCTTCGAAGCCACCGAAGACGGCAGGCTGACCATCACCGCCACCGATCTCGACCAGTCGCTGCATACGAGCTGCGCGGCCAAGGTGAAGAAGCCCGGCGCCTGCACCATCCCCGCGCGCAAGCTGTACGACTACATCAAGCTGCTGCCCGAAGGTGACATCTCCATCAAGCTGATGGACAACCACTGGGTGCAGATCCGCGCCGGCCGCTCCAACACCAAGATGGTCGGCATGGCGCGCGCAAACTTCCCGCAGGTGCCGCAGTTCCCGGCGGCGGGCGGATACAAGATCAACGCCGTCACGCTGCACAACATGATCGCCAAGGTGATCTTCTCCATCTCCAACGAGGAGTCGCGCTACACGCTCAACGGCGCGCTGCTCGTGCTCAAAGCTGAGTCCATGGCGATGGTCGCCACTGACGGCCACCGCCTCGCGCACATCGAGAAGACCGGCGAGCCCATCGAAGGCATCTCCGGCGAAAAGAAGACCCTGATTCCGCGCAAGGCGCTCGCCGAGCTCAACGGCCTGCTCGCGAACATGGAGCCCAGCAAGGACAAGGCGCCGCAGTTCATCGAGTTCGCCGATGACGATCAGACGCTCTTCTTCAAGGTCGGCGGTCGTGTGCTGACCTCGCGCAAGCTCACCGGCCAGTTCCCCAACTACGAGGCCGTGCTCCCGCGCGACAACAACAAGTTCGTCATCGTCCGCAGCGAGGACCTGATGGCCTCCATCCAGCGCGTCGCTCAGTTCGCCGACGAGCGCTCCGGCGCCATCAAGATCCGTCTCGAGCAGAACGAGCTCAAGCTCTCCGCGCAGTCCACCGACGCCGGCGAGTCCGAAGACATCATCGAAACGCCCTACAACTACGACCCGCTCGTCGTTGGCTTCAACAGCTCCTACCTGGTCGATTTCCTCCGCGCCATCGGCCTCACCGGCGAGGTCCGCCTCGAGTTCAAGGACGCGCAGTCCGCCGGCCAGATGCGCCCCGAGGACGGCAACGAAGAAACCCGCTACCGCTACATCCTCATGCCCATGCGCATCTGAAGTAAACGCTGGACTGGCGACAACGAAGGCCCGCTCACCAGAGCGGGCCTTTTGTATCTCTCGAGTGCTGTCTCACTTCCGCGTGCTTTGCTCGACAGGCGCCTTGAATCGAACCCACCATGAATCGCCGCTGTTTTCTACGGAATTTCCGGAAGCGACTCTGCCGTTCACTCGAACACTGGATGCATTAGGCCGGTGCGCAAACGGCCCAAGACGCATCGCCACCACGCCGAGGTTCTTATCGGAAGATATGCGCAAATTCATCCGGTCACGAGAACGCGTGAGGCGGTAGCTCAGCAGTGCAGTTTCAAGTTGTTCTGACGATTCGTAGACCAGTGGATATTGCTTCACCGAAATCTCGTTCCAGTCATACGGCATTCTCGGAAAAAACTGCAGGCGAGCTGGCTTTGTGTCGTCCACACCGATGACCAGGCGAAGCGTTTTGACAACCTCCGCCTCCTGCACACCGTTGCCAAGGTCTCCGATGCGAAACCAGTACTTGCCTGTCGGATCAATTTGCACTCCCTCAGGCACGATGAAGGATCCGAATCGCGGATCGTAAATTTCTTTTCCCATCCAGTCCAACATCTTCGTCGCATCCTGCATACGATCAAGCAGGAGCGCCGACTGCGTCACGAATCCTTGGCCATATCCCATCGACTGTCCGTAAAACCCAAACGGTTTGTAGGTGTCGATCAGGCGCTTGTACGTGTCTTCATTGATCGCGCGCCATCCAGGATTGCTGTCCTCCGGCGCAAAGCCCCAATCATCCGCCTGGAAAACCAACGGCCCAAGAACAGTGGTCTTGTGCGTCCAGTTGGAGTAATCCAGGGTCCACACGGGGCCGTACTTCGGGTCATCGACGACGTAGTGATTCGTAATCGCCGCGCTCATCAGGTCGGCGCGTTGCCGCCACTGCGCTGCAGATTCGGAGTCTCCTATGGAGTCCGCCATCTGCGCCAAAGCCCGCAGCGCGTCCATGCTCACAGCGTCCGGGTACACAGAATAGCCGTCTCCATTCGCGCTTTCACCCGTGGTGTGCAGCAGCCCGTCTTTCGCCCCCGATATATCGGGATGAGCAAACTGCCAAAGGATCCAGTCACCTTCCGCCTTTATGTCGGGCCAACGCTGGCGAAGCCATTGGTCCCGGTCGGGCAACTCTCGCCAGAGCTTGTAGATGGCCAGGGTTGTCAGCCCTTCGCCGTCGTTCTCAAAGCTCGGATTGCCCGGATGATTGACCAGTGAACCCCAGTGCGGCGGAAGCGACACGTTCTTGTACCTGAGTTTGGGATCGCTCGCATAACTGCGAGCCATGCGCAGCGAGTAATCAACACATCGCATCACCGCATCGGTGTAGCCAAGGTCCGCGACCTCCTGAATACTGCGGCCCATGTCGCGCGTGTAGGAGACGCCATAGTAGCTCCCGATATTCGGAACGAAGGTCCCAAATCCCTTGTAGCCTCCCCACGACACCGCGCCACGAGTAGAGGTGTGATACATCCGCTCCGCATCGATCTTGTCCAGAATGTCCTCGACGTTATAGCGGAACGCATTGGACAGGATCTCTGCAGAGATATCGCCGCGAAAGGAGACCTCCGCTCCTGAATAGTTCGGCGGCGAGGATGGTGCCACATGCCCGGTGTATTCTCCATCGTTGGAATACAACGCCTTCTTTAGCTGATCCAGCTCTCGACCCGACAACAATTCGTCATTGCCTTGCGCGCGAAGCGCCTTCGTTCGAATAAACGCTGCTAATTCCGGGTCAGGAGCAGACGCGACAAAGCTCTTGCCTGCGGAGAGGCCATCACTGTCGGGCGACTCCACCGTGATGCCCTTGATGACAATCGTTCCTTTCTTTGCAGGCGAGCTCTCGACCGTGATGCTTCGAATCGTCTTTTGCTTCGGCACAATTACCGCCACATAGTTGCCATCTGCGAGCGGTGTAGGCGGATAGAGATGCAGTGCAGCGGCGAACGCACTCCGCAATCGCGCGTCTGTTGAGAACGGATCCTGATAGTCATAGAACGCACGCCCGAACCACACGCTCTCGCCCAGGATCAGAGGAAAGACCTGCGTCGTCCCGTCTTCATAGTTGAGCCGGATGGAACCCAGGTCATCACCAACAAAGAATCGATATGAATAATCCCGAGGATCGGCCCATCCATAGGCTGGAATTGTCTGAGGTCCGCCGTGCGGAGAATTGGAAGCTTCGTCCGCTTGTAACGACGCTGTCTTCGCGTCGGTCATTCCCAGCAGGAAGATGCGATCAGCACGCCCTCCGACCGCAACCTCTGCCGATCCTCCCGAGCGAAGCGGCAACACCGCTTGCACAAAAGGCACGCCATAGCGGTAAAGAACGCTGCCCTCAGCATTTCCGCCGGTATTTTCTCCGAGCGGCAGAGCAAAATACCTGGCTTGAGAACGGTTAGCCGTAGGAGTCGATGGAATTTGTGCAGACGCTGAAATGGCAGAAATCGCAGAAAATGTTGCAACGAGAATCAAGCGACGGATTTCCCAGATCACGCTCTAGTCCTTCGGCTCCTGTTTACGTTCAAGCCCGACTCGCAGTTAGTGCCTTCACTCTAATAATGCCGTATATGGACTTGCTGCCTCTCCGCGCCTGTCCTGCATCGAACCTCGGTGGAGGGTCACATGGCAAGCAAGCATCTCGTGCGGGGAATTCTGGCGGGCGTAGCCGGCGGCCTGGCCGCCTCCTGGGTGATGAACGAGTTCAGCGCGACGCTCGGAGAAAAGCTCTCAAAAGCCGTCGAAACACCCGCTGAGCAACAGGAGTTGAACCTGCAATCCGACGGCGAAGACGCGACCATGAAGGCCGCCGACAAGATTGTCGAAACCGTCACCGGCGGACGTCACCTCTCGCACGAGCAGCGCGAGATCGGCGGCCCCATCGTGCACTACAGCATGGGTGCGCTCGCCGGCGGCATCTACGGCGCACTCGCCGAGTACACGGATTTTGCCAAGGCCGGCTTCGGCACCACCTTCGGCGGCGTGCTCTTCGCTACCGCCGACGTTCTCGGCGTTCCCGCCATGCACCTCGGCCCCTGGCCCGACGAGTATCCCGTAAGCTCTCTCGCCAGCCCGCTGGCCGCCCACCTCGTCTATGGCGCCACCACTGAACTCGTCCGCAGAATCGTCCGCGAAATTCTGTAGCGTGTACGCCCCTCAGGCCTAAGTGAGATTCTGGATGGCGCACTTCCGGAGCCTCGCCCATGAATCTCACCTGCTCCATCCTCGCTCTCACACTCTCCGCAACCTTCGCATCCGCGCAGTCTGCCCCGCAGTACATCCCCACCTCCGACGCCGTCCCGCACGGCTCCGCGCCCGGCATGTGGGTCAAGGCGCTGAACAGCGGCAAGGGCTCCGCCGAATACGCGGTCATCTTTCGCGCCGGCGACGATCCCTACCCCGGCCTCACGCAATTCGCCGCAGAGCACCACATCCAGAGCGCGCACTTCACCGCCATCGGCGCCTTCCACGACGCGCGCCTCGGCTTCTACGACCCCGACAAGAAGATGTATCGCGTCATCCCCATCGACACGCAGGTGGAAGTAGTCTCACTCATCGGCGACATCGCGCAGCTCAACGGCAAGCCCTCGGTGCACATGCACTGCGTGGTCTCCATGCCGGACGGCCGCGCGCTTGGCGGCCACTTCCTCAGCGCGCATGTCGCTCCGCTGCTCGAAGTCTTCGTCACCGCTGATCCCGTGCCGCTCACCAAGAAGCACGACGACGCGACAGGCCTGAGCCTCATGGACCCGAATAGCAAGTGAGCATCACGCGCCTGGACTCGTGACAAAAATCGTCCCGCATGCCACCAGATTGTTATTGCCCTCCCTCGAACATGCCCTTATAAAGGTGCGTTCCTCAAAAGGAGAAATTTGATGAAGCGGGTCTTAGCGGCGCTGTTGTGTCTTTTCGTGCCAATGTTTGCATGGGCTTCGAGTACCGGAGATAACGGCTACAAGGTGATGTACGACGGCGGATCCGTCCAGAACCTCAAGACAGGCGCATCCGCCCAACTGATCATCGATCCCACACAGGTTCGGCTGCATATCGGCAAGGACGATGTCGTCACCATTCCCGCCGCGTCGATCACGGAAATCTCCTACGGTCAGGATGTCCACCGCCGAATCGGCGCAGCGATCGGCCTCGCGGTTATTTCCTTCGGCGTAGGCGCCCTGATGGCGCTGACGAAATCCAAAAAGCACTATGTCGGCCTCACCTGGGCCAACGGCGATCAGAAGGGCGGCTTCGCCATGCAATGCGATAAGAACGACTATCGCGGCGTACTCACGGCGCTCGAAGGAATCACCGGAAAGAAAGCGGTCGATTCCGACGCCATGACCGTCAAGAACTAGTCAGGAGTGAGGAGTTAGAGAGTTAGGAAGTGCTTTTAGGTGCTTCACTCCCCAACTCCTCACTCCCTGACTCACTGCTACATCCGCAGCACCAGCCCAATCCCATACTCCTGCAGCGTGTGGTGCGCGTTGCCGATGCTGGTCAGCTGACCCGCGCCGTACTCTCCGCGAATATCCAGATGCGGCAGCACCGTGAAGTCGATACCACCATTCACCTGGTACGCAAACGACGTGCTCTTGCTGTTGCTCGATCCGTTGTTCGTGCCCACGCCACCGAACTCGAGCTGGATATACGGCTTGACTGGAATCGGCGGCGGCGGCGCGATCTCCAGCCGCGGCCCAAAGATGAACCCGGCGAGCTTGTTTCCATACGTCGTCGAGTTCGCGCTGTTCTGGATGAAGAATCGCGCATCGCCGCCGAACCGGATCGGCCCGAACGGCAGGAAGTTGTCGTAGACGCCAAACGTTCCGCCGTCCGCCGTCATGCCGCCACTCTGCGTTGAGGGCGTCCCATAGCCCACACCCAGCCCTGAGTAGTGTCCACCGCTCAACATGCCATAGACTCCGGCCTGCGCCTTGGCCGCATCCGGCAGAATCATCAACCCAAAAATCGCGAGAAGAGAAAGACAGCAGTTGCGAGCCGCCGAAGAGATCATCTGAAAAGGCCCTCGTTCTTGTGGCGCACCTGCGCCCTGGATTCCGTGCTCCTGTTTAGAGACACGCCCACCCAACCAGCGTTGCGCCTGTCCGCGCAGAAAACCCCACCTCAACTGCCGTGGCGTTCCTTTGCGCAACTTCGCGACCTTTGCGTTAGAAGTTTTGCTTTCTGTCTGTTATCCCCGCACCCGAGTCCCGGCCAGCTAAGCCAACTGGCTCCGAAGTTCAAAACAATCCGGATCGCAACGAACGTGGAGAGACTTCGGTGCCTGCATCCATTCCGCGTATTCCTTCGCTGAAATGGGAATTACATTGACCCGGATTCCGGTTTCGGCCGGCCCAACCTGTCCGCAGGCAGCGCACATCAACGGTGGCGCCATTTCCTCATGCACTGTATCGTCCGGGCTGGAACTCTCGGAACTGATAACAGATTCAACACTGCAGCCCTTTCCACACGCCAGGCAGCGAAATCGTGTCGTGATGTGCAAGTAGCTCGGCATCGCCGTAATCCTCGCAGAGAACGGTCTCCTGCGCAACACATCGCTGCAGAATGTGGAAATGACGGGCCTAACTGATTGCTCAGGCGATTGAAAAACGGGGCCTGGCAGGCATATTTGCCGGCTAATCCTTCACCACCGCCGCCGGCTTGCCTTCCTGGACGTAATTCTTGTTCCACGCCGGAATCTCCACCACGTAATTCCCCGGCTTCTCAATCACCGCCTGGCAGCCCAGCCGCGAGTTCAGCTGCAGCCCCGGCGCCATGTCCATGCGGTCCAGCTCCTTCTCCTCCGGCTCCGACAGCCCCTTCGCGCCATCGATCACGTGCAGATGGCACGTCGTGCACGCGCACACGCCGCCGCACGCATGGTCCAGAAAGATCCCATAATTCTCAGCCACGTCGAGCAGACTCATCGGCTCGCCATGCCCGTCATACGGCAGCGTGCCGAACGGGAACTCAACCGTCCTGTTCTCAGGACGAAACGTGACGCGGACCATATTCTCCGCAGGGGGCTTAGACAGATCAACCTCAGGAAGCGGCTTCGACTCAGACTCGGACATAGACAGTCCTAGTTTAGTGCCGACGAGCAGCGGGACGCGAATCCGGGAACGGAGAGGGCAGAGAGTAGAGGGTAGAGCGTAGAGATAGAGAGTAACCGGTAAAGGGTAAAGGGTAGACAGTAGACCGTAGAAACGAGCGCAAGGTTTCCGCTGCCCTTCTCTACTGTCTACCCTCTATCCTCTGCCTTTACCCGACGAACTCGCGCACGCGCTGATTCGATCCCGCCACCGCCATCGGCTGCAGCTCCGGCATTGCCCGTCCCGGCGGAATCGACGGAACCGGATGCGTGTCCGAGTCGGCCAACAGGACCTGATTGCGTCCCGAGCGCTTCACCTTGTACAGCGCGCGATCCGCTCTCCGCAGCATCGGCTCGAAGCCTTTCTCGCCCGGCAGCAGCGAGCTCAAGCCTACGCTCACCGTGAACCGCACCAGCTCTTCGCCCTCGCTTAGCCGCAGGCCTTCAACCGTGGCCCGCAGGCGCTCCGCCAGCGACAGCGCGCTCCGCGGCGAACGGCCGGGAAGCAGAATCGCAAACTCCTCGCCACCCAGACGCGCCACAGCATCGCGAGTCCCGGTCACCGTCAGCAGAACGCCGCCGAACGTACGCAGAGCTCGATCGCCCAGCGCGTGTCCCCACGTGTCGTTGAGCTGCTTGAAGTGGTCCAGGTCCATCATCAGCAGCGTCAGCGGCGTATTGTCGCGAGCAGCAATTTGGACCTCGCGCAGAATCTTCTCTTCAAATGCCCGGCGATTGTGCAGCCCTGTCAGCGAATCAAGCCGTGTCTCTTCGTGCAGACGCCGCTTGGTCTCCGCCACGTACATCGCCACAAACCCGAACCCCAGCATCGTCAGCCCGATCATCGACAGATCGTGAGCCGCCGGCTCCAGCCCGCGGTGACGAAGGATCCCCAAACTCAGCACCAGCCGAAGTGCGACCGTGGCCGCCACAAACGTAAACAGGAACGCCATCACCCGGCCGATATCCGCCAGCGACTTGATGCGCGGCCTCAGCAGCATCACGATCGTTGCGGCCAGAACGATAAGAGCCGCCACTCGCGCAGCAGCCAGCTCCCACCCAGGATGCATCACTCCAACCGAAAGAATCGTGGTCATCGCCGCGCTCAGCGCCAGCGGTCCATTCATCGTTGCCAGCCGGATGCGCAGCACAAACCACCGCATCCCCATGTACACAAGGAAGAAAACCAGCACCAGCAAACACGCGCTCAGGTTGTCAGAAACCCGCAGCGGCACCGGCATAATCGCGTGCGAAATCGTTGTCAGCAACTGCAGTGCGCAGGCCGCCGCCAGCCAGCGAGTGCCCCGGGTGCGCGCGTCGCTCCACGCGAGCAGCGCCAACGTGAGGGCAAACGTCGCCTGAGAAACGAATCCCGGCAGCGCGAAACTGTGAATGTCAACCATGCAAGAGACCTGCCCTGCCTCGGTTCAACATGCAAGCCGAGGGCGCCGTTCTGAATTGGAGGAGGAATCAGGACGGTCAACGCGTCCCAATGGTAGAACCTCGTTGCCCCTTATGATGCAAAAAATTACATATTCGAGTGAGAAAATAAGTCGCCACGCGAACGGAAGGCGTAGCTAAATTACCTTCTTTCGTCATTTTTGGGTTGACCTGACCTTGGTGCTTTCGGGCCTTCGGTAACCTGGCTTGCTAGTTGGCCGGATCTGCTGGTATCACCGCGCCTGCACGGATCCATTCCGTGATAGTCGCGATGTCTGCGTCCGTCAGCTTACTCTTCGGCGGCATAGGCTTCGGATCGTTTGCCGGTCCCTCGTGTCGGATAAGCGTCACCAGCAACGACTGCTCTGGATGCCCCGGCACAATAACGCTACCGTCTTTGCCGCCATGCATCAGCCCCTCGCGAGTATCCAGATGCAGCCCACCCCTGTGGTTCAGTCCCGCATGACAACGGTAACAATTCGCCTGGAGGATCGGCTGCACGTGCTCGGTGTAGTACTCGGGCGTTGCTTCGACCGGTGACGAGTTCCCGACTGCCTTTGAACTGCGTGCAAGAAGTGCGCTTCCTGCGGCAGCCGTTACAGCCAGAGCGACAACAATAGAGCGGTGCGAAGCGATGGGCCTAAACATGCAAAGTACGGTTCGTTCCTAAGACTCTAATCGCAGTTGACCACTCCGGCTAGTAAAAGTTGCAAAATCCTGCAAATTTCTTGCGATGTGGCTTCGGTAACGCTCCATCTGTCGTCTACCGGTCAGAACGCACGACTCAAACCAAGCGCCTCCGCTGCCCGGTCCAGCGCCGCCTGCGTATCAAAGAACCGGTGTGTCGGATTCGACCCAGGATAAAAACGGACAACGATCTCGGCCTCTTCCACCGCGTCGTCCTTACCGTTGTGAAACGGATATCCCAGCGCCCGCAGCAGGTGCAGCGACCCTTCATCGCCGCTCGGATTCCCGTTGTCCCCCACAATCCCGAACACCGACCGGTGCGTCCGCCGCGAATACACCGCCACAAAATCCCCCAGCCGCGCTCCCATCCTGCGCGCCTTCTTCCCCAGCACCACATAATTGATCGCCGTCGCGTCCACATACTTGCGTGGATCACGCTCGTTCTCCACCGACTCATCTGCAAACGCAGTTTGCGAGACGTAGTACCCCGGCGCTGGATCGTGCGGTCCCTGCACCACCGGCCTGTGCGGCGGTTCGTCCTCCACCATGTAGCCGACAATCGGCGCTCGCGGCCGTCCCCTGGAGTGCGCGTTCGAAAGATAATCGAGCGCATCCGAGCCCGGAGGCCCATACGCGCGCGGCGCCCCATCCACATCCACATCCATGCGCCGCGTCAGCAGCTCAAATGACCGATGCTGCACCGACGCCCCGATCTGCGCGGCTCTGTTGCTCTGCGCCGCAGCCATGACAGTCAGTCCACACAACGCCCAGGAAAGGAATTTGCAACATCTGCCCACAAAGTTAAGACGAACCAAAACACGATTCAGTCACGCGGTGGGGTATCTGAAAAACAGCCGCAACTACCGTGGCGTTCCTTAGCGTATGTTTGCGCGCTTTGCGTCAAAGCTCTTGCTTTTGTTGTCTTGACTAACCACTAACCACTAACCACTAACCACTAACCACTACCCACTACCCACTAACCACTAAGAACCCCTACGGCGCCACCGGCGTAATCGGCATCGGCGTCTTCGTCGGTGTAGCCATGCCGAAGAACATCACCAGCGAGTTCGCTCCAGTATTCGAAAGCCAGAGATTTCCGCTCGCATCCACCACCATGCTGAACGGCGAAAGAAGCTTCGCGTCCAGGCCATATCCCGTGCTCGGCGAGAGCGCCGTTCCCGGGCTGCTGGAGTTTGCGCCGGAGAGCTCCGAAAAGCTCTCGTAAACCAAACCGCTGGTCGCCGGCGCATGGAAGTTCGAAACCCACACGTTCTGCGCCGCGTCGATCGCGATATGGGACGGATTGGTAATGCCGCCCGTCGTGATGAATTCCTGAATCGTAGTTCCGTCCGCTGCCAGCTCCGTGACCGCTCCGCCTGCGTCGCCGGCCTCATCTGAATCGGTCGAGTCCGCCAGCCATACGTTGCCCGCTGAGTCGACCGCAACGCTGTCCGTTGCTCCGCAGCACTCCGTCGAAAACGTGATGTTCCCACTCGCATCCACATGCGCCGCGGTCCCGATTCCATTGCCCGACGACATCCACACGCCATGCGCGGCATCCGGCGCCAGCGCCACCGGCACACCCACATCGCTGCCCATGTTCACAGGCGTGTAGGTGTTCGTCGAAGGATTCAGAATCACCAGGTTCGTCGACGTGCCTTTGACATAGTAGTTTGCGATAAGAACATTGCCGTTGCCGCTATCGATAGCAACCGCGTACGGATAGTTGATGCTGTCATCCTGGTAATTCGTCATGGTGCCAAGCGTTCCACCCGACGAAACTCCTGAAAGCTTCTGCAACGAGCCTTTCGTGCTGTCGTGTGTGGGCACCTCGCCGAACGTGATCCACACGTTATCGCTTTGATCGATGGCTAAACCGTAGTCTTCGACAGCGTACGGGATGCTGAAGCCCGTCGAACTGAGAGGTGTTCCCTGCGGGTTGAACGCGCTCACGACTCCGGAGTGGTCCGCCACCCACACGTTCCCCTGGCTGTCCACGCCCAGACCCTCCGGCGTGTTGATCGCGCCCCCGGTCACCGTGAGGCTCAGCGTCCAGTCGTTCGGTGCCTGCGTCAATGTCGTCGCAAACGGCGGTGTCGATCCAATGGCCTGAAACACACCCGACACATTGTTCGCCGGATTCTTCACGATGTTCATCAGCGCGTCCCACGTGTTCGTCGGCGCGCTTTTTCCGCTCGGCGTGGCAGCCGTAAACAGCGGCGAGCACCCGCTCGTCCCATCCGAGTTGATGCACGACGCGACCGCATCCGCGAGCGCGTTGATCTTGCCGGGCTCTGTCGTCAGGTTGCTCGGCAGCGTCGCCACCGTGCCGTTGCTCGTATTCGCGATCAGCTGCGCGTTCAAAAACGCATTCGCCAGCCCCACAGAATTCGTTGAGCTCGCGCCGATATGCGCGATGTCCTGCGCGAACGGTGCCAGAGACCACGCCGCCGCCACCGTCGTCACCTCATTAATCCAGATGAACTGCGACGGCGACAGATTGCCGCAGTTTCCCAGCGCCGCCATCATCGCCAGCGCCGGATTGTTCCCACCCGAACCCAGCCCCGGATTTCCCTGCGTCGCCACCAGGTAAACCTGCGAGGTCGCCGACGGGCAGCTATAGTCTCCCGTGATCGAAAATCCACCGTCCGAGCCGCTTACCACGCTCGTATTCAGCAGAGACGACGCCGCGCTCCCATTGCCCGCATTGCCGGCCACATAGAGCTGAATCTTCGCGCCCACCACGGCCTGCTGCCCGCCATGCACCCGGCCATTCACCGTCAGCGGCACAGGATTGGGCTCTGCCGTCGGCCCCACGCCACAACCTGTAACCAGCCCTGTCACCAACAAGGCAGAACAACCCAGCAGAACACGGCAAACGGGCCCGAAGAAAGGTACACACGAAACGCGCGGCATGATACCGCCAGTCTACGCGAACACCCTCAAATGCCCATTCCCCATTCCCGTTATGGGAATCCCCAATGGCACCAACAAAACAGTAGTTGGATAGACGGTAGACAGCAAAGCGTTCGGATTCCCGGCGGACCGCGGTTTCTCGCTCTACCCTCTACTGTCTACCCTCTACTCCCTGTCCTTTTGTGCAGGCGGCCCGTAAGCCGAATTCTGTTCTAAGCGATCATTCCTCTAGGCTCGCCATTGCTGACGAACTCCAGCAACCTACCCGCAGGTTTCAGCCGCCTGGGCCTAAGCCCAATGCTCTCTTCGCCTGAACGCAACGGGCCGCTGCGCGCCGCCGCCTGAAGAGAAGCGAACGGACTCCCTGCCTATTTGGTCTTGCTCCGTGTGGGGTTTACCGTGCCGTTCGCATTACTGCGGACGCGGTGGGCTCTTACCCCACCCTTTCACCCTTACCCCGGCCTGTTAGCCCGGAATCGAGCGCCGAAGCGCCTGTCCGGCAGAACCGGGGCGGTTTGCTTTCTGTTGCACTTGCCGTCTACGGGCCTTGACGCCCGCATCCCGGACGTTATCCGGCACACTGCCCTGCGGAGTTCGGACTTTCCTCCCCCGCGCAACACGCCTCACAGCGCCCGCGCGGCAGCGATCACCCGGCCGCCTGCACCGGTTTAGTTTATCAGCCACTGCGAAAAGAACCTGCGATGATGTCTGCCATGCCGCGCCCGACCCGCCGCCAGTTCCTCGCCCAGACCGCCGCCACCGCCTCGCTCGCCACCCTCCCCATCCGCTCCCTCGCCCAGCAAGCATCCCCCGACACCCTGAAATCCGCCGCCCGCATCCCCGTCGGCTGCTGCGTCCACGCCGCCACCCTCAAGCAGGACGCCGCCTACACCGCCCTCGTCAAGCAGCAGATGTCCATCCTCGTCGCCGAAAACGAGTTCAAATTCGGCCCCATCCACCCGCAACCCACCACCTTCTTCTTCGACGACGCCGACTACATCGCGCACTTCGCCGAATCCAACAACATGCTGCTGCGCGGCCACAACTTCGTCTGGCACCGCGCCCTCCCACCCTGGTTCGCCACCTACGTCACCCCCGCCAACGCCGAGCAGGTCCTCGTCAACCACATCGAAACCGTCGCCGGCCGCTACAAAGGCCGCATCCACAGCTGGGACGTCGTCAACGAAGCCATCCAGGTCTCCGACAACCTGCCCAACGGCATGCGCAACTCACCCTGGCAAAAAGTCCTCCCCAACTACATCGACATCGCCTTCCGCACCGCTCGTCGCGTCGACCCCCATGCCCTCCTCACCTACAACGACTACGGCATCGAAGCCGAGGATGAAGCATCGACGAAGAAACGCGCCTCCGTCCTCGCTCTCGTTCGCGGCATGCAGCAGCGCGGTGTCCCGATCGATGCCGTGGGCATCCAGTCCCACATCTCCGCCGGCGTTGCCGTCCCTGAGATCCCGCGGCCCGCGCAGCAGCAGACGACGCCTCTCCCCACCTATCTGTCCGACTACGGCCCCGGCCTCAAGCAGTTCATGGCCGACATCCAATCCCTCGGCCTCAAAATCATGCTCACCGAGATGGACGTCAACGACCGCGCCCTCCCCGCCGACATTCCCACGCGCGACAAGATCGTCGGCGACGTCTACGCCCATTACCTCAACCTCACCCTCGCCAATCCCGCCGTCATCGCGCTCCTCACCTGGGGCATCACCGACAAGTACACCTGGCTCAACCACGAAGGCGCCCGCAAAGACGGCCTTCCCGAACGCTGCCTCCCCTTCGACGCCGACCTCAAGCCCACTCCCGCCTTCTATGCCGAGCTCAACGCCCTGCGCGGCGGCCCGAAGCGCTGACACGCAGACCTGATACCATCTCGCCTCGAAAGGGATTAGCGAATGATCGCGAGAGTTTGGCGAGGTGTAACCAGCAGGGAAAACGCAGACGCCTACGAATCCATGTTGAAGCCGGAGCTGCTCCCTGGCCTCTCCAGCGTTCCCGGCTTCATCACCAGCTACCTGCTCCGCCGCGACATCGGAAACGACGTCGAGTTCATCACCGTCATCCTCTTCGATTCCATCGCGAGCCTGCGCCAGTTCGCCGGACCGGACTACGAGCAATCCATCGTGCCCGAGGACCGAAGACCCCTGCTGAAACACCACGACAAGCTTTCACTGCACTACGAGGTCGCCTCAGTTTCCGAATCCAAATTCCCCCGCCACTAAGCCTGCAGTTAGTTCGTCGCGGTTCACCTTGAATCTGGGATAACTCTAACCAGACTCGATCCGTGTGCTGGAAGCGACTCGGTATAGCTACCATCTGCACGCAGAGCTCGGTGCCGGTTCCACAGGTCCAAAACCACAACCGGCCGCCAACACCGACGTGGCGAACCTTAGCGCCCCTTGGCGCCCTTCGCGTCAAGGCCTTTGCTCTTGTCTTTCACTAACACTCCCCACTAACCACTCGCACCTACCTTGCCTCATAGGATGCCGCCCATCCGAGTTCCATCACTCACTCAGAATCGAATCGAGTGAACGCGACTCACTTCTGCGGACCGTAGCACCACGTTGCGCTCGTCTCCCATTCGCCTGGTTGACCAACTTGATCTGCGTTTGGCCGTTATCTGCGAGATGGCCACCGCTTCCCAATAACAAGCCCAGTCCCAGGACAGCAAGCTTCAAGGTCCCCAATCCAATCTCCCGAATGCTGACGTCTTCCTATGCGCAACACGCAGAGCAACTTAGAATTCGGTCGGCAGCACTGTCAACGCTTTTCGCAACGCCCAACGGAACCATCACCCTCATCCCTGCGTACCATCCATCACAGGAGAGCTGCGTCCGGTCACATCGGTACGCCCCGGCACGCCAGACGGTAGACTCTAAAGACCTCTCATGGAGACCAAGGAAGCATTCCGGATCGCCCTCCAGTCCCTCTGGGCGAACAAGCTGCGCACCATCCTCACGCTCCTCGGCGTGGTGATCAGTGTCTCCTCGCTTATCGCCGTCATGACCCTTATCAACGGCGCGCAGGTCTACGTCGCCACCAAGGTCAACAAGCAGGGCGCCAACGTCTTTACCATCTCGCAGCAGCCGCAACTCATCACCAGCTACAACGACTACGTAAAGTTCCAGAAGCGCAAGGTCATCTCCCTGGATCAGTACCGCGCCGTGAAGTCCCAGTGCACCCTCTGCCAGGGCGTCGGCGCCATGCAGTCCACCTCCGGCTCCGTCGTCTACGGCAAGGAATCCGCCACCGACGTCACCATCCGCGGCTACACCGCCCTCATGCCCGAGATGCAGAATCTCGACATCGCCGAGGGCCGCAGCTTCACCGAAGCCGACGAAAACCACGCCTCTCCCGTCTGCATCATCGGCACCGACATCGAGGACAATCTCCTCAAGGGCGCCGACCCGCTCGGCAAAGAGATCCGCGTCGGCGGCGTGCCGTACACCATCATCGGCATGGCCGAGCCCCAGGGCAAAACCTTTGGCCAGAGTCAGGACAACTGGGTCGCCGTCCCGCTCACCGCCTATCAGAAGACCTACGGAACCCAGAAGTCGGTCATCATCTATAACCAGGGTCCGCAGGGCGCCGAGCAGATGGAAGCCGCCGTCGACCAGGCGCGTCTCATCATGCGCAGCCAGCGCCACGACCGCCCCGGCGAGGAAGACAGCTTCACCCTCGAGACTTCCAACTCGCTCGCCGGCCTGCTCGGCACCATTACCGGCTACTTCGGCGCCGTCGCCGTCGCCATCGCCGCCATCTCGCTCATCGTTGGCGGCATCGTCATCATGAACATCATGCTGGTCTCCGTTACCGAGCGAACCCGCGAGATCGGCGTCCGCAAAGCCCTCGGCGCCAAGCGCAACGACCTCCTCAAGCAGTTCCTCATGGAGTCCGGCACCATGGCCTTCGTTGGCGGCATCCTCGGCGTCATCGCCGGCGTCGTCATCGCCAAGACCGTAACCCTGCTGATCAGCTTCCCCTCCACCATCGCTCTCTGGAGCGTCTTCGCCGGCCTCATCGTCGCCGCCTCTGTCGGCATCTTCTTCGGCGTTTACCCCGCACGCAAAGCCGCCGACCTCGACCCGATTGTTGCTTTGCGTTCAGAGTTCTAGTGAATAGTGAGTAGTGAATAGTGAATAAAGCAGGTCGGGCCAGGAGTTACAGATTGTGGGAGTGAAGTCGTTTCGAGATTCAATCGCATGGCAACGAGCTATGGACCTGTCAACCACCATTTACGCAGCAACGAGCACCTTCCCGAAGGAGGAGATGTTCGGCCTCACTAACCAGCTCAGAAGAGCTTCGGTCTCAGTCGCGAGCAACATCGCTGAAGGCCAGGGCCGCCTTACGTCTGGAGAATTCATGCACTTCCTCGGTATGGCTCGAGGCTCCGCTCTCGAAGTCCAAACGCAGCTCGAATTGGCTCAGCGTCTTGAGCTGGGAATACCGTCCAAATTGGAAGCCGCTCAGATCCAGGCAACAGAAGTCGTACGAATTTTGAACGCGGTACTTTCGAACCTTCGCAACCGTCCTGCACGCAACCGCACCGCCCCGAACTAGCCACGCTGTTGCTTTTGTTGTTGCTTTATTCACTATTCACTATTCACTACTCACTATTCACTCCCCTATGCGAGCCTCCGATCAACGCGAATCCATCAAAATGGCGCTCGACACACTCCGCGCCAACAAACTCCGCTCCGCACTCACGATCCTCGGCATCGTGATCGGCGTAATGACCGTCATCACAATTTCGTCGGTGATCAATGGTTTGAATACAAGTGTTTCGACCATGGTCGAACAGTTTGGCACCAATGTACTTTGGATCTTCCGCTTTCCGGTCATTGGCGTGCGCCCCACCGCCGAGATGCTCGCCCGCAAGCAGATGACCTACGACGACATGGTCGCCATCTCGCAGCTTCCGCACGTCGTCGCCGCCTGCGCCGGCCTCCAATACGAGAACTACCAGTTCAACTCCGGCTCCGAGAGCGCGCACTACGGCATGCGCAAGTCCGAGAACGTCGGCCTTGAGGGTGAGACACCGTCCTACGCCCAGGTCTATGACAAGGCCCTCGAAGCCGGCCGCTACTTCACCCAGACCGATCAGGACCGCGCCACGGATGTCACCATCCTCGGCCACGACATCGCCCAGGATCTCTTCGGCGGCGCCGAAGACCCCATCGGCAAAGACGTCATCATCTCCGGCCGCACCTTCACCGTCATCGGCGTCTTCGACCGCGTAAAAAACGCCTTCGGCGGCGGCAAGAATCCCAACGACTCGATGGCCTACTTCCCGCTCTCCACCTTCCACAAACTCCACCCTGAAATCCTCGACTACTGGATCAGCGCCAAGTTCGACGACCAGAAAAACAAGGACCTCGTCACCGACGAAATCCGCGAGCTCCTCCGCCGCCGCCGCAAGGTCCTCAACGCGCAGGACGACAACTTCGCCATCTTCTCCTCCGACGCCATCACCCGTCTCTGGAACCAGATCACCGGCTCGCTCTTCCTCCTCATGTTTGGCCTCTCCGCCGTTGGCCTCATCGTCGGCGGCGTCGGCGTCATGAACATCATGCTCGTCTCCGTCACCGAGCGCACGCGCGAGATCGGCGTCCGAAAAGCCATCGGCGCCACCAAAAAGGTCATCCTGCTTCAGTTCACCCTCGAAGCCATCGTGCTCTGCGCTGTCGGCGGCGTCATCGGAATCCTTCTCGGCTCGGCCCTCGCCTTCGGCGTCCACTTCCTCATCGCCTGCACCGTCAGTTTCCTCTGGGTCCTCGCCGCCTTCCTCTGCTCCTGCGCCATCGGCCTGGTCTTCGGCATCTACCCTGCCTACAAAGCCGCCAACCTCGACCCCATCGAAGCCCTCCGCTACGAATAAGGCAGTGAAGCAGTGAAAAGTGAATAAGGCCGGGTGCCCCATTCATACGCGAAGCGGATGAGTGGGTATCGCGCGTGGTAGCGCGCGAGTGCCTTCGCTTTTCTGGCTGTCATCCTGAGCGGAGCGAAGGACCCGCTTTTGCCTTCTTCACTATTCACTACTCACTATTCACTGACTTCTAGCCGATAAACTAAACAAGTGGACTCCCTCGCGCTCGCTGCTGAGCTCTTCACCGCACTCCTCACCGCCAGCGGCATCATCTACAGCGCGCTCGCCCTCTGGGCCGCCCGCCGATTCGCCCGCACCCCCGCCCCGCAACCCGATCCCGCCTTCACCCCCGGCATCTCCATCCTCAAGCCCGTCAAGGGTCTCGACCCCCACATGCACGCCGCGCTCGTCAGCCACTGCACCCAGAACTACGCTGGCGAATTCGAGATCCTCTTCGGCGTGAGCTCACTCGACGACCCCGCCGTCCCCGAAGTCGCCCGCCTCCGCGTCGACTATCCCCACATCCCCATCCGCCTCATCGAGTGCCCCGCGCGCCTCGGCCCCAACGGCAAACTCTCCAACCTCACCCAGATGCTCCCGCACGCCACCCACGAGCACATCCTCGTCAACGACTCCGACATCCTCGTCTCCCCCAACTACCTCACCCACATCGCCGCCGCGTTTCAACAAGAGAACACCGGCCTCGTTACCGCACCCTACATCGGCATCGCCTCCGGCACCCTCTGGTCCCGCCTCGAAGCCCTCGGCATCTCCACCGACTTCATCCCCGGTGCGCTCACCGCTCGCGCCCTCGAAGGCGGCCTCCGCTTCGGCCTCGGCTCCACGCTCGCGACCACCAAATCCGCACTCGCCAGCATCGGCGGCTTCGCCTCCCTCACCGACCAGCTCGCCGACGACTACGAGCTCGGCGCCCGCCTCCACCGTGCCGGCTATCACGTCTCCCTCCTTCGCGAGGTCGTCGCCACCTCCATCCCTGCCTACAGTCTCCGCGCCTTCTGCGACCACCAGCTCCGCTGGGCCCGCGGCACCCGCGACTCCCGCCGCGCCGGCTACATCGGCCTCGGCATCACGTATGTCCTCCCCTGGGCCGTCCTCACCGTGCTCGCATCCGGCGGCGCCCTCTGGAGCCTCACCCTCCTCTCCATCGCCCTTCTCGCCCGCATCTCCGTCGCCCTCATCATCGGCGTCGGCCTCCTGCGCGACACCCAGATCCTCCGCGACCTCCTCCTTCTCCCCCTCCGCGACTTCTTCGGCCTCTTCTTCTGGCTCTGGTCCTACGCCTCCGACACCGTCGTCTGGCGCGGCGAACACTTCCGCCTCCACCGCGGCCATCTGCAGAAGTTAGGAAGTTAGGAGTGAGGAGTCAGGAATAGAAGTTAGGAACTCAGGGGTGAGGAGTTAGGTAGAGAAGTCAGGAAGTTAGGGGTGAGGAGTTAGGTATAGAAGCTAGGAAGTTAGGGCTGAGGAGTCAGGAATAGAAGTTAGGAGTTGCTGAGTAGGAGCTGCGAATTTATGACCCGCAATCTCCCGTAGCGTTCCTTAGCGCTCCTTGGCGACCGTTGCGTCAAGGTCTTTGCTTTTGCCCTTGCTTTTCTTTCCGTCATCCGCGAAGGGAATCTGCTCTTGCCTTCGCTTTATTCACTACTCACTACTCACTGACTAACCACTAACCACTTGCCTTACCCCTCAACCTATCCTCCACATCATCCAACTTATCCCCCAGCGCATGCAGCTTCCTCGACAGCGCCTGGATCTCCGACTCCGCCCTCCGGTTCACCTGAAAATCCAGCTCTGATCTCACGCGGTCCTTCGCATCCTGCCGGTTCTGGCTCATCATGATCACCGGCGCCTGGATCGCCGCCAGCATCGACAAGAACAAATTCAGCAGAATAAACGGATACGGATCCCACGCATGCTTCTTGAGCGTGACGTTGATCAGCACGTACACGATCTCAACGAAGAGGAACACGCCAATAAACGTCCACGATCCGCCGAACGACGCCACCTTATCGGCCACTCTCTCGCCCAACGTCTCCGACTCTTCGTACACCTCATTCGGATTCCGCGCCGCGCGCACCCGCACAATCTTTTGCGTGGAATGAATCTCCCGCGCCAGCGCCGTCATCATGTCCAGCCCCGCCATCGGTTTGCTTGTAATCAGTTGCTCAAGATCGTTGCGGTCGATCACCAGGCACTTCGTCGCTTCCATCGCCACCGCCGAAGTCGCATGCGGAGAGTCATCCATCATTGAAGCGAAGCCAAAGAATTCGCCATGATGCGGCTCTGAAAACACAACCTCCTGCCCGTCTTCGTCGAGCAGCGTCACCCGCACCCATCCGCTCATCACGACAAACGCGTTCGCTCCCGGGTCACCGGCCTTATAGATGCGTTGTTTCGCCGCAAACTCACGCTTCTCCACCTGTTGCGCCAGGACAGCCAGCTCATCATCGTCAAGCAAAGAAAACAGCGGCACGGCACGTAGTTCGTCAGCACTGGAAGGCATAGCTCGGATTCCTCGCACTCAGCTTATCGCGGCGCCGACTCCCAACCCTAGGTCAGTTCGCTGACGCCCCGCTAGAATCCCGTCTTTGCCAGGAAGACCATGTCAAATCCGTTGCCGGATGTGGAGAGGTAATTTGTTGCAGAGGAAAGAAACACTACGTAATGGCCGTCTTTGCTGATCTTGGGGTAGTCATTCACTCCGTTGGACTGAACAGCAAATCCGGTGGCATTGCTAACCGAAACTCGAACCGTGCTTGGTGTGCATCCGTCCGGTGCGCCGAAACAGGTGTCACGAACGAAGATATCCTTCCAGCTATTCGGCGTGAACGTATCTCCCGGAACGAGGTTGCTGGCGAGCGATGCGAAAGCGATGAAGCGGCCACTGCCACTGATGCTCGCATTGTTCTGGCTGGCGTTGGCGATCGATCCGTCATTGCCGAGCGATGCTATCACCGTTGACGGCGTACAAGAGGCAGATGAACCATTGCACGTATCCCTGAGATAGACGTTTCCAAGCCCATTGACATTCTGCGCCACCAGGTTGGTGGCCAGCGTCGAAAACGCAAGAAACCGGCCGTCTGAGCTGATCGACGGATTTGAAGAGGTATCGAGTGCCCCACCATTTGCGGGCGCACCAGCCGTTGAAACATCCTGTTGCGAAGTCGTCGGAGTGCACGCTGTCGAAGCTCCGAGGCAGGTGTCGCGTAGAAACAGATCTGGGTTCCCGGCGTTCGCGGTCGAAGGCACAAGGTTCTTCGCGTAGGAAATAAACGAGACGTAGCGGCCGCCCATACTCACGTTTTGATATTCACTCAAGGCGTCAGCGGGGATGCCGGACGCCGATTGAGAGATCAACAGCGTGGAAGACGCACAGCCACTTGGCGCTCCATTGCACGTATCGGTCAGGTAGACATTATTCGTTCCGCTCGCAGTGCCCGTAGAGTTATAGCCGACATATCTTCCGTCGGGACTGAGCGTTGGAAGCCCTCCGCCGGCGGGCTCTCCGTCCAGCAGGTGCGAGACCAGAATCGTACTTGGAATGCAGGCTGCCGTCGCTCCGATGCACGTATCGCGCAGGTAAACGCAATTGTCACCCGCAGCCGCGTAGCAAAACGACGGCTCCCCGGCGACGATGTTTGACGCCTGCGAGTCAAACGCAACATATCGCCCATCATCGCTTACCGACGAATCGCGGCTGTGATTATCAACGGCGCCGCCGTTATACGTCACCGTGATCGGGATTGTGCTCGGCACGCAGTTCGCCGCTGCCCCAATGCAGGTATCGCGCTCGTAGATTTGTTGGTAGCCACTCGTAACGCCCGCGCCCAGATTCGTCGCGGAGGATTGAAAAGACACATATCGGCCCGTTGCGCTGATGGACGGCGCGACCAGGCTGCTGCCATTCGCCGGTGTGCCGTCAGGCGCCGCAGTGATCAGAGCCACCACGCCGGCCGTAGCCGCAGCCGGTGATGCGATTCCAAACGTCAAAGCCGCGGTTGTATACCCGGAAGAAGTGTCATGAATAGTGATCGACGCTGTGCCAGGATTGGCGATCATCGCCGCTGTCACGGATGCACTCATGTCCGTACTCGAACCCAGTTGAGTCGGAAGAGCCGTTCCGTTCCACTGAATCACGCTGCTGCCGCTAAATCCCGTCCCGCTCACAAGAAGAGTGAAGCCCGGTTCGCCCGCGACAACCCACGTAGTGCCCGCCTGCATTGCATTGAAGGGTGCCACCGTAGAAAGCGTGATCGGGTTCGAGCCGTTTCCACCGCCGCCACCACCGCTACCGGCGGAGCTCGAAGTCGCGCAACCGCACAGTGCAAGCCCACTCGCAAACAGCGGACCCAGCCAATGAATTTTCCTGATCATCAATGAGCCCGCAGGGACACGAATCGCCTCGAATGCCCTGTCGACCGTGAATCATAGGTTCTCATCGCCCTCCACACAAGGAACGACGAGCAATCCACCTGGAAATCCGACTGCCCGCCCCTTACCCCCTACCCCTACCGCTTACACCCTCTACCCTCTATCTTCTATCTTCTATCCCCTGCCTACTCCCCAAGTCCCCTCTCGCCCAACGCCCCCAGAATCGCATCGAAGTCATCCACGCCCGAATACTCGATAATCACCTTGCCCTTGCCCTTCTTGTCCTCGATCATCACCTTCAGGCCCAGCTTCCGCCGCAGCCGGTCCTCCGCCTCGCGCACATTCGGATCCACCAAACGCTGCTCCACCAGCTTCACCGGCTTCGCCACCATCTCCGGATTGATAATCCCCTGCACATACTTCTCCGTCGACCGCACCGACAGATTCAAATGCAGCACCTTCCACGCCGCCGTCGAGATCTTCTCCGGCGGAAGCGCCAGCAGCGCCTTTGCATGCCCGAAGCTCAGCGTGCCCGACTCCACGTGCATCTGCACATCCATCGGCAGCTTCAGAAGCCGCAGAAAGTTCCCAATCGAAGGCCGGTCCTTCCCCGTCCGCAGCGACATCTCTTCCTGCGTCATCTTGAACTCCCGGCTTAGTCGCTCAAACGCATGCGCCTGCTCCATCGGGTTCAGGTCCGCACGCTGCAGGTTCTCCACGATGGTCATCTCCATCGCCTGCACATCCGAAACCTCGCGCACGATCGCGGGAATCGTCGCCTTTCCCGCTCGCTGACTGGCCAGCCACCGCCGCTCACCCGTAATCAGCGTGTATCGCCCATTATCGCCCTTGCGTACGATTATCGGCTGCACCACCCCCGACGCCTTGATCGACGCCGCCAGTTCGTCCAGCTTCTCCTCGTCAAAACCCTTGCGTGTCTGGAAAGGGTTCCGATCGATCAGCTCCACCGGAATCTCCAGCGGCTTGCCCTCCGCCACCGGCGCCGCCGCACTCGCGGCAATCTCCACAACCTCCGACGCGGGCTTCGGCCGCGACGGCAGTAAAGACTCCAACCCCCGCCCCAACGCCTTCCGCTTCACATCTCCCGCCACCGCAGTCGCCATAAACATTTCCTTTCCTTACCGAGCCAACCAAAACATCCGTCATCCTGAGCGAAGCCTTCGCGAAGCGGAGGCGCAGTCGAGGGACCCCGATACTCTTCGCCCCTTCACAACCGCCTGGCCCTTTTTGGCCAGGAACCTCTAACTCGCCGCACAGCCGCCGTGGCGTCCCTTTGCGTTTTCCTTTGCGCCCTTAGCGTCAAAGCTTTTGCCTTTGCTCTTACTAACCACTAACCACTAACCACTCGCCCTACTACTCCCTACTACTCCCGCCCGAACGGCCAAACCCTCTTCGCCTTCGGCGTACTTATGATCGGCCGCTCCGCTACCGGAGGTATCTCGTCCAGAATCAGCTTCTTACCCGGTCTCTTCGCCTCGACCCCATGCCGTTTCAGCAGCTCCACCGCCAGCTCCTGGTACGCCTCCGAGCCCTTGGACTTCGGGTCATAAACCATCACCGGCTTCCCATGACTAGGCGCCTCCGCCAGCCGGATATTCCGCGGAATCGTGGTCGTAAACAGCTTGTCGTTGAAGAAGCTCCGCAGGTTCTCCCGGACCTGCTGCGACAGGTTCGTCCGCTCATCGAACATCGTCAGCAGCACGCCTTCCAACCCCAGGCTGGGATTGAACGCCGCCGACACCTTATCCAGCGTCGAAATCAGCTCCGAAATCCCCTCCAGCGCAAAGTACTCCGCCTGCATCGGAACAAGCAGCCGATCCGAAGCCACCAGCGCATTCAGCGTCAACAGATCCAGCGCCGGCGGACAATCCAGGAAAATGAACCGGTACTTCTCCCTTACCGGCTCCAGAGCCTCACGCAGGCGAAACTCCCGCTTCTCCGCCACGACCAGTTCCACATTTGCGCCGATCATGTTCTTCGTTCCGGGAATCAGCGACAGGTTTTCAATCTCCGTCGCGATCGTCGCCTCTTCTGCCGTCGCCTCGCCAACCATCAGGTCGTAGACCGACGAGCGCTCCTCATCCCGCGCGACGCCCAATCCAGCGGTCGTATTGGCCTGCGGATCGCAGTCAATCAGCAGCGTCTTAAGTCCTTGCATTGCAACAGCAGCAGCCAAATTAATAGCCGTCGTGGTTTTGCCGACGCCACCCTTTTGGTTGACGACCGCAATCACGGAGCTGGTTTCAGTTTTCTCGGGGGTCTTCGCGTCGTCCGGCATCTTGTGAGCCTCAGGCTAACAGATGGCTCCCAAATTGTTCCACGTGGAACAATTGGACCAAATTGTGCGTTTCCGGACGCAAATACCTCTTCAAATCTCCAAATCTTGGTGTTTTCGCGGAATAACCCCCCGATATCGCTCCAATTTCGGCTTGTGCACCTTTCGCTGCAGCGGCTTGTAAGCCATATGCCGTGCCCCGCGCAACGTGACTAAAAGCAGCAGTGCCAACACAAGTCCCGGCCCAAGCCACGGAGTATGCATTGCGCGAAGTATCAGCGTCGGAATGTCCGGAAGCTTTGCCGCTAAAGCAAAGTGCTCCGCGCTCGCGGCTCGTGGTGTCGGCGAGGCAGAGTGGATATTCAGGAGAAGAAAAACAACAAAAGACCCAACGGAGCGCACGTCCTGCTCCCGTATTGCGTGATCCGGCTCTATGGCCGGACCATCGGATTTTCAGTGATATCACAGACGCTGGCTGATGAATTGTTCCACGTGGAACAATTTGCCAGATCAGCCGATTGTTCCACGTGGAACAATTTGCCGGATCACCAGACGTCTGTGTTCAGAGGATGGGATTCTCAATTCCTCGGCATCTGTTGCATCGATCTCGCGCCCGACCAGCGCGGCGATCCAGCCACCATCACGGACCCGCTCTGCGGCGTGGTCCATCGCGGTGGGCATCTTCTCGACGGCACGCATGGTTACAGCGTCGAAGCGGCGAGAATCGGGCAACTCTTCAACCCGGCGCGGCCAGACTTCGGCCGTCAGGTTGAGGGTCCGGATGACCTCACGGAGGAAGGCGACCTTCTTGGCTTGGGATTCGGCGAGGGTTACGCGAATCTTCGGGAGAAGCATTTGGATGGGGAGGCCTGGGAAGCCGGGGCCGCTACCGTAGTCGAGAAGCTCGGCGTCAGGGGCTAAGCGAGTTGCAAGGTGCTGGGCGGTGAAGAAGCTTTCGCCGAAGTGGCGCTGGATAATCTCTTCCGGGTCGCGGATGGCGGTGAGGCTGACGCGGGAGTTCCAGCGGATCAGGAGATCCAGGTAATCGGAGACCTGCTGGATGAGCGGGTCGGAGAGTTCGAGCGATGTGAACGGGGTGAGAAGGGCGCGGATCTGGTCGACCGAGAGAGCAGCCATTACTTGCTCTGGAAGCCGGCCTTTTGTTCGGCCTCGCGGACAAGCCGGGCGAATATCGAACGTGAGGCCTGGCTGATTTCGGTGCTGCGCTCCGGATGCCACTGGACCGCCAGGAAGAACCAGGGATCGTTCGGATCGTAAGGGGCTTCGATGGCTTCGATGACGCCGTCTTCGGGGCAGCGGGCGACGATGCGCATTCCGGGCGCGGGCTCGGCGATGGCCTGGTGGTGGCTGGAATTGACGGGAAGACGCAGGAATCCGTCGTGTGGGGAAGTTTCGTCTTCTGAGAGCAGCGAGCCGAGGAGGCTTTCGCGGGAGATGTCAGCGGTATGGGCGACGGCGACCTTGCTGCCGGCGGAGTGGTTGACGGGCAGCGGAAGCAGGTCCTGGACGAGCGAGCCGCCGCGGAAGACGTTCAGGGATTGGAGGCCGTAGCAGATTCCGAGGACAGGGAGGCGATGGCGCTCGGCCTCTTCGAGAAGAGTCCAGTCGGTCGTCTCACGATATTCATCTGCTTTGTTCGTGGCTGCGTCAGGCTCCGCGCCGTAGCGGGAGGGCAGAACGTCGGCGGGGCTGCCGGGGAGCAGGATGCCGGAGCAGGAGCGCGCGGTTTCGCGGAGGTCGCGTGGGGTGGTGGAGGGGTCGATGCGGACGGGCTCGCCCCCGGCGGCTTCGATGGCGGCGGCGTAGGTGGGCCAGGAGCGATTGTTGTACTCGGGATTACTGCTGGTCGGGATGGGAATCGCGATCCGGGCGCGGGGCATGAGTTTATTTTCTCACTTGGCGGACGGCGGCTGGAGGGAGTGAATAGTGAGTAGTGAATAGTGAATAAGGCAAAGGCAACAGCAGGTCCTTCGCTCCGCTCAGGATGCCAGAAAGAAAGGCAAAGGCAAAAGCTGGATAGCGCTCAGTTTTCAGTTGCCAGTTAGAGGCAAGTACGAAGGGACTCGATTCCGGCAACGTAGGTATAACTGTTATACCTAAGTCAACCCTGGAGGAAGAACAGCCCTATGAAGAAAACGGCTAGCCGGAAGAAGGCCGTAAGTGCCCATGCGATCGCCAAGATGGCCGACGGGGTCGCAGCGTGTCGCGCTTCTTCACGAACAAAGGGAAGATGATGCGACCCGTGCAGAGGGTTAACGTAGACTTCACGGCGGAGATGCTGGATGAGTTGGACGCCGAGGCCACACAACTGAACATCAGCCGCCAGGCGGTGATCAAGTCGCTACTTCGGCAGGCGCTCGATCAGCATTATGTGGCTGTCGCGAGCCGGGCAAAGCGGGCGTAAGGCGAGTGGACTGGTCGTCGGTACGCTGGAGAGCGAGGCGACGTGAAATCCTGCGAACCCACATCTCGATACGAGCGATGTGGAGCACCCGGCGCCCGGCTGCCACCGGGCCTGCGGCTGGGTCGGTCAGGGGAGCGGCGGCTCGTCTGCGTTCTCCCGCCCGAAGAAGTGATCGAGTCGCAATTCAGTCGGTAGCTGTATATCCACGGAAGCGATTCTTCTAATTCTTCGGATGATCGCGATCGCTTGTAGTTTGCGCTTATCCATTTCTCTCTGTTTTTCGGGAGGAAGGCAGCACGCAGTCCGCTCTCGGTTCTGAATTTGGAAGCGCTGAATCTCGTCGATTGCGGCTACTAGCTGCAGTGAATCGATTTGGAGGCCATGGTCACGCAACTGTGGCATAAGGGAGTTGATTGTTCCAATCGCCTCTCCGAGAGAGGAATACATCGCGTCCAAATCCAGCTCTGATCGACTCGCCGCGAAGAGGGCTCGTCGATTACAAGCTCTAATGATTTCGCGGGCGACCTGTCTGTCACTCGCACTAATCTGGTCATTTGGGACTCGTGCTTGCGGCGGGCCGAGTTTCTGCAGAATCATGCGGTAAATGGTGTCGATCGTGCGGCCTTTCAGATCAACGTACGCGATAACGTCAGGCAATCCAGGTAGCTTCGCCTCGTCCGTGCGAAGGCAAAGTAGGTAGCCCTGCTTTTCCCTCATAAAACGCGACAGGGCGTTTTGCCGCTCCAAGTTGGTCCATGACTTACGTATATAGTCGTCGGAAACGATCACCAGACAGAAACGCGCTTGTTCGCTGTACACGTTGGCTAGTTTGATCGTCAGATCGGTCCCCCAAATGTCTGCCCCTTCATACTCGTCATAGAAGATGGAGTACCCAGAGGAGTCAAGCCTGTCCGCGAATTCTTCCGCAAGGGTGCGTTGCTCGCCGGCGAATGAGATGGCTAGATCGTACTTTGGCATCGGGCTTCTGCCTCAGCTGTTGAGTTGGTACGAAGCCTATCACGCAGCGCGTGCCCAACATCTCGGGTATCGAGATGTGAGTTTGTAAGATGGCAGGCTTGGCCGGATGACGGTTGGGCTCGCGGTGCGGGTGCGGGCATTATCACTTCGTGACGTCCTCCTGCTATCGTCGGCAGCCGCACCTGGCAGATGTCACTGCGCTCAGCGTAGGGGGCTTAAGGCAAACGCAAAAAGCAGATCCTTGGCTCCGCCCCAGCGAGCTCGCCGCGGACTCCGGTTTGGGGATGACAAACAAGCAAAGCAAGAGCAAGAGCCGGGCGGATCCGGTGTGGGCGACGAGCATGTTGCTGGGTTCGAGGAAGGCAATTCAGTCGTTTCGCTTCGCTCCACTCCGGCCTTCGGCAGAGCGGAAGCGCTGCGCGCGGCGGTCTATGGCACGACTGAAGTCGTGCCCTTAACGAGGCGGCGGTCTATGGCGCGGAAATCTTGGCTGAAGCCCAAGGCTATCGAGCCGTGCCTCGACGAGGCGAAGACGAAGGTAAAAGCAGATTCCCTGTGGGAATGACAGACAAGAAAAAGCAGGGGCGAGAGCGTTTCTTGCTGGAGCAGGACTCCGCGGTCGCGCCTGTTCAGATGGTTTCGGGGGTCCTTCGACTTCGCGGCTGACGCCGCTTCGCTCAGGATGACGGCGTCAGGGGGTAAACAGGGACCAGGGGCGGGTGGTCTCGTCGAGGGCTGAATAGGGCGAGCATTTTGCTGAGTTCGAGGAAGGCAATTCAGTCGTTTCGCTTCGCTTCCACTCCGGCCTTCGGCAGAGCGGCAGCGCTGCGCGCGGCGGTCTATGGCACGACTGAAGTCGTGCCCTTAAGGACACGGTGGCATAGGGCACGGAGACCCTGGGCTGAAGCCCAGGGCTACCAGTTGCGCGCTTAACGAAGCGGCGGTCTATGGCACGGAGACGCCGGCTAAAGCACAGGGCTGCCAGTTGTGCCCTTAACGACACGGCGGAATATGGCACGGAGACGCTGGGCTGAAGGCCAGGGCTGCCAGTTGTGGCCTTACCGAGACGATTGCTGGTGGCACGGAGATCCGGGGCTAAAGCCCACGGCTATCCAGCCTGCCCGACGAGGCACAAGCAAAGGCGAGAGCAAAGGCGGATCTTCACTCCGCTGAGGATGGCGGAAAGCAAAGGCGAGAACAGAAGTAGATCCCTTTCTCCACCCCAGCGAGCGAACCCGCCTGGACTCTGATCCGGGATGACGACAAGAAAAGCAAAGGCAAACGCCGGATAAGGTTTGTGGCTGGGAAGGGATCAGCGCTTGCAGATGTCCGAAAGAATTCGGGGTCCTTCGGGTGCGCGGCTGACGCCGCTCCGCTCAGGATGACGGCGTTATGGGGGGACGCGGGAAGGATTTGGAAATACATGCAAGCGCGGCCTACTTCACGCGCTCCCAATACAACTTGTAAGTCGCACCCTTGCGCAACACCGCGCCGCCGTTGCCGTCTTCGCACGGAATCAGCACCATGCGATCGTCGCCTTGAAACTCCACCCAGCGCACATGATGCCGGGCGCGCAGGTCCGGGTAAGAGCTGTCTTCAACGTGGTGCGTCACCGTTCCGGCAGCGTCGTCCACGGTATACGTGCCGTAGTAGCTGAAGTAGCCGTCGAAAGCGGCTACCTTTTCCGCGGTGGTGCCGGCCGCCAGCCCTCGTGCAAATGTCTTCCGTCCACCTCGGTTCGCAATCTGCACCGACATGGTTCCCGACGGGTCGTAGATGAGCAGACCCGTCGGGTGATCGTAGAAGCCGGGCAGCCCCGGCGGCTGGCCCTCAACCGACACCAGCTGCCACGCGCCCACAATCTTCCTCGCCAGTTGAGCGTTCGTGCCCTGGGGCACGGCGTCAGGCACAGCAAGGAAAAACATCACCACGCAACAGGCAATAACTCGTCGCATGGGAACCGAGTATAAGGTTCGATTCAGACAAGGCTAACGACTGAATTGACGAGTAATTGCCGGGTTGGTTATGCGGCGCGGGATTGCGTCGCTGATCCGCTGAGCACGTCGATAATCTTCTGCGAGAAGGCGGGGATGTCGTCGGGCTTGCGGCTGGTGATGAACTGGCCGTCCTGGACGACCTGCTGGTCGACCCAGTTGGCGCCGGCGTTTTTGAGGTCGGTGTGGACGGATGGCCATGAGGTCATGGTCTTTCCACGGACTAGGTCTGCTTCGACAAGCATCCACGGGCCGTGGCAGATGGCCGCGATTGTTTTGCCGGTTTGCGCGAATCGCTTCACGAACGAGACTGCATCCTGATCCATGCGCAGCTTGTCTGGGTTGATCTGGCCGCCGGGCAGAACGAGCGCGTCAAACTGCGCGGGATCGGCCTCGGCGACTAGACCGTCGACCTTCACCTTTTTGCCCCAGTCGGTCATGTCCCAGCCCTTGATTTCTTTGGGGGTTTTCTCGACCGAGAGCACGGTGACGGTCGCTCCGGCCTTTTCGAGATTTTTCTTGGGATCGATCAGCTCTGACTGCTCGAATCCGTCGGTTGCCAGGATCGCGATCCTCTTGCCGTCGAGTTGTTTGCTCATGTGTTCCTCCGGGGGCCTCGTCAGGCACAACCGTTAAGATGCGTCCAAGCAGAGATGAAGAAGGCTGGGGGCACGATTCGTGTTGGTACGGCGGGATGGACGCTGCCGAAGCAACATGCGCAGCACTTTCCTGAGAGCGGCACGCATCTCGAACGTTGCGCGCAAGGGCTGAACTGCGTTGAGGTTAACTCGAGCTTTCATCGGCCGCATCAGCAGAAGACGTGGGAGCGGTGGGCGCGATGCACGCCGGAGGATTTTCGTTTCTCGGTGAAGCTGCCGAAGGCGATCACTCATGAGGCGAAGCTCGAGAATTGTGGAGCGCTGCTGCAGCAGTTTTTTGAGGAGGTGCGCGGGCTGGGCGAGAAGCTTGGGCCGGTGCTGGTGCAACTTCCTCCGAAGCTGGAGTTTGACGAGGGATTGGCGCAGGATTTTTTTACGACGATACGCGAGCTGCATCCGCAGGAGGCGCAGAGTGGGTTCATTGCGCTGGAGCCGCGGCATGCGAGCTGGTTCACGGCTGCGGTGGGGCGGGTTCTGCGGGGGTTCGAGATTACGCGTGTGGCGGCGGACCCGCCGAAGGGGTCGGCGGCGGCGGCGACGCCAGGTGGATGGCCGGGGTTGTGTTACTGGCGGCTGCATGGGCAGCCAAGGACGTACTACTCGGCGTATGAAGCTGCGTTTCTGCGGGGGTTTGCGCGGAAGGTGCGGGAGGCGAGCTGTGCGGAGCAGTGGGTGATCTTTGACAACACGGCGCTGGGGCATGCGACGGGGAATGCGCTGGAGTTGGTGAAGGAGGTTAGGGAGTTAGGGGTGAGGAGTTAGGGATGAGGGGTTGAATAGTGAGTAGTGAATAGTGAATAAGGCAAAGGCAAAGGCAAAGGCAAAGGCAAAGGCAAAGGCAGAGGCAAAGGCAGAGGCAAAGGCAAAGGCGAGGGCAAAGGCGAGGGGAAAAGGCGAGGGCGGCGAGGGCGGCGTGGCTCGCAGAACGAGGCGTTGACAAGTGGGGATGGTGTGGCTAGGCTGTTCTGCCTCAGGCCCCAAAACCATTTGATTGAGGAGAGCTCTATGAAGAGAATCCTGTGTGTTGTGCCCGCGCTGGTGATGGCGGTTGTGGTTCCGTGCGCGATGGCGGCGCACACTCATGCTCCTACGCCGAGCACGTGGGAGCTCAACGTTGGCGAGAGCGAGTGGGGCGGCGGCCCCGCGATGAAGTCGGACAGAATGGTCATACTGACCGACACGGACAAGTGGCTGAAGTGGACGGACGTGACGGTGGATGGTGATGGGAAGACGATGAAGACGTCGTGGAGCGGGCCGCAGGATGGGACGATGAAGCCGATTGTGGGAATGGCGGGCGCGAAGGCGGGCTTCAAGACGGCGGATGATTCGTCGCACTGGGAGATGCCGGATGGATCGACGTCGGACTCGACCCTGGTGATGACGCCGGATAAGAAGAAGGTGACGATCACAGCGACGATCAAGAGAAAGGATGGCAAGGAGTATCACCAGGTGTATGTCTACGATCGCGTGAAGTGAACGGATCGCGTGAAGTGAATTTGTGTTGGTGAAACAGAAAGGCCCTGCGCGCATGGTGCGGCGGGGCCTTTTTTCGTGTGGAGTGGTGAGGTTAGGTCGTCTGCTGCGGCGCAGGTTCTTTCGGCCTGGGTAGCAATGCTTTCACGATGAGCCACGCGCCGAGCGAGATCAGCACGCCGCGAATCATCAGCATGGAGTTGAAGTTCCAGCCGAAGGCGGCGAAGGTGATGACGACGCCGACCATGTAGATTTCGCCGAAGAATCCCTGCAGCCAGTGCGGGCTTTTGCCAGCGGCTGCGACCTGCGGGGTGGGCGAAGGTAGAAAGCGCGGCACGGCCTTGCGGTATTGCACGTATGACTCGCCGAATTGCTGGGTGAGGAAAGGTTCTTCGGCGAGCGCGAGGCGCACTTGAAGCAGCCAGATGAGCGCGACGCAGAAGATGGCCCCGCTGGGCGGCATAAGGATGGCGAGGCCGATGATGTGGAGGATTGTGCCTAGATAGAGCGGGTTGCGGGTGCGGCGATACGGGCCGTCGGCGAGCATGGCGTCGCCGTGCATCGCGCGCGACTGCACGATGCTGGCGCCGACGTAGGACGCGCCCCAGATGCGCAGCCAGGCGCCGAGCGTGACGAGCACGATCGCGATGATGAGGATGAGATTGGTGGCGGCGACGAAGGACAGCAGGCCGGTGCGCGACAGCAAGGACGACAGCACAAGCCACGTGCGGATGCGCGTCCAGCCGAGTGGCTCGCACCAGGGCGCCCAGAAGCCGAGGCAGATGATAACGGCGTGGAGAAGGAAGCGGAACTTGTATTCGAACTTTGTTGCAGCCATCAGAAACTATCTACTTTCATGTCATTGTCGTTTGCCGGCGCGGCGCGCTGTGCGACTGCGCTGAGCTTGTCGACGCTGGCGGGCGCGGCTTCGTTTTTGTAGACGACGCCGGATTTCATCACGAAGCTCACATGCTGGAGCGTGCGGATGTCCTTGAGCGGATCGCCGCTGACGGCAATCACGTCGGCCCACTTGCCGGGCTCGAGCGAGCCGACTTTGTCGGTCCAGCCCATCAGGTCGGCGGCATTCAGCGTCGTGGTCTTCAGAGCTTCGAGCGGCGTCATGCCGTACTGGTTCACGTAGACGTCAAGCTCGTGCGCGTTGAGACCATGCGGATAGACCGCGGCGTCTGTGCCCATCGCAACCTTCACACCCATCTGGATCGCATGCTTGTGATTGGCCTTCATCGCCGCGCCGACGTCCTCCATCTTCTGCTGATAGAACGCGGGCAGCTTCATGTTCTCGCGCATCCAGTCGACGAGATACGCGGTCGGCACGAGGTACGTTCCATGCTTCTTCATCATCGCAATATCTTCGTCGTTGATGTAGCTGCCGTGCTCGATGGAGTCAACGCCGGCTTCGCTGGCCCACAGGATCGCCTGCGATCCATGCGCATGGGCGGCGACCTTGCGGCCAAGACGGTGCGCGTCGGCGACGATGGCCTGCATCTCTTCGAGCGTGTACTGCGAGGCCTGCGGATCATCGCCCTTGGAGAGTACGCCGCCGCTGGCGCCGATCTTGATGAGGTCGGCACCGTACTTAATATTGTTGCGGACCATGTGCTGCACGGCGGGGATCCCGTCGGCGACGCCCTCGGCCTGCCAGTGATACTGCTCGGGGAGCAGGTTCTCATCCATGTGCCCCCCGGTGATGCCTAGCGGCGGACCGCTCACCTGCATGTGCGGTCCGGGAATGTGCCCCGCGTTGATCTCATCGCGCAGCGCGACGTCGGTCCACCCGCTTGCGCCGACATTGCGTACGGTGGTGAAGCCTGCTTCGAGCGTGGTCTTCGCGTTCTCCACGCCGATGATCGCTTCCTTGCCGGGCGTCATCGACAGCTCGAAATAAGGGTCGAAGTCGGTGGCCATCGTCAGGTGCGTATGCACGTCGATCATCCCTGGCAGCACGGTGTACTGCGCGAGGTCGACGACGCGATCACCGGGCTTCGCGGGTGTGTCGGAGTTTTTCGCGAGGCCAACGATCTTGTCGCCCTGCACGATGACGGTCTCGTCGGGCAGTTCGTTGCCGGTGTGCACATCGATGACGTGCCCGGCACGAATCAGCGTACGGCCGGCGGTCGGCTGGAAACTCGGCTGCGCCCCGTTCTGCGCACCCGCGCTCGCTGCAAACAGCAGAAGCCCGCACCACAGAACACGTCTGCGCATCGACTCACCTCATTCGTTAAGTTGTCACTAGTCTAGCGATTCGGCTGGTTGCTGACGATCTCTTTTCCGCCGCCCTTCGCAATCACGTATACCGGCCCGTTCACCTGCGGAAGCTGGTTCGGCGGATCGGTCAGCGACTGCCAGAGGAAGATTCGCTGCGAGCCGGACCATTTTTCCGCAAAGGTCTCGGGCGTCTCAAAGATCTTTGGCGCGTCCGGGAAGAAGCTTCCGTACCAGAGGTTCGAGCTGCGGCCTTCGAGGATGTGGATGTCGGCGCGGTGCAGATAGAAGCCCAGCGTCGAGCCCGATTCATATTCGCCGTGAATGGCGACCATATCCTGCGGGCGCACCTGCGGAGCGATTTTCTCCGCGAGCTGCGCGGAACTGATCACCGGCGCGAAGATCACGAGACCCATGTGCGCGGCCAGCAAAAACCCGAAGGCACCCGCGGCCATCGCGCAGTTTGCGTGGACTGGGCGTGCACGCTTGCGCAGCAGCAACGATGCCAGAGGACCGCCGACCAGACTGAGTGCAGCGATGATGAGCGGCAGGCGAAACAAGCCCAGAGCGTCCGCATTCAGGTCGAGGAAGTGGCCCATGCTCATCGCGTAGTCGCCGGGGTGCTCACTGAGCAGCGATGCGAGATCGACATTTCCTCTCGGCGTATGCGCATGCAGCAACACACCGGCCGCGGCAACCGCAAACAGCAAACCGAGGATCAGAAGAACCTCTGTCGCGTGAATCGCCGCCTGCCCTGCCTTGATCATTCCGAGTCCCTCATCAGGGCGCAGGCCCATCGTGAGAATCACGGTCTTGGAGGGGTCCTTCTTTGAGCGGCGCGGCTTGAAGTGATCCACCCACGCGAGCCAGCCTGCGCCGAGCACGGCCATGGCGGGGAACGCGGGCAGGACGTAGTACTCCTGCCGGGTGGACAACAAAAAGAACAGGAGAACAAATGCGGCCCACACGACGAGTAACAGGCGCGCGCGCATCTTCAGCGGAAGATCGTGCCGGCGGAACTGGCCGCGCCATTTCTCGGAACGCACGGGCAGCGCCCAGCCGGCGGCTTTAAATCCGAACGCGGACCACGGCATCATCCACACCAGGCACAGGCCCCAGAAGAGCAGCAACGGGACGGTGTCGTAGTCGTGCGGCACGCGCAGATTCAGATACCGCAGCACGTGCTCGTTCATGAAGTAGAACCAGAACCAGCCGCGCACGTTGCCGTCGGTGGGCAGCGGCACCTGCCAATGCCCGTGTGCGAAATGGAATGGCGTTGGATGACCCTGGGTCGGATTCGCCAGGCCCGCGAGCACATGCCACGGCGCAGCGATCACGAGGAATACGAGGAGCGAACTCCACGGATGCAGCTCTCTGGACCGCGTGCAGGCTCGCTTCCATCCGCGCGTCAACAGCAAATAGATGACGACAGTGGCGACCGGAAACACTACGCCGATCAGGCCCTTGGTCAGCACATTCAGAGCGCAGCTTGCGGCGAAGCCCCAGCAATACCAACGCAGCGCACGCTCACCGGCCGAATGCGCGGGCCACGCGTCCAACTGTTCTGTGCACCAGAAGCACCACAGTGCGAGTGTGATCCAGAGACACACCATCGCATCCGGAATCGTGATGCGCGTGAAGATGAAGATTCCGAAGCTCGAGAGCAGAATCAGCGCGGCGTAAAGCCCCGCGTTTGCAGAGCGAAACATCCATCGGGCGAAGCTCTCGCAGAGCAGCGCGAGCGCGAGCACGGCAAAGGCCAGCGGAAGCCTGACGGCAATCGTCGAAGCAACTGCGCCGGTCAGGCCGAGCGCGCCGAATATTTTCAGACAGGCCGCCATCGACCAGTAGAGCAGCGGCGCCTTCTCGAGATAGCGAATGCCATTCGCATAGAGCGTCACGTAATCGTGGCGCAGCAGCATCTCTCGCGCCACTTCGGAGTGCACGGAGTCGGCGTCGTCCAGCAGCGGCGGCCGCAGCAGCGCGAAGCTCGCATAAAACGCCGCCCATAGCAGCACGATCCACAGCAGCGTCCCGCGCGCGCGCTTCGGTGCGGTCAGTGCCTGCTCGTTTGTCTTTGCTTCAACTGCATCAGCCACAGTTCAAGTCTAGAGGGTAGAGGGTAGAGGGTAGAGGGTAGAGAAAACAGAGTGTAGAGGGTAAGGGGTAGGGGCAGAAGGCAAGAATCGACTCTCTACTCTCTACTCTCTACCCTCTGTTCTCTCATCCCGTACACTCAACCCGTGCCCTCGATGCGTCCCATTGCCGCCGGCCGCGCGCCTGAGCTTGTGCAGCTTGATGCTGCCGCGAAGCCCGGTCCGCCAGCGGAGTTCATCTACGACGACTGGTATCCCGCGCTGCGCACGGACACGCTGCGCGAGCCACGCACGACCACGCTGCTGAACATTCCGCTGCTGGTCGGGCGCAAGCGCGACGGCGCGCTGTTTGCGCTGCGCGATTTGTGCCCGCACCGCGGCATTCCGCTGTCTGCGGGATGGTTCGATGGCGAGACCGTCCAGTGCAAATACCACGGCTGGCGGTTCGAGCCCTGCACGGGCCAGTGCGAAGAGATCCCCTCGCTGACATCGCACGACGGGCTCGAGCCAACAAAGATTTTCGCCAACGCGTTTCCGGTGGTCGAGCGCGACGGCTACGCCTGGGTCTATATTCCTGCACCCGGCGCTGGACGCATAACCGCGGCCGATGCATCGCTGCCGCCGATCCCGGATCTGCCGAAGTTCACGAAGCGCTTCCGCACGTCACACCTGTCGGCGGATCTTCCCTGCAACGTAGACCACGGGATCATTGGCCTGATGGATCCTGCGCACGGGCCGTTTGTGCATCGCGCGTGGTGGTGGCGCTCGGCGGCGAGCATCCACGAGAAGACCAAGCGCTTTGAGCCGATCATTACGGATGGCGATCACGACGGCTTCCGGATGTCGCCGCACGCGCCGAGCTCGAACTCCGCGCCATACAAACTACTCGGGCGGCCGGTAACGACGATCGACTTCACGCTGCCCAACCGCCGCACCGAGACCATCGTCGCCGAGAATCCGCGCGACAAATCCAAGGCTCCGCGCTGGTTTTCGTCGCTGACGACGGTCACGCCGATCACGCCGTCCACCTGCCGGATCGACGTCGTCGCCGCCTGGAACATCGGCTACTATATTCCCTTCGTTACCTCGCTGGTGCGCTTCTTCGGCGCGCGTTTTGTGGAGCAAGACCAACAGACGATGGTGGAGCAGGCGCGCGGCTTGCGGTCGAACCCAGGGCTGATGCTGATCGACGACGCGGACAAGCCGGCCAAGTGGTACTTCGCGCTGAAGCAACGACGGCTGACCGGCGCGGGCGCGCATCCGCTCGATGGACCGATCGAATTGCACTGGCGCAGCTAACGCGCAGAAAAGATTCCTTCGCCCGGCGACTGAACATCGCCTATAAAAATTTCTCTGGCATCGCGACATTCCGGCGGTACCCTTGTGCGCAATCAGCACGAACCCACGCCCCGGGTGCCAAAATGATCCTCCGCCGAGCCCTCCCGCTTCTCCTTTGCGCTCTGGTCGCAATCCTCGTCACCGGCTGCGGCGCGACCCCGAATTTATCGCACCCTACCCCTGTCGGCGGACAGCGGAGCGGCATCGTGCACGGCGGCCAGCAGCCTGTCGCGGGCGCGAGCATCCAGCTCTATGCGGTCGGCACCACCGGCAACGGTTCCGCGGCGACGCCGTTGCTCACCTCGACCGTCACGTCGGACGCGAGCGGCAGCTTCACGATCACGGGTCTTTACTCGTGCACGGGCGCCACGCAGGTGTACATCGTCGCGACGGGCGGCAACCCCGGCGTCTCCACCGCGAACCCCGACATCGCCCTGATGGCTGCTATCGGCTCCTGCTCCAGCCTCGCATCCTCCACCTTCATCAACATCAACGAGCTCACCACCGTCGCCGCGGTCGCCACGCTCGCGCCGTACATGCAATCCGCAACGAACGTCGGCGCCTCTGGCCCCGATAACCAGCTGTTCTACGACTTCATCCTCGCCAACCAGTTCGTTGACATCGCCACCGGTACATCACCCGGCGCCAGCGCCCCCTCCGGCTACATCGTCCCGACCGCAGAGCTCAACACCCTCGCCGACATCCTCTCCGCCTGCATCAACTCCACCGGCGGCACTGCCGGCGATGGCTCGCTCTGCGGTCAGCTCTTCTCCCTCGCCACCGTCAGCCCCAACCCCGCGCCCACCAATACCATCTCCGCGCTCATCAACATCATCGACAATCCCACGCAGAATGTAAGTTCGCTCTACTCCCTCGTTCCACCCACCCCGCCCTTCCAGCCCACGCTCACCTCGGCGCCGTCCACCTTCCAGATGGCCCTCACGCCTCCCGCCGGCGGCACCGTTCTCCAGGTCACGCCAACCTCTGCGACCTTCCCCGCCACCGTCGTCGGCTCCTCCTTCACGTCCCCGGCCGAAAGCTTCACCCTCACCAACAACAGCTCCCAAAGGATCACCGTGAGCTCCGTCTCTGTTACCGGCGCCTCCGGTGCCACCTTCAACCCTTCGCAAGATTGCGGCGGCGCGCTCGACCCCGGCGGAAGCTGCTCCTTTACCGTCACGGCGACACCCACAGAGGTCGGGCCCGACTCCGGCACACTCAACATCAACTCCTCTGTATCCCTCACGGCTCTGACCGTCCCGCTCTCCATCACCGGCCTGGCGCCCGGCAACAGCACCGCAACCCTCTCCCCCAGCTCCACCACCTTCAACATCTGGGGAGCCAACGCGGACTTCATCCTGGCCAACACTGGCAGCACGGTGTTGAACGTCGGCTATCTCGGCGCTAACAACACCGGCACCCAGCAGAATGGGTACAGCTACACGCTTTCCAGCGACAACTGCACTGCTCCCATTCCCGCCGGATCCTCCTGCACCTTCGGCCTTCAGAACCAGCTCACCGCAGCCTGGTCCAGTTACCAGAATCTGCCCTCCGGAGTCACCGGCCAAGCCTATGTTCACGACGACACCTACGCCGATGGCGGATTCCAGACAGCCAGGATAGTCACGAACACCGGCTCGATCCTCCTCCAGAACAACGTGGTGAACGGCACCGTCTCCTTCCCGCCGAACCAGGTCGGCTACAGCCAGACCGCCGCCATCGAGCTCGCGAATGTCAGCACCCAGATCGTCGGCGGCAATCCCGCTACCGTAGTCAGCGGCTCGCCCGCCGCGTCTCTCACCATCGGCGGCGCCAACCCCGGCGACTTCTCCGTCTCCGCCGTCACCACCTCCGTCAGCCCTAATCCATCCACGTCCTGCCCCGGGGGCACCTCCGTCTGCAACATCACCGTCACCTTCGACCCCACCGCCGCCGGCACCCGCACCGCCAAGCTCTCGCTCGACTCCGGCGGCTCCTCCACCGGTCAGTACATCCTCCTCACCGGAACCGCGGTCGGCTCCGGCCCGTCCTTTGCTACCAGCCCCGCGGCGTCCAGCGGCCTTTCCATCACCAGCTTCCTTCCCGTCAACACTGATCCCAAGGTCATCAGTAACGACACCGTCGTGGTCACCAACACCGGAACGACCACTCTCACCCTTACGGCGGTCTTCACCGGGGGCGAGCCCTCCCGCTTCGTCGCTGACGTAAGCCAATGCCGCTCCGTGGCCCCGCAGGCTACCTGCACCGTCACCGTGACCCCCTCGTCCTTGTTGCTGGGCAGCTACGGCGCCACCCTCGTCCTGGCCGACGCCGCCTCTTCGGCCTCCGCCACACTCGGTGTCAGCAGCCGAACCTCGAACTGGATACCCACCGCCTCGCTGCCCTCTGTCTACACATTCCCCTCCCAGGCCGTAAACACCACCAGCGCCCCCGTGTCCTTCACCGTGTCCGATCCGAACGGCTACCCCATCGGCGATCCAATCACCCTTTCCCTTCCCGCCAACAGCAATTTCACCCTGCCCGTCGGCACCTGCCCAGCCGGCCCACAGGTCTGCACGCTCTCGGTCGCCTTTTCGCCCCACACCACCGGCGCCATCCAGGAGAATCTCCTCATCACGGACTCTGTAACCGGAGCCAGCTCCATGGTCACGCTCAAGGGAACCGCCACGCCTTAGAACCTGAATCCTTCTCACGCACACCCGCTTGACAAAATCGGCCTCCGGGACGGGCGCCCAAATTCAGGACCCGCCTTCCTTGTGCCCGGGCCCGCAGAGTAAGGTCCGGACCTAAGCCCAGGTTTATGAGTATTTTGCGCAAAATAAGGGGGAGGGGGGGTACCCTCCCATTCCCAACTCAAACTCCTCGGCGCATCATAAGTACCATGCAGAGCTCACCATCCGCAGCTCCGGTGGAACAACTGCGCGAAAACGCCAAGCGTCTCGAGGCTGCGCTGTCCGTGGGGCTGGCGAACCCGACCATCAAGGCCGTCCACGAACTGCGGTCTTCCACCCGGCGCGTCGAGGCCCAGCTCGCGCTGCTGTCCACGGTGCACGGTCTTCCCCCCTGGAAGCCTGAAGCCGAAAAACTTCAGCGCCGGCTCGACAAGCTGCGCCGCGTGGCCGGCAAGGTCCGGGACTGCGACGTCCAGGAGAAGCTCTTGAAGGATCAGGACAAGGCCATGCGCTCCGCACCCGAGGCGCCAACGGGCGTCGTCGACAAGGCGCAGGACAAGCTGCGCAAGAGAATCACGAAGAACAGGCAGCGCAGAGAGCGCAAGCTGCTCGCTGCAATCGAGCGGCAGCTGCCCAAGCTGGCGCGCGAGACCGAAGCGGTACTCGCGTCGCTCAAGCCTGCCGCCGAGCATCAGGTTCCGGTCAGTCACCTGCTGGGCTCCATCGAGAGCCAGATGGAACACATGCTGCAGTCGCGAGAGCGGGGCGAAGAGCATTTACACGACCTGCGCAAGGCGGCCAAGCGCGCGCGCTACCAATGCGAGAGCCTGCCCGGCCCGCAGGCCGCCGCGATGGCCAAGCGCCTGGAGCAGTTGCAGGACGCGGGTGGAAGCTGGCATGACCTGCTCGATCTGGCGACAGTCTGCCATGAGGAGCTCGGCCCGGAACATCCACTCGCACGCATTCTGGAACATCTTCGCGACGAACATCTCGACGACTTTCTGGCTGACGTGGAAGACTTCCGCAACGGGCATCCACACCGGCAGACCAGCGCAGCGAAGCCCAAGGCGCAGAAGCGAGCTGCCCCTGGTTTGGGGAGAGCGGCAGCGAAGGGCAGACGTCGGCTGCGGGCGAAGTAGATCGAAGCGTCACGGTACGATAACGGCATGCGCGTCGGCCTCTTCGGCGGAACCTTCGATCCACCGCATCTGGGCCATCTCGCAGTTGCCCGCGCGGTGCGGGATCGATTCGCGCTGGATCGCGTTCTGCTGGCACCGGCCGGAGTTCAGCCGCTCAAGCCCGGCGGCGCGCAGGCGTCTTTCGCTGACCGCCTGCGCATGGTTGAGCTGCTCTGCGATGGGTGTAAAGGCATCGAAGCATCGGCGATTGATGCGCCGCGACCGGACGGCTCTCCGAACTACACGATCGATACGCTTCACCGGCTGTGCGCGGAGCTGCCGGCAGCGGAGATCTTCGTCGTCGTGGGCGCGGATGCGTTCCTCGGCATACGACGATGGAAGAGTCCGGAGGAGCTGCTGCGCGAGTGGCGGTGGATTGTGGTGAGCCGGCCTGGGTTCGATATGGCGGCGCTGGATTCGCTGGGGCTCACGCCGGCGCAGCGCGCTCAGGTAGAGACGCTCAGCGACTTCGCCAATCCGGCGAGCGCGACGGAGATTCGCGACCGGCTGCACGAGGGTGAGGGCGACGACGAAACAGCGACGGATCTGGTACCCGCGAAGGTTCTGGAGTACATCAAAACGCACCACCTGTACGGAACATGAGGCGAATGGCGCTCGAGTTCGCCAGGCTAGCATCAGGATCGCTACGCCCGGCATCGAAATTCGCTGCGCTGGCTTCGAAATTCGCTACGCTGGAATGAGAGGAAACTGATGGCGACAAACGAGACCAACCGGATGCTGGCAGCGGCAGCCGCGGCCTGCGAGGACAAGAAGGCTGAAGACATTCGAATTCTGGCACTAGATCCGGCCGAGAGCGGCCTGACTGATTACTTCCTGCTGTGCAACGGAACTAACGAGCGGCAGAACGTGGCGATCGCGGATGAGATTGAGCTGCGCATGAAACGCGACTTCAACACGCTGGCCAACTCGGTCGAGGGCCGGCGGCAGGCGGAGTGGATTCTGCTGGACTATGTGGACTTCATCGTGCACGTGTTCTCGCCGGAAAAGCGCGCGTTTTATGGCCTGGAGCGGCTGCGCAAATCGGCGACGACGCTGAGTGTGGAAGACCTGAACGCGGAGATCAAACAGCACATCGCAAGCGCGCGACAGAAAAAGTCGGCCGCGACGGCCAAGAAGGCAGCGAAGAAAGCGTTGCCGAAAACCGCGGCGGCGAAGAGGCCACCGGCGAAGAAGACTCCTGCAAAGAAGGCTGCCGTCAAAAGCGCTGCGAAGAAGAGTGCGACGAAGAAGAGCAGCAAGCGAACGCGCTAGCGATTCACTCGCTGCTGCCTCCGCAGTTCAGGGCTTTGCTGCGGGGGATGCGGCCTTCGCCTGATCCACCTTGGCCTGGGCTTTTGCGGCGAGTGCGCGCTTCTGTTCATCCTGATCCGGGCGCGGCGGACCGTAGGCTGTCCAGTCGCCGACCGGAATGTCCTGCGGAACAACGCGCAGGCTCATCGTTGAGAACACGGGCGCGCTGCCTTCCTGCGTGGCGCGAATGACGAGGCGGTAGGTGCCGGGCGCCATCTCGGCCGTCTGGAAGACGTGGCCGGTGACGAAGTTGCCTGCAGGATCTGCGTTGGACGGGTCGACCGTTTCGTCAGACTCGTCGATGGGCTTGCCGCCGGTGACAGGGGAGCCGTAAAGGTAGTGGAGCTGGATCGGCGCAGTCTTTGGCTTGCCGGTCGCGTCCTTCGGGACCCAGAGCTGGAAGACGACAGGAATGCGATCACCGGCGTGCAGCGTGAGGGTACCGACGGCGCGCGGACTGAAGCGAACATCGGCGACCGAGAACGGCAATGTGCTGCCGTCATCGCGAACAGGATTGCCGTTATAGACGAATGGCTCGGAGATTCCGAGCGCGGTGGTCGAGGGCTGCGGGACGACCACGGTCTCTAGCGTGCGGTGCGCCGCGAGAGTGAGATTGTTGGTGAGGGTCGACTGAACGATGTAGCGGCCGGGAACGAGAGGAAAGCGGTCCTCGGCGGCGAACGGCTTCTTGCGCCCGACGTCGGCCTGATCCGGCTGCAACCTGCCAGTGAGGACAACGAAGTCGTCATAAACCGGCGTGCCGGACTCGGTGGTGATGTGGTTCTGCAGCGTGAGGTCGTAGCCGAGCGTCTTGTCCTTGCGCTGGCCGATGATGGTGGCGTCGGGCTCGGGGAACTGGACCAGATAGTTGACGCTGCTCAGGCCGCGTCCATCGCGCGAGACCGTGTAACCGACGTGGGGCGTGTTGGCGGTTGTGACGATGCTCGCCGTCACCTTCTCCTGATGGCGGCGGAGCGCGAGCTGCTGCTTCTCGAGCTCGTTGTCAGGGAGGCCGCGAATCGTGGAGAGCAGTTGGTCAGACTGCATGCTGGGCGAGTAGTTGCTGAGGTCGACGGGCTCGGTTGGGATCAGTGAAACGGCGAGGCGTGCTACCTCGTCGCCGAGGGATTTCTGGATGGACTTCAGAGCGCGGTCCTGGTTGTTGAGGTCCTCCAGGCCGGTGGTCAGGCGCGCTGGGCCGTCGAGGTAGGGCGAGTACAGAGTGTAGGGTTCACCGGCGCTGCGGCGGTAAAAGACGATGTAAAAGTACGGCGGAAGCGCGGGTGTCGGCGACTGATAGAACCACACGATCAGCGGACGCACATTGCGCGCGTTCGGATAGGTTGTGATCTGCTGGGGCGCGCCGAGCACGATGTAGATGTGGCCTTGGTCGGTGCGCCATCCGTTCTGCACCTCGGAGTTGCCATAGTGCTCATTGGCGTAGGCGAGGCGGCGATAGTGCTCTTCCTTGAAGGTGTTGATCTCGGAGCCGGGGGTTGGATTGCGCGCGTCCCAGAACGAGCGAATGAACGAATCCCGCTCGGCGTCTGTCTGGAGGGTGAGGAACTGCGCCCGCTCATCGCTCTCGATGATGTAGGGGACCTCTTCGTTGAGCCAGTGTTTGTAGCGTTCTGGCAGCTTCTTTTCCGCCCCCCGCTGAGCCGAGGCCAAACCAGTGAGAGTGACGGCGAAGAGCAGGACGAAGAGGAGGGAGATGCGGAAGCGCAAGAATGGTGCTCCTTACAAAAGCAAGAGGAGGAAGGCCGTGGCCTTCCTCCTCTCAGTGTAGAAGATTCGGTTATTGGTTAGAACTCGAACGCCACGGTTCCGCGGGCATAGAACGGGCCCTGGAAGGAGGTCGGACGGTTGTAATCGAGGTTGAGCGGCGGAGCAGAGCCGATGACACCCGGATTGCTCAGCTGGGTGTACTGGTCGCGGCCGGTCTCGAACTGGCTGTTGGTCACGTTGAACATGTCCATCGCCAACTTCAGGTTGTACTTCTCACCCCAGTGGCTGCCCAGCGGCACCGGGTAGGAGAGGTGCATATCGAGCTGCGCGGCAGAGGGGGTACGACCCGCAGCGCCACGGCCACCGATAGGAACCTCACCGGCATTCTCGTAGATCGGGTGGTCGCCGAGGTAGCTCAGCGGAACACCCGACTGGCCACGGAGACCAGCACCAGCCTGCAGGCCTTTGAGCATGTGAACGAGCGGCGTATCGGAACCGACGCTGTAGCTGAGGAAGAGGCTGCCCACAGCGCGGCGGTCCGTGCTCAGGTCGCCGTTCTGGAACTGGGCGCCGAGCAGGCCGAGCTTGCCGGGAGTGAAGTCAAACAGCGAGCTGATACCGGGGTCCGACTGTCCGTTGTCGTTGCGGTACGCGCCCTCATAGTTGCCGTAGAGGTTGCCCCAGCGGAAGTTTACATCGGCCAGCCAGTGGTTGTTGAAGCGCTTGATGAGTTCCAGCTCGAGGGCGTTGTAACGACGAACCGGCTTCACGAAGCCATCGGGAATGCCATCGCCGGGACCGGCGTCAGCTGTCGCGAGGTTGAGGAAGCAGGCGCCTCCAACCGGATTGTTCCGACCGTCGACGAAGAAGCCACCGATGCCCGAAGGATAGGTGTCATTGGCATAGGTGCAGCCCGCAACCGGAGCCTTGTAGTTCGAGGCTGTAAGGCCCCCGGTGGAGGCAAGCGCCGCGCCATTGGCAGCGTTGAATTGCGCCGGCGTGTAGGTGACCTCCTGCTCGTTCACGGCGATATCCGTGCTCGGGCCTGGGTTGGTGATGCCACCGTTGTAGTTCGGCACGATGGTTGCGCCTTCAGGAGACTGCGAGCCGATGTCCTCGATGATGCGGCCGAGGCGGCGATCGGTGTAGCGGGCCTTCAGTACGACGGAGCTGCTGATGTTCGTCTCGAAGCCGGCAACGTACTCGTCCTCATACTCCTGCTTGGTGCCGGGGATGATGCCCTCGCCCGTTGACGAAGCGAAGCTCGGTTTGCCGAAGTTGTGGACGCCGTTCGAGTCGGTGTAGGCAGGCAGACCATTGAGTGTGTGTGCGGAGTCCGTGAGAACGCTGATCGTTCCATCCGAATTCACGACCGGAACGAAGGCATAGCCGGTGTCATCCTGCTCGTTGCCGAGCTGGCGGATAGCGGCGTCGAGCGGCATCGCCCAGAAGTTGCGGCCGTAGTTGAAGAAGAGCTTGGTCTTCTGCTGCCCGGTCGGGTCGATGTTGATACCGAGGCGAGGCGACCAGCTCGGGCCGAACGAATAGTTCAGCAGCGAGCCACCCACGCGCTGATTCTCCCAGCGAAGGCCGAGGTCAAAGGTGACGAAGCGGTTGAGCTCGTAATTATCCTCACCGAACGCCGAGTGATACCGGCCAATCGCGTTGACGAACAGGCCGACGTACGTGCCGCGGCTGATCGACGCGTAAGAGCGCACACCGTTGATGAGGGGGCATTGGCTGCAGGTAGGATCAGCCGGATTGACAAGATTTCCGTTAGCGTCCTTGGTAGTATTCGCAGCCGCAATCGTGAACTGCGCATTGGTGAGCGAGCCCGGTGCCTTTGGTGGGATGCTCGGGAAGATCGTGGTCAGCGTCGTGCCTGCTGCATTCTGTGTCGGAATCGCGAAGAGCGGCCCGGAGCGCGACGGCTCGTCGAGGAAGTCCGTGTGATCGTAGGCGTAGCCAATCGTGAGAGTGTGCTGACCGAGGAGGTGCACGATCTTCGAAGTGTTCGCCGCGATGCTGTAGGTGTTATTGATCGACGGCTCATAGGCGCCGAAGCCGCTGGTCTGAGTGGACCCGCCGCTATAAGTCGGGATGTAGTTCGTAACGCCGTAGGTGTTCAGCTTGGGTGTTTCGCTGAAGTGGTTGTGGTTGTATGCGTAGGAAAGGTCAACCGTCCAGCTGTTGGTCAGCGCGGAATCGAGACGAAGCACTGAATCGCGCGAGCCGAAGTTATAGGAGCTGGTCGCCTGGACGGGGCTGACTGCGGAAAGGGAGTTAGGAACTGCGTTGTGGCGGGAGGGATCGCCGAAGCTCGAACCTTCGATCGTGGTGCGGCTGCCCAGCTTGTAGGTCAGCTTGCCGGCCCAGCTGGCTGCTGTCGTGTTGTAGTCGACGACGCCAAGGGCGAGCGATGCGGCCGGAGCGCCGGGACCCGCGGCGTTGTAGTTCTGCGAGAGCGAAGGATCGAACGCGCCGAAGAAGAAGAGCTTGTCCTTTAAGCCGGGGATGTAACCGCCCAGGGTCGCGGCGAGGTCATAGGCAGGGGACGAGAGCGTCTGGCTGGGGGTCAGCTGCTTATAGCCAAACTGCCAGAACTGGTAACGCGAAGCGTAGAACGCGTTGGGCGCGAAGTAGGCCGCGATCCCGCCGTGATAGGAGTCGCCGCCCGAGGCCGTGACGATCTGGACGATGCCGCCGGTGGCCTTACCGTACTGAGGCTCGAAGGCGGTGGTCTTGACGTCGACTTCCTTGACGAAGGCGAGGTTAATGCCTGTGCCGAGCGCGCCGTGATAGCGGTTGAAGGTGCCGATGCTGCCGAAGGCCTGGTCGGTGATGGTCACGCCGTCAACGACATACAGGTTCTCGAGCGCGGAGGCGCCGCCGATGGAGGGGTTCGCCTGGCCAGGGCCTGCCTGGTTTGGCGTGCCGGCAACCTGTCCGTACTCAACGCCAGGAGCGGCGTAGAAGATCGCGCTCACATTGCGCTGCATCGGGACGCTGTTATAGAAGGTATCGGTCAGGTTCGAGGTGATCGCGGTGTTCTGGGTGTCGATCTGAACCGCTGCGGCGCTGACCTCAACGGTCGTCGACTCGCTGCCGATGTTCATCTTGAGCGTCAGGGTCGAAGCCACCGAGACTGTAACCTCGTTGTGCTTCGCCTCGACGGCGGCGAAACCGGGCTTGGTGACCTTCACGTCGTAATAGCCAGGACGGAGGGTGGTCGCAGTGAAGCGGCCGAGATTGTCCGTCTGGGTTGTCATGGTCCCCTGCGGCCCGGTAATTGCGACGGCTGCGCCCGGAATTGCTGCGCCGGTTGGATCTGTCACCGTGCCATTTAGGCTTCCGGTAACCGCGGATTGGTCTTGTGCAACTGCCGCGACCGGCAAAAGCATCGTTAGAACCAGGAGAATGCTTCTGATAACTGTTCGCACTGAACACCCCTCAATGAACCCAGATATGCGCTTTAAGGAGCACATTCTCGAGTTCGTCGGGCAGTCGGTGTTGCAAGTCTGATGCCATCCTCGTGATTATTGATAGCATTGGACTTACACCTTTCGAGGGACGGATTATGCTCCTCTGTTTGGTATCGCACATACCAAAATCGGGATATTCCAACTCCGAAGCAGGACTTTGGGCGGTTATCGCGCCGATTTAGCCGGGTTTAATATCCGGAAGGACATGCGAACAGCCGGATCAGCGAACTGGGCACCGGATACGATTGCCGCCGTGGCTACTCCTCCGGGGCGCGGGGGCATTGGCATCGTCCGACTCTCGGGTCCGAAGGCGTGGCAGATCGCCGGGCACCTTGTTCGGCTAAGGCGTGAGCTGGAGGCTGGCCGGACTGGGCTCGCTCAAGTTCGGGATCCGGGCGCGCCCGGAGGCGATGCGACTGGCACTGCGATTGATGAGGCTGTCGTCACTCCTTTTGCGGCACCTCACTCGTACACAGGCGAGGATGTCGTTGAAATTGCGGCACATGGGTCACCAGTGGTACTCGATACGCTGCTTCGCGGAGCGCTGAGCTCCGGAGCGCGACTGGCGAGGCCCGGTGAGTTTACCGAGCGCGCGTTCCTCAATGGGCGGCTCGACCTGACCCAGGCGGAAGCCGTCCACGACCTGATCGCGGCGCAGACGCTGGAGCAGGCCCGGATGGCGGCGCAGCAGCTCGGAGGGGCGCTCTCGCGCCGCGTAGCTCCTATTAAGGAGCGGCTGGTAACGTTGATCGCGCTGCTTGAGGCTGGAATGGATTTTGCCGCGGGCGAGCTGGATGACGTGGATGTGGTTTCGCCGGGGCAGATCCGTTCCACGCTGACTGCTATCCGCGAGCCGCTACAACGACTTGCGCAGAGCTATGCACAGGGACATCGGCTGCGCGAGGGCGCCTCGCTGGCCCTGGTGGGGCGGCCGAACGTGGGCAAGAGCTCGTTGTTCAACCGGCTGCTGGAAAGGGAGCGCGCGATCGTAACGCCGCTGCCGGGGACTACCCGGGATACGGTGGAAGAGGTGACCGCCGTCGGAGGCGTGCCTCTACGCCTGATTGATACGGCAGGGCTGCGGCTGGCCGGCGAATCTCCGGCGGATGAGGCAGAGGCGCTGGGAATTGAGCGCTCACGCGAGGCGCTGGCGGACGCGGACCTCGTGGTGGTGGTCCTCGACGCAACAGCGACGCTCCATGATCAGGAGGCGGAGCTGCTTCAGTCGCTTGATGGGCGGCCGCATCTGGTGGTCAGGAACAAAGCGGATCTGGTCGTGGGTGGGGCGGCTGGTGGTCGCGGGACCCTGACGTCGGCCGTAACCGGGCAAGGTGTGGAAGAGCTTCGGTCGGGGATTCTCTCGCTGCTGCAGGCGGGAGGCGAGGCCGTTGGGGGCGGTGTGCTGAACTCATTGCGCCAGCAGGAAGCCGTGGGTGCCGCGCTGGAATCGTTGGGCGCGGCAGAGAGGGCCAATGAAACTGGCGTGCCGCACGAGTTTCTGCTGGCGGATCTGCACGGGGCGCTGCGGGCGCTCGACAGCCTCACGGGTCAGACGACGTCGGACGACATACTGAACCGGATCTTCTCCACCTTCTGCATTGGCAAGTGATACTGGTCCAATGAGGTCGTGTGATGAGCGCAGATGAAAGCTGGCGGCGTCAGTGAGGTGATGTGACATTTCTGATCTGAGGCGCGCGGCACATTGCGCGGCCGGCCATCGCCTGCTGCTGCAACCGTTGGAAATGCAGATTCTGCGGATTGCGCTGGCGCAGGTTCGACAAGATATCAAGACTCTTCGCATAGAAGAGGTCAGCCGTTCGGCATTGCTGTGCGCGCTCTGCTCCTCGAGAGTTGGCGAGTTGCGCGTGAGCAGAAGCCATCCCGGCGTATGTCTCAGCGATTCCGAACGCGATATCCGGTGTCTGGCCAGATCTCTGCGCGACGGCCTGGTCTTCGGACAACGCAGTCGAGAAGCTGGTAAGTGCAGGCGGGATCGAGTGCATTGCCACCAGCGTTTCGCCAATCTGGGTATCGATTGAGGCGAGGTCTGTCGCGACGAGTGCGTTCAAGGGATCGGAGCGCGCGAGGCGGACGGACCGCTGGCGCGCCTGGCGGAGAAGTCTGAGCGCGTCATTCGAGCGGCCTTTGCGTTGCAACAGCGTTGCGAGCAGCACGTCATCTTCGCTTTGGAACGTCTGCAGAGTGGCATCCTGTGGGTTGTCCTTTACAGCCTGGTTCAAGATGTCCGATGTCCGCTGAGCCGCGGCAATGGCTGAATTGAGGTCGCCCTTTTGCTCGTAGGCCTGGCTCATGCCGTTGTAGTCAGCGCCGAGATGGATGCGCAGCATGGCAGCGTCCTTTGGGGCCGGGTTCTGCGCTTCGTTGCGAATTGACGCGGCCTGTTTGTAGTGCGCGAGTGCCTCATCCACCGCTCCGACATTCATCAGGAAGCCTGCCAATGCATAGTGAGTGCCCGCGAGCCTGTCCAGCGTGCGTGCGCTGTGGTCATGCGCGGCTGCAGCTTCGTTGATGGCGAGTGCCTTGCGGATGCTGTCGAGAGCTGCGGCAAAATCTCCGTTTGCTTCGAGCGCCCAGGCCATCCGGTAATAGAGCGCTCCGAGAAGCTTTTGCGCCGTCTGGTCCTGTGGGTTCGCGTTCGCAACGGAGAGGCGGATGGGCAGAGCCTTGTTGTAGCTGGCAATCGCGCCCGAGAGATCGCCGAGATTGGCGTAGGGCGCGAGTCCCTGAACATCACCCAACTTCTCGTAAGCGGTGGCCAGCTCCTGCTGCAGACTGGGATCACCTTTCGCCTCACGCGAGAGGCTGTCAAGGTATTGCAACGCGTGATCGACGAGCACCTTGCGGACAGGAGTCGCGCCCGGCAAGTCCTTGATCGAATCGTGCACATCGAACATCATCGCGTTCGCCAACTGGCGAACATCGTTGAAACGCCGTTCCGCCTTGGCGCGTTCTTCTCTGGCGATCCGCGCCTGATGCAACGTCGCCATGATCCCGCCGACAAGAGTCAGGATCACAACCACCACGGACACGCAGGCAAACTTGTAGCGCTTTACAAACTTGCCTGCCCGATATCCAAGAGTGTCGCGATGCGCCAGGACCGGAGCGTTCTGCAGATGGAGCTGGATGTCCTGCGAGAACTGCCCGACCGATGCATAGCGACGTTGCGGCTCCTTTCGCAGAGCCATGAGAACGATGTTGTCGAGATCACCGGCGAGGCGGCGGCGAAGTTTTTCCGGCCGCTCATCTCTTGCTGCACTCGCCGATTCAAGCGGAGACGAAACCAGGCCAGCTTCGGCTGTACGAGCTTCTTTTCGGAGAACAGCCATGCTCGGCCGCGTGGGCTCAATGTTGCAGACGATCTCTGAAGCGGCTGTCGCAGAGCGCCCTGACAGCTGGTATGGCCGATGTCCCGTGAGCAGGATGTAGAGCACAATCCCAAGCGAGTAGACATCGCTCGATGTGGTCACGGGATCGCCGCGAATCTGTTCCGGACTGGCGAACTCCGGGGTCATCATTCGCAACAGACTCACTGTGCGGTCGGATTCGCTCGTAGACAGATCAGGGCTCAGGAGCCGCGCAATTCCGAAGTCGAGCAGCTTCGGTGTGCCATCGGAGGTCACGAGAATATTGGCGGGCTTGATGTCGCGATGGATCACCAGATTCTGGTGCGCATACTCCACTGCTGAGCAAACGGTGAGAAATAACCTGAGCCGTCTGTCAATCGACAACCGGTGTACATCGCAGTATTCGTCGATGGGCAGCCCTTCGACGAGCTCCATGACGAAGTAGGGGAAGCCCTCCTTCGTCTGTCCGCCATCGAAGAGGCGGGCTATGTTTGGGTGATCGAGACTCGCGAGAATCTGGCGCTCTGCACGAAAGCGGGCGAGCGCATAGCTGGACTCGAACCCTTCTTTGAGCAGCTTGATAGCGACCTGCTTCTCGTATTGCTGATCAGCGCGGGCGGCGCGGAAGACGACGCCCATTCCACCCGAACCGATCTGCTCGACGATGCGATAGTCGCCGATCCGCTGGCCGATGTATGAGTCCGCGTCGCCGACAATCTCATCGGCATACCTGCGCGCATAGCTGTCGGCGGCCGACCCCTGAAGGAATCGTCCGGCGTCATCAAACGGCATCACCAATGAGTCAATGTATGACCGGAGCTCCGGTTCTCGGCACATTCGATCAAGAAAGCGCTTGCGTTCCTCCGGTGGAAGCTCCAGAGAGGCATCGACAAGTTCGCTCACTCGAATCCACGCTGGAGTAGACATCGCAATTCACGCAATGGGCCGGTTTGTCAGCTCGTGATAAAGCCAAGCCCGTGCACCGGTCCACTGGCGCTGAACGGTGGCCGGGGAGATGCCGAGAATCTGTGCGCTTTCTTCGTTGGAGAGACCGCCGAAATATCGGAGCTCGACGATGCGGCTTCGCTGCGGATCAATGCTGGCGAGATGGTCGAGCGCTTCATCGAGCGCTACGAGGTCGACATCCTGCTGCGGCGAGGCCACGTTATGCTCATCCACCGAGACACGAATCATTCCCGCACCCCGCTTTGAAGTCGAACGAGAACGCGCATGGTCGACGAGGATGCGCCTCATCATCTTGGCTGCAATGGAAAAGAAATGAGTCCGGTCGTTCCACGCCACGTTTTGATTTACCAGCCGGAGAAATGCCTCATGCACAATGGCCGTGCTCTGCAGGGTATGTCCCGGACGTTCCTGCCGCATGTAGCGCCGCGCCAACTGACGCAGCTCCTCATAGACGATCGGCGTGAGCGCCTCGAGCGCTGATTCCTCGCCGTGACTCCACGCCACCAGAAGCCGGGTTATCTCATGTTCCTGATTTGGCTGCATAGCATCGTTCCTTCCTGCTTTCTGAAGGAGACTGCTGCTTGTCCTCACGAACAATTCCGTTCGTGCACCGATTCAGTCGTGACAACACCGATGGGGAAACTGCTGTCTCATTCTCTATCAAAATCGGACAACAGCTGACCAAATTTCGCTTCGTTCCGCGCGTTTCCATACATAGGGTTGCTCCGATCGGCGATCTGGATCTTCGTGATCAGAGGGGAGAGTTCGTCATGCTGCACACATTTTTCAAAACAAGGATTCTTCGCGAGTCGTTTGTTGCCCTGATGCTGGCTTCTTCTGTTTGCGTGTCAGGTCAGAGCGCAACAGCGAAGGCTGGCTCTGTGCTTTCCGACGTTCAAGCCCGGGCACTGATGCAAGCACTGGCGGCGCAACAGAACGGTGGTCCGGCACTTACGGCTCAGCAGAATCAATTTCTGCTGCAATATCTGTTGGCCAAGAACGGGTCATCATCGACGGCGGGTTCGATGGTTAGCGCTGCGCAGACGCAGATGATGGTCCAGTCTCTAAGCACGCAGGCGCACGGTGTCACCGGAAACGGATTGATGAATGGTGCGCAGACACGCGGTCAGGCTTCGCCGCTATCCGTCGCGAACGCTGTTGCACCGGCAACTGCGGCACCGGCAGCGCCTGGCGAAAAGAAAGCTGGAATCGTGCGCATCGGCATCGCGATGCCAAAGGCGCAGTTCGGACAGGCCCAAGGACCATCGGCCGGTGAGCCGCTGCGCGTCATGCTCATGCAATACCTCACAGGGCCGTCGGTTGAGTCCACGCCGATAGCGGCTCTCCTGCCTGATCAGATCGCGGCCGAGGCGAGGGCCAAACAGTGCGACTACATCGTCTACAGCACACTCAGCCAGAAGAAGCCATCCGGAGGCCTGGGCTTTCTTAAGAGCAGCTCGATGCTCAATGTAATTCCGGGGGTGGGACTCGCCAGCAGTATGGGTAAGGTCATGGGCGCGACGTCCGCAGCGACGGCTGCATCGCAGGCTGCCAGTCTCTCCAGCAGCGTAAAGGCCAAGACGGATGTTGTGCTGGAGTACCACATGAATGCGATGGGCAACGACTCGCCGCTTCTAGCCAACACGTTTGATACCAAGGCGACTGCCGATGGAGAGGATGTCATCACACCAATGGTCGAGAAAGCGGCAACGGCGATCATGTCGCAAGTCAGCCAAAACAAATAGGACTATGGGCCATGTCTGCCGGGAGCGAATGATAGGCGCGCAAAGAAGACACAAAAGAGTGATTGGAAAAATCACAGTCAACAGGGCGATACTAGTAGACAGAACCTTTGCCCTACGTCCACCCGGTAACCCGATTATCGATTCTGCTGAGCGCCTGCTGAGCAATTCGAGTGCTGTCCCCGAGGCCAGCAGTTGGAGATGGAATGCCCCGCTCTTTGTCGGCCGCCACGTTGTCAATCGTTGCGGCCATTGCTTTTTTCAGTGCATCAGTTCCCGTCGCGCAAGCTCTATCCGTGCCGGCCAGCAAGCCCGCAGCTCCTGCGTCCCCGATAGCGCCGATCACCGGCGTCGTCGCTGACTCGACCGGCGCAATCGTTCCGGGTGCCGAGGTCGACCTGCTCGACCCAAACGGCGCTGTGGCTGTGTCCTCTCATTCAGACGGCGAGGGCGACTTCCGTGTTTCGGCTCCAAAGGCCGGACCGTACACGCTGGTTATCACGGCGCCGGGCTTTGATGCGGTGCGGAAAATGGTGATGGTGGCGCCGGCGATGCCTACAGCCAGGATCAGCCCGCCTGCGTCTATAACGCCCGGTTTGCACATCATATTGCCGCTTGCGAGCGTAGCGACGAATGTCCAGGTGAACGCGGACACTGGCGCCGATCTCACCGCTGGAGACGCCAACAACGACACCTCGGTGATGACCGCCAACGATATCAAGGCGCTGCCGATCTTTGACAACGACTATGCGACGGCTATGAGCGCGTTCCTTGACTCAGGCTCTGCCGGCACGAGCGGCTCCGGCCTTCTGGTCGACGGCGTCGAAGCCGGTCGCGTGCCGGTCTCAGCCTCCGCCGTGCAGGAGATCCGCATCAACGAGGATCCCTATTCGGCGCAGTACTACTGGCCGGGCCGCGGACAGATGGAGATCATCACGAAGTCCGCCGCTGATCATTACCATGGCCAGCTGAATTTCTACTTCCGCGACTCGGCCATGAACGCCACGGAGGCGCTGGCCGCGACGAAACCCTTCGAACAGCGCCGCATCTACGAAGGCTCTGTGTCGGGGCCAATCCCGCACGCGTCGGCGAGTGGCTTCCTCGCATCGTTCACACGCGCGGAGGAAGACGTCGACTCGATTGTCCATGCGTTCGGCGCAAGCTCTCCCGGCAATCCCACCGGCATCATCAACCAAAATGTAACTTCACCGACACGCGACACCGAGTTCAGCCTGCGAGCCAGCCACCAGTTCGGCGACAAGCATTCCGTGTACGCCCAGTACGCCTATAAGGACTGGACCGGTGCGAACCAGGGCGTGGGCGCGCAGACGCTGGGAGATGCCGGCTATAACGCCGAGTATCGCGAGGACGATGTCATCCTGCATGCCGACTCAATCCTTTCGGCGTCAGTGCTGAATCAGGGGTCGTTCGTTCTCGAGCGCAACTGGTCGCGTAATCAGGATGCGTATGAGCGTCCGCGTGTGAACGTGAACGGCGATTTTACCAATGGATCGGCACAGAGCGACGCCTTCAACAACGAATACAACGGCCGCTTGAGCGATATGGTCACGTGGACGCGCGGTAGGAATCTCCTCAAGTTCGGCATTGGCGTACCGAACTTCAACCGTCGGGTGCTCGAGGACGATACCAACTCCGGTGGAACTTATACCTTTGGTCCCACACTCGATGCGAACGGCAACGTGCTGGCGACCGCGCTCTCCAATTACCAGAACAACCGACCCTCCACCTTCACACAGAACACCGGCGTATCGAGGTTTGTGTATCACCAACAGGAGGCTGGCGCCTTCGTGCAGGACCAGATCAAGTTGACCTCGCGCTTCTCTGTGACGCCAGGCCTTCGCTATGACTGGCAGAACTTTCTTCCTGCCAACCGCACACCGTTTTCGCCGAGGCTGTCATTTGCATACGTAGTTGATCAGAAATCCGAAACGGTTGTGCGTGGCGGCGGTGGCGTTTACTACGATCGCTTCGGCTCAGGACCGCTGGCCGATCTCGCGCGTTACCAGCATGCCCTGCGGCGCTCGATTGTTGTCTCGCTCGATCCGGCGAGCGAACCGCCCACAGGCTGCGTGCCCGTGACCGACTGCGTCGCGCTGACCGATCAACCGCCGAACCTTGTCGAGGTTGCGCGGAACATCACCACGCCATATCAGATCCAGTACGGTCTTTCCGTCGAACGCAAGGTCGGCCAAAGCGGCGAGATCTCCGTGAGCGGCTACTCGACGCGCGACCTGCACGCGTTTCGTTCGGTGGACATCAACGCACCTACGCCGGAGTCCGGCTATACCGAGCGTCCTGATCCTGTATATGCGCGCATCCGCCAAATCCAGTCCGCCGGATTTATGGATGGCGACGGCCTGGACATTCAATATCACGGCAGATACAACCGCTACTTCTCGGGATTTGCTCGCTATAGCTGGTCACACTATGGGTCTGACACCGAGGGCATCGGATGGTATCCGCAGAACCAGTACGATCCCAACGATGAGTGGGCGGACACGAGCTGGGATCGCAGTAACCGGCTGGGCTTGTACGGGATGTTCAACCAGGACAGCATCCTGAATCTCTCAGTAGGGCTCTTCGCGAACTCGGGTGCACCCTGGACGCCTGTTACTGGCACGGATCCCTACGGCGACGGGCTCTATAACGAACGCCCCGAGGGTGTAGCGCGTGATTCCGAGGTCGGCCCTGACTATGTTGATCTCGACCTCCGCTGGGGTCATGACTTCGCGATCACACCTAAGAAGACGGACGAGTCTCCTCACCTGGGCTTTTCGGCCGCTGCATTCAACGTCCTGAATCACGAGAACGGCTCATCGATCGACACCGTGGAGACCTCGTCCACATTCGGTGAGATCACCGCCGCAAATCCACCGCGCCGTGTCCAGTTAGGCATGCGCTTTGAATTCTGACAGAGACTGAGTTGCGACCGCGGCGGAACTAGGGCTACCTGCGGGAAGATGCCGCAACGCAATCAGCCGTGCACAACTAATGGGAATCCTTGCCGGCGACTGTCTGCGTGGCAAACACCTGAAACTCGCGAATGCGGGCGACGCCGGAGCTGGTCAGGATGTTTAAGCGGAAACGGCTCGCCGTTACAGGCGGGAAAATGTCGATCTTCTTGTGCCCTATTGCCTGGGCTTCGGCAAGCGTTTTCCATTGGCTCTTAACCATGGCTTCGATGCGATAGCGTTGCACCTGCTGGCCTTCGACGAGCCACTCCATCGTGAGCGTGCGGTCGACAGTGACGGGCCGGGGTAGCCGCAGTTCCACCGTGGCTGCGTGCGAGCCTTCGGGCGCGCTCCAAAACGTATCACGATCGTTATCGAAGGCCCGCATCGCATTCGCATCCGCGCCAATCGCGTGTGTTGCGAGGTTCGCCTGGGTGCCATATTTCGCCTGGATGGCGGCGCCGAGTTCGTGCAGGCGTCGCACATCGGCGTCGGGCAGGAGGCCGCGGTTGTCAGGCGAGACGCCGAGCATCCACTGGCCTCCACGGCCGACGGAGTTTTCGTAGCTTTCTATGAGTTCTGGAACGGTTTTCAGCGAGGATTCGTCGTGCGGATGCCAGAACCAGTGCAGCCTGCGCAACGGGGTATCCACTTCGATAGGCCGCCAACGTAGATGTCCGTGGCGATCGATGACATTCCAGTTCTCGTAGTCGATTTTCCCGGACTCATCGCCTCCCCAGCGCGCGTCACCGTACTCGAATAGTCCAGTGTCGGCGAAGACGATGGTGTTGGGCTGGTAGGTGCGTAATGTCTCGATGTATTTGTCGAAGTTGTAGAGGTGGCCAGCGCTGCCGGCGCCATCGAGCCACCATTCCACGAGTTCGCCGTAACGTGTGACCAGCTCGGTCATCTCTGCACAGTAATAGTCATCGTAGGCGGCAGCGTTCTTGTAACGAGGCTCGTGCCGATCCCATGGCGAAAGATAAATTCCGAAGCCGAGACCCGCGCGGCGAGCGGCTCTCGCGACGTCACCGACGACATCGCCTTTACCGTCGCGCCACGGGCTTGCCTTCACGCTGTATGTGGTCTGGTCGGTGGGCCAGAGCGCAAAACCGTCATGGTGCTTCGCAACCATGACCACGTAGCTTGCGCCGGCGTCTTTGATGGCTTCCATCCATTGATCCGGGTTGAACTCAGTTGGGTTGAAGACCCTGGGGTCTGCAGTGCCATCGCCCCACTCGCGATCTAGAAAAGTGTTGGTGCCGAAATGGAGAATGACGCCAAACTCGCGATCCTGCCAGGCACTCTGTTGGGGAGCGGGCTTCACGTCCGCGAAATTTTGCTGTCCAGGAGCCGCTTGAGTCGCGACGGTCAGGAGGGTCAGCATGACGCAACTCGCGAAGAGCCGTGCACTTCGACAGCGACGATTTTCGAGCGGACGTTTCTGGTCGAAAGATTCAGTCTTGGGCATCATGGAGTCCGTCACAATCGCTTGCGGAGAACGCGGAAGAGAAGCCTATAAATCCGCGATGAGGACCCGCACCCCATGACGCTCGAATTCTGCTTTGGCGCCTTCCGGGATGCCGCTGTCGGTAACGAGTACGTTGATCTTCTGAATGCCGCAGATGATCGAGCGGCTGGTCATACCGACCTTGCTGGAGTCGGCGACGACGACTACTTCCCGCGCCTTGCGCACCATCGCACGGGAGACGGCAGCTTCTTCAAGCTCGATCATGGTGGCGCCGTGCTCTATGTCGATGCCGGTTACACCGAGAAGTATGCGGTCGAGGACGAATCCTTCAATGGCTTCGAGCGCTGTGGGCCCAGTGAGCGAGAACGCGCCAGGCCACATCATGCAACCGCCGGTCAGCGTGGTCTGGGGACCTTCGGAGGCGCTGAGTTCAAGGCCGATGTTCACAGCGTTGGTAAGAACGCGTACGGCTTCACGGCCGCGCAGGGCGCGAGCGACCTGTGTGGTCGTTGTGCCGGCGGTCACTCCTATGGTTTCGCCGTCGGCTATCAAAGTGGCGGCCCTGGACGCAATGAGTTGTTTCTCTCGCTGAAACCGCTTCTCACGTTCGGTGAAGGTTGCATCGAAACGGAACGGCTCGTATGTTTGACCGGCGAGCATGGCGCCGCCGCGTGTGCGATGCACGAGGCCTTGCTCCTCCAGCCGTGCAAGGTCTCGGCGAACACTCGTCGATGACGTGCGGAAGTGCTCGGCGAGCTGTTCAACGGATGTCTTGCCTTGATGGAGAAGAAGGTGGAGGATCTCCTTCGCGCGCTTCTCGGTCTTCTGAGCCATGGCGGTATTCTACGAATCCTCATTGAATCGTGTGCGGTTGAAGCGCTAGCCCACGTTACCGGCTAGCTTCATTCTTCGTATCCTGCGATCGTGTTGCAGTAAGAAGCTCGCGTACCTCCTCGGCAAGCACCATGTTTCTGCTGAACTCATCGACACCGGGCTCGCCAAGATTCAGTTTCTTCGCCTGATAACGCATGGGGCTTGGCATCATTCGGCGCATGGATGAGTGAAATTCGGTGGCGCCGGTGCTGGCCATCAGGCGCGAAATCTGTGCAGGACGGACGCCGCCGCCCACCACAATCGTCGTCCGAGTCGCCGCCTGCTGAATCATTGCCTGCAGGCGTTTGCGGCCTGCCCACGCCGTCGAGGCGCCTCCTGACGTAAGTACTCGCTGAACGCCACAAGTGATCACGTCTTCAAGAGCGCGCTCGGGATCGGATGTCATGTCGAGGGCGCGATGAAAGGTCACTTCCATCGGGCGAGCGAGTTCAACGAGGGCACGCGTGCGGTCTTTGTCGACGTGGCCGTCCGGCGTGAGAAGACCGAAGACGACACCGTCCACTCCTTCCTGGCCCATGATGCGGATGTCCTCCTGCATGGCGCGGAACTCGTCGGCTGTGTAGAGAAAGTCCCCGCCGCGCGGGCGAATGATTGTGAACAGAGCGATGGTGCAGGCAGATCGAACGGTACGTACGAGCCCGAGACTGGAGGTCACACCGCCTTCGCGCAGGGCGCTGCAGAGCTCGATGCGCTGCGCACCACCCTGCTCGGCGGCAAGAGCCGATTCGGTTGAGTCGACCGCGATTTCAATGACAGCCATGGTCAGTCCATTCAGAACGAATCATGCTGCCCCTAGAAGCGGTAGTCGGCTGAGAACTGTAAATGACGCTCAACAGAACGGATTTGGTTTTCCTGTGCGAGCCACCCGAACTGCGGCGACATACTGAGATCGGGATTGCCGAAGCTGACGATGTTGAACGCGTTGAAGGCATCGACGCGGAAGCCGAGAAACTGTTCGCGAACTATACGGAAGTCCTTGAATCCGGACAGGTCCACATCGCGGAAGCCGGGGCCGCGCACTACGCCATTGACCGAGTTGCCGAAGGTATTTTGTGCAGGGACACCGAAGGCGCAAACGCCGTTGTCGACCCCTGCCGTGGTGCAGGGCTGAGCCGAGGGATCGGTACCGAACCAGGCGTTGCGGGAACGGTTGACTATGTGCAGAGGACGGTACTGTTCAGCCCGGGTCTGCCCGTAGCTGTTCACGTTGCTGTTACCGGCACCAATTGTTTGCGGGAAACCGCTGTAGAACATAAATCCTGCGCTAGCCTTCCAGCCGCCAAGCACCTCGTCGACGATCCGGTTCGCATTGTTCATGTACTTGCGTCCGTGACCCAGAGGAAGAGCATAGGTCGCCGTTCCGTTGAGGTTGTGCTTGACGTCAGATCCGGCTACGCCATAATCCGCATGGCTGTTGTAGTAGTTCTGGAACCCCGGATCTGCATTGAAACCGCCGGTATTCAGCCCGTAATTGCCCACGGCATTCGTCATCGACTTCGAATAGGTATAGTTCACCGTGTACTCAAGGCCAGTGTCTGACAAGCGCTGCCGCAGCACAGTCTGAAGACCGTTGTAATTCATCATCGCGCGGGATTCAGTGATGAGCAGGCCATTCGAACAGACCTGCGTGGCCTGCGGTGAATTGCAGCCGATGTACGGACTGTTGTAGAAGGGCGCCGAGGTAGGATCACCCGGGATCTTCCACTGGTTTACATTGCCGTAGTCTTCAATGTGCTGCCCAGTCTCGCCTACATATCCGACCTGCAGGCTCATCAGATGGGTTAACGCATATTCGAGCGTGAAGTTGTAATTCTGCACGTACGCGGGCTGCATGTTCTGGGGATAGGTGTTGTAGGTTCCGCCGGGCTGCGCTGAGACATCGAACGCACTCTGCGTGGTGTAGGGCGTAGGAACATTGCCGGCAGCTACCGACAGGCTTGGCGTTTGAATCGCCTGGATAAACGGCGTGATCGATGTCAGCCGCTGATTGCTGGAGTTGCCTTCAAAGAAGCTGGAACCGCTGTAGCCGCCGCGGACGACGAAACGCGGATCGACCTGCCATGCAAAGCCAACGCGCGGCATGAACTGGTGGAAACTCCAGTCATAACAGCCGCGGTTCGAGCACAGTCCCGAATTCGGCGGCGCACCAGCGGGGATGCGGCTGGCATAGATGATCTGCCCAGTGGTGAGATTCACGTTGCCGGTCTTGTTGTTTTCCTCGATCCAAGGCTCATCAAGTTCGTACCGGAAGCCATAGTGGACGGTCAGGCTTGGGGTGACTTTAAAGTCGTCGGTTGCATAGAAGCCCGTGCGCCACTGCCGTTGCCCGACGTTTACGCTTGCCAGGGTAGCCGCTGCCGAGGTGATACGGCCAAGCAGAAAGTCTGCCCCTCCGTACCCGCCGCTGCCGATCGCCGCGTCGCTCGTATATTGACCGTTGTAGTTCAGATTGCCAAGATAACCGTTGTTGTTGGCCGTCGGATAGTTGTTCTGATAGCGAAGCGCCGAGATGCCGAAGCTGAAGTAGTGGCGGCCGTGCTGCCAGCTAGCCGAATCCATGTACTGGTAGGTGTTGTCGATCAACCCGCCGCCATACACCGGGTTGCCACCCGCGAAGATGCCTCCGCCTATGCTTTGGTAGGTGTAACCCGGGACGCTCTGGTTAGGGAAGCTGATGCCGACCTTTGCATCGCCGCCCAGGCCGAACTGCCCGGTCGAATCTACGGAGAAGTTTTGCGCCCACACCACACGTGTGAAGCCGACTCGCAGCGAGTTCACAAACGCAGGCGAGAAGGTATGCACCCAGGTCAGGCCGCCCAGTTTCGTGGGATAGAGGTTCGGCCCGGAAAAGCTGATGGCCAGAAGAGGGCTGGTCCCGTCATAGGCCGTGGACATGGAATAGAAACCGGTCAGCTTGTCCTTATCGCTCTTGTCGTATTCGAGCTTGATGTCGCCCTGGTTGTTGGCTTTGTAGCTACGCTGGCTTCCCTGGTAGTTGTCGTTCACAATGCCATCCGTCGGCGTCGCGTTTGGCAGCGGATACAAGGAGGAATTGGCGAAGAGGAACTTCGCCACGGGGTTGGTGATCGGAATACCGACGTTGCCAACAAACGGCTTGTTGTTGTTCAGGGTGTCGTACAGCTGATAGCTGTCGGGCGAGCCGGTCGAGTTGCAGGTAGCCACGCCGGAGATCACCGTATATCCGGCGCTGTCACAACCCTGGGGAAGCAACGCAGAGAAATCGCCGTTTCTCATCGCTGCTGTAAGCACGCTCTCGTAGCCGATACCGCCGACGTGATACCGCGAGCCCAGGTAGTCGACGAAGAAAAAGAGCTTGTTCCGCACAATCGGACCGCCAAGAGTGGCGCCGAACTGATCCTGCGAAAACGGGTTCTTCGGGACCACAGGTGATTGGTTCTTGTTCTGCCAGGAATTCGCATTCAGACGATAATCCTGCAGGTAACCATAAAGGGATCCATGGAGGTGATTGGTGCCACTCCGGAGCACGCTCACCACTCCCGCGCCGTTCACATTGCCCAGGTCGGCCGGTGAGTTCGCTGTAACGACCTGAATTTCATCGAGTGCAGCCGGCGCCGGGCTGTAGGCGATCTCGTTGTTGAAGGTCTCGTTCATGTCGATGCCTTCGAGCGTGTAGTTATTCGCCTGTGCGCGGTTGCCGTTCACGTTTACCGAGTCGCTGTAATAGGTGTCGCGCTCGATGACGTTCGTGGCAGTGTTGCCATAGGTGCTGACCGCACCCGGCGTATAGAGTGTGAGCGCGCTGAAGTCCAAACCATTCAGCGGGAAGTTCGCGATGGTGTTCGCTGTAAACGTGCTGCTGATGGTGTAATCCTGCGTGTCCAAAATCGGTGCGGCGGAGGAGACCTCAACGGAAGTGGTCGATCCTTCAACCGCTAGCTTCGCGTTGAAAGTCACCGTTTGCAGGGCTTCAAGGCTGAACGATGGCAGCGTCTCCCTACTGAACCCGTTCGCATTCACAATGACTTCGTACCTGCCGATCGGCAGATGCTCAATGTGAAAAACACCGTCGGCGTTCGTGGTCGTCGGCGTGGACACGTTAGTGTCCAGATCGTGGGCAGTGACGCCCGCGCCTCGAACAGCTGCGCCGCTCGGATCGGTGACGGTTCCAGTGACGCCGCCGGTCACGGTTTGCGCGTTTGCGCGGAGTGCGCAGAACGTGCAAGCGATAAGCCCAACGAACATTTGCATGCGAAGTCTTTTGATCACCGGATTCTCTCCAAAAAGCGCAACATCAGCCCCATGCACCGATCGGCCGGATGCAGCCCTGTGGCGTGGAAGGGCGTTGCCGCGTGTACATCGCCGCCGGGGCAGCCATGGCCGATTGAGACGAAGCCTATGTTTCGTTGTGAGCAGATGTCAAGGCAAAATGAACAAAAAGAGCATATTTGTGTCGTTCTCAGCCTATATTTTGAGCGAAGCAGCCATTTTTGGCCCGACTCCCGATTTGGCGTTGAGAATGGCGATGGCTGGGCGGCTAAGCTCATTGCGGAGCTCGCGGGGTGGGCTTGGCGGGCGTTGCGCCGCAAAAACGACGGCCAGTTCAACAGCCAGATCCAACAGCTGAGGAGATTTGAGAGTGAGTTTGTTTCTCGCAATCGATGCCGGAGGCACAAAGGCGGATTACATGCTCGCCGACGAGACGCGTGTGCTGGCGACAGTGCGAAGCGGAAGCATCAAGCGAATGCGTGTGTCTGCCGAGGTCGCTAATGAAAACCTGATGAGGGCTCTCGCGGAGCTCGAATCACAGTCGGGCCGATCGCTTTCAGATGTCGAGGTCACATGCATCGGAACCGCGGGGGAGACCGTGCCCCTGGTCACGGATTGGCTGAGGCAGGAGCTGGGGGCTAGTGTTGGCGGCCGGCTGTTGCTTCTCGGCGACGTGGAGATTGCGCTGGATGCAGCCTTTCCAGATTCGTACGGCGTCCTGATTCTTGCGGGGACCGGATCGAACGTGAGAGGCCGTGCACCGAACGGATCCATGACAGGTGCTGGAGGCCACGGGCCGATGCTGGCCGACCAGGGTTCGGGCCATCGCATCGGGCAACGGGCGCTGCGTGAGATCTTTCGCGCGATAGACGAAGAACGCGATACCTCGCTGCTGCCGGGAGTGCTCGCGCACTGGGGGTTGAAGGATGTTGACGATCTGGTAGCTTATGCGAACACTTGCGACCTCACGGAGTTCGCGGCTTTGACGCCGCTCGTTCAGGACAGCGCGCAGGCAGGCGATGCCGTTGCGACCGATTTGCTTGTGCAGGAAGGACAAGAGCTGGCAGACCTGGCGCTGCTCGCCCATCGCAAGCTGGAGCGGATCGAGGGCGAATCGATTCCGCCACGGTTTGCGTTTGCAGGCAGCGTACTTTTGCACGTGACCGTACTTCGCGATGTAGTGATCGCTTCGTTGAGAACGCAGTTTCCTACTGCTGAAATTCAGACGACACCGTCTGCACCGATTGAAGGAGCCTTGTTCCGAGCGCGGCACGCCGGCGGGAGGACTCGCGGTGAATAATTTCTTGAACTCGCGAGCCATACAGTTTGCACTCAACAAACCTCTCCAAATGCTTGACCGCACATTTTGAGCAAAATGGTCACAATTTGTCGCAATCCATCAAATTCGGCTATTCGTTGGGTTTTTTTGATTACTTGAATCAGTTTTCTGGACAAATCGACCATTCCATGGGTATCTTGACCGTCGTCGCCTTAGGAGGTTCTCCATGAATGTTTCCCCCGCCGCTTTGCGCGTTTCGCGCCGGTTGAGTGCAGCCCTGGGAGTCGGGCTGCTCGGCTTCATGATGGTTCCAAACACTCAGGGTCAGGTCGTCATCGTTCCGGCCACTCCCGTAGTCGGCTCTTCGAATCCTGCAACGGCGGAGCCGCCCGTCTCGCGGCCGTCGACACAGCCCTGCGTCGTGACGCTGTTCAGCAATGAGGAGTTCGGCGATTACAGCGCGCACGCGATGAGCTATGCTCCGCCGGCATCGTGCCCGGGCCCGTGGGCGAAGGTCGTCCTCACAATGGACTTCACGGTGACCGCCGGCCGGCAGTACGACCGCACAGCGGCCCTGTACCTGGGCAACGCGAATATCTACTACGGCACCACGGCAGAGCCCCGAGCCACGCTAAGCCCGTCATGGCATATCGAGCGCGACGTAACTGACCTCACGCCGGTTTTCAAGAGCCCAGAGAGCGGCCAGGCCGTTATCTACAACATCGTGAACTCGACGTACACGGGAATCATCTACGCGACGGCGAAGCTGTACTTCTATCCCGCGAACTTCCTCAATCCGCCGGCAGTTGTTCCGCAGGTTGTGGTGCCGGTGAGCGGAGCGAACAATGCCGTTGCGCTGAATACGGCAACCGACAAGGTGACTGCGACGTTCACCGCGCCCCGCAATACGATCAAGGCGTACCTGGACGTCATCTCGCAGAGCCAGGGCGGCGACGAGTTCTGGTATCAGTGCGTGCCGAACAATGTGGCTGGGCCGCTCGAAAGCTGCGGCAACACGGCGTTTCGCGAAACCGAGATAACAATCGACGGCAAGGCGGCAGGTGTCGCGCCAGTCTACCCGTGGATCTTCACCGGCGGCATCGACCCGTACCTGTGGGAACCGATTACCGGGGTGCAGACGCTGAACTTCAAGCCGTATCGGGTGGACCTGACGCCGTTCGCCGGCGTGTTGAGCGATGGAAACCCGCATACGATCGCGATCAGCGTGTACAACGACAACAACTACTTCTGGGAGACCTCCAATCTGCTGCTTTACACGGATCCGTTCCGGGCAGAGACGAGTGGCGCGCTCCTGGAGAACACCTTGAGCCCGGCGCCCACGCCGGTGATCTCGGAGAACCTTTCGACGAATGGATCCGGCGATACCGTCGGCACTGTTGCGGTGGACTCCGTCCGCAACTTCACGCTGCGCGGCTACGTGAACACCTCGCTCGGTCGCGTTGAAACCACCGTCAACGAGAACGTTCACTTCAACAGCACACAGACGTTCGATGTTGCGGCCGCCGGCATCCCGGAATTGCAGGATGGTGTGCAGACCAGCACGGTCAGCCAGAAGACGACGGAGCAGGACGGCATTCTTCGCAAAGAGACAGACCTGAACGTCTCCTTCCCGCTCACGGTCAACTACGATTTGTTCGCCAACTCCGATGGAACTTACTCGCAGGTCGTGAGCGTCGATCAAGCCTACAAGGTGCAGGATCAAACATCGTTGAACGGCTTCCCGACCGGCTCCAGCAGCACCCAGGAGGAGGTGAAGTCTAGCGACACGTCCTTCATCAACTCCAGCTTCACGGCAATCACCGGCCACACCGGAGCGCAGAGTTCGGCGAGCTACATCTTCACCGACTCCAGGGGCGACTGCTACAGCCGGCAGCTCACCTCAGCCAATAACGTGCTGACCAGCGTTACCGACGGAAAGGGCTGTCCGGCAAACATCTGGTAACACCGCAGTGCGTTGATCAGAGTGGCAGGCGTGCTTCGTGCGCCTGCCGTTTTTTTGCGATGCATCGCCGCAGTCGGCCCGATGACAAATGTCACGCCATTTCGCTGACGCGACTCACTTCTATCTTCATCTTCGCGGACGCACACTGCTTCTACAGACAGGAGGCAGACATGATTCCCATGCTTTCGCCAGCAGCATCCCAGACGAGCAATCTCGTAGCTTCGCTCGATGCCGTAACCAAGCGATACCACAACGGTGTGCTCGCACTCGATAACCTGTCGCTCTCATTGCGCGCCGGAGAAATCCTCGCTCTCCTCGGGCCCAATGGAGCCGGCAAATCGACGGCCGTTCGTTTGCTGATGGGTCTGAGTGCGCCGACCAGCGGTCAAGTGACTATTTTCGGCCGTGACCCTCGCCTTGCTGCGAATCGCCTTCGCACCGGGGTCATGTTGCAGGTCGGCCGAGCCCCTGAAAACCTGAAGGTGCGCGAGCACATCGAGATCTTCCGCGGGTACTATTCGCAGCCCATGTCGCGCACCGACCTCATCCGCGCCGCCGGCCTGGAGGGCATTGAGAATCGTCTCTTCGGCCAACTCTCTGGTGGCCAGAAGCAGCGTGTGCTGTTTGCCCTCGCGCTAGCCGGCGACCCAGACCTCATCTTCCTCGACGAGCCCACCGTTGGTCTCGACATTGAAGCGCGTCGATTGATGTGGGCGCAGATTCGTGAACTCGCCCAGCGCGGCAAGACCATCCTGCTCACAACCCACTACCTCGAAGAGGCCGACGCACTTTCAAACCGAATTGCCGTCATCGCCAGGGGTCGGCTCGTCTGCGAAGGCACACCCGCTGAAGTCAAAGCCATGGGCGCGTCCAGGGTGCTCGCCTCCGAACCCGAAACCACCGGCGCTGTGCAGAGGCCCACGCCGGCAGCCACTGTCCGCATCATTCGCTGTGTCACAACGCTCACGCCTGAAAATCTGCTTCGCATCCCCGGCGTCTCGCACGTCGAGACCATTGCAGAAAGCACTGTCATCACCAGTTCGGTGCCTGAAGCCACGCTGCGCGAGATGCTCGCGCTGGACGCACAGCTGCATTCGCTCGATGTGCAGAGTCCCGCACTCGAAGACGCATTCCTGGCGCTCACATCACTGAACTGACGCAAGCACTTCGCTTCTTTACGGATCCAAGGAGACTGCCATGCTCACCGCCTCACTCGCCATTTCGTCTGCCGATGCGACATCAACAAACGGCGTTGGCCGCACTTCGCGCATACTGCTTACTGAAATCCGCTACGAGCTTGTTCGCGCGCTTCGCACTCGCGCGTTCTCTCTTTCGGCGATAGGCTTCCCGCTCATGTTCTATTGCCTCTTCGGGATTCTGCTGAATCGCGGTCAGAGTCTCGATGGGGTTATCGTCGCGAAATACATGCTCGGCGGCTATGCAGTGTTCGGGTCATTGGGCGCGGCGATCTTCGGCGTCGGAGTTGGCGTAGCGCTAGACATCCATGCAGGATGGCTGGAACTCAAGCGGGCCAGCCCCATGCCTCCGCTCGCCTACGTTGTCTCGAAATGCGCAATGGCCACCGTGTTCAGCATCATCATTGTCTGCCTGCTCAGCGCTCTCGGCATTGCCTTCGGGCACGTCCATCTCTCCGCTGCGGAGTTTGCTCGCATGCTCGCGCTCGCAGCCTTTGGGGCTGTGCCCTTCTGCGCGATCGGCCTCGCGATGGCTTTTCTTGTTCCGCCCAACGCCGCGGGCGGCATCGCCAACCTCATCTATCTGCCGATGAGCTTTTTCGGCGGCCTCTGGATTCCGATCAGCACGCTTCCCCATGTTGTTCAACGCGTCGCTCCGTCGCTGCCCACCTTCCACCTCGCGCAACTGATGTATGCCTGCTTCGGCGCCACGCCGGAGGGTTCCATTATGGGCCACGTCTTCAGCCTGGTCGGCTTTACGCTGCTTATGCTTGGAATCGCCTGGATCGCGTTCAGTCGGCAGGAACAAAATTCATGACACTGCGGGCTTCGTCAGATTGTTCCTGGGAATAAACTCAGACTCGAGGTAGGGCGATGCATGCAGTCGGCAGCAAGACGGTTCGCGGTTCAGCTCTTGTCTGGATCGCCTACGTCGGTTTTCTGTTTATTGATCCCATCTTCGACCCTCGCCCGCATCTTTGGCTCGAAACGCTGGCAGTCCTTGCGGTCTTCCTCCCTCTTTATCTCTGGTACTTTGCCAGTTGCGATAAGGGATACCAACTATGGCTGATCATCGCCATCACCGCACTCGGGGCGATCACTATTCCGTGGAACAGCGGTGGCACCACATTCTTCATCTATGCGGCGGCATTTCTTCCCTTCGCACTTTTTTCCGTTCGCCGGGTGCTGATCGGGTTTGCGGTCGAGATTCTGGTCCTGTGCGCCGAGGCACAATGGTTGCACACACCCGGGCTGCATGTTTCATGGATCACCGTCGCGTTCTGCAGCTTTCTTCTGCTGATCATCGGAGGCGGCAACATCTTCTTCGCGCAGCGCCGGCAATCCGACGCCAAACTCCGACTGGCCCACGAGGAGATCGAAGCACTCGCGACGGTCGCTGAACGTGAACGCATCGCACGCGATCTGCATGACGTTCTCGGGCACACCCTCTCGGTCATCGTTCTCAAATCCGAGCTGGCCCGCCGTTTGCTCGAGCAGAACACCGCCGACGCCGCTCTTCGTGCCCGCAACGAGATGGCAGAGGTAGAAAGCACAGCCCGCATCGCACTTGCTGAAGTCCGTGAGGCCATCGGAGGTTACCGTTCGCGAGGTCTCGTCGCCGAGATCGAGTCCGCGCGCCGCACCCTTGCGGCCGCCGGCGTCATGCTTCACGCTGACGGCGGCGAGATCCGCTCCATTCGCCTCAGCGCCCCAGAAGAGACCGTGCTCGCTCTCGCGCTCCGCGAAGCCGTCACGAACATCGTCCGCCACGCTCACGCACGCACCTGCCATCTGCGTTTTGCAACGCACGACGGCGTTCGCCGGCTCATCATCGAAGATGATGGCGAGGCTGCCGCGATCCGCGAAGGCAACGGTCTCCGCGGCATGCGCGAGCGCATCGAAGCCCTCGGCGGCCACTTCGCGTTACAACACGATCGGGGCACGCGCCTCGAACTCCACCTGCCGGCAAAGTCCAGCCCCGCCAACGCATGAATGCGCAGAAGTCTTCACCGGTCGCCAAGTCCATCCGGGTTCTTCTCGCGGAAGATCAGACCATGCTTCGCGGAGCCCTGGCAGCACTGCTTGAGCTCGAAGCCGGGATCACGGTAGTTGCTCAGGCAACAAACGGCCGCGAAGCCCTGCGCCTTACACGGGAGCACTCTCCGGACATTGTCGTGACCGACATAGAAATGCCTGAAATGACTGGCCTCGAGTTTGCAACGGCGCTTCGCGATTCCGATTCCAAAGCCCGGGTCATCATTCTCACGACATTCGCCCGCTCCGGATATCTGCGCCGCGCGCTCGAAGCCGGCGTGCGGGGCTACCTGCTCAAAGATCGCCCCGCCTCTGAGCTCGCTGAAGCAATTCGTCGCGTTCACTCCGGCCTGCAATCCATCGATCCTTCGCTCGCCGCCGAAGCATGGAACGCAGATCCGGACCCACTCTCTGAACGCGAGCGCCAGATTCTGAAGCTTGTAAACACCGGGCACTCGTCCACTGAAATCGCGCACGAACTGCACCTCAGCGAAGGAACCTTGCGAAACTACCTCTCCGAAATTATCTCCAAACTCGGAGCGACAAACCGAACAGACGCCGCCCGCATCGCTCACTCGCGAGGCTGGCTCTAGATCCAGCCCAGGCACTCCTCGACAGTTCCCACGCGTCAACTCCACGATGGCGCATTGCGTGAAAATTCACTTGCGCCGTATCCCGACTCAAACTACGTTGGCATCTGTGAAAAGTGCGTCGGTTATGAAGTGGGTTCTGCGCGCGTCGCTTTGTTTTGCGGCCTGTGCTGCAGTGGGATGCGGCGGCTCGAGCACGCCGGGGTCGACCGGCGGCGGCGGTGGAGGTTCGCTCGCCGTCCCGACGATCACCGTCACGCCGGCGGCAGCGAGTATAACCACCGCGCAGACCTTGACTGTAAATGTGAGCGTTGCCGGAAACATGGGCTCGACTCCCTCTGGAACCGTAGTCGTGTCAAGCGGAAGTTATGCGTCGGCCTCCGCAACGCTCACCGGCGGAAGCGCGTCGACCACGATTCTTGCAGGTTTGCTCGTGACAGGAAACGACACCCTCACCGCCGGTTATACACCCGGCTCACTCAGTGACGGGACCTATACCAGCGCAACAGGAACCGCCAGTGTGTCCGTCTCCGCCGGGACACCACCTTCGCAACCAACCATCGGGTCTTCGCTCGTGCTGCCCACGGCAAGAGTGCCGTTCCAGGCATTGCCGACAAAGAATGGAACGGTATTTGTCGGCGAGGCAAATGGGCTTGAGGTCTTCACTGCCGTCGCAGGCGTCCTCACGTCGCAATGCGTGATGCCTCTCACCTCCACGCTCGAATCTCAAGGCGGGGAGTGGGCCGAATTGGAGCTTCTGCCCAACGGCGTGGACCTCGCCGGCGGCATCGAAACGCCCGGGGCCGTGTTCTACAACGTCACTGCAGCCGCCACCTGTTCGGCCACGCCATTTGTTGTCAGCCAAGGCTCCGTCTCAGCCGACGAGGGATCGCAGGCGGTGGCAGTTACGCCGGATGGAAAGTTCGCATTTGTCTCCAACGAATATGGCGTCGCCTCAGGAGCGACCACGGAAGGTAATGTCGGCGTCGTTTCGCTGACCTATGACGCAAGCGGAAACGTGAACGGCGGCACGCTGCTTGGCCAGATCACAACCGGCGGCAATGCGATCGCAGGAATGCTGCTGAGCCCGGATGGCACGCGCCTCTACGTCACGAGCGAGGTCTCGAAGAACAGCTCGGCGGTCGGGGGCTCAAACTCCGTGCTCGCCCGCACCGGCTGTCTGCAGGGCGTCGGAAGTTTTCCCCAGGTGAACGGACTCCTGACTGTGATCGATGTCTCCAAGGCGGAGAGCTCAACCACGACAGCCGCGATCATCACCACTGTAGACGCCGGATGCAGCCCCGTAAGGATGGCGGAGACATCGGACAATTCGACCCTGTGGGTTGCCGCGCGGGGAGACAACCGCGTCCTGGCATTCAGCACCGGAATGCTGGAGATCAATGCCGCGAATGCGCTGCTCGGATACGCCGACACGCAGGGTGCGGCGCCCGTCGGCGTCACTCTGTTCCATCACGGTCAGTTTCTTGCTGTGGCAAACTCGGATAGGTTCGGAACGGGGGCCGATGCGAATCTCGCGATTCTTTCCGTCGCTTATCCCGCAGGTGCAGCCGTAGTGACAACCGTGCCTGCAGGGCTGTTTCCGCGCGAGGTTAACGTGGGATCGGATGATGCGACGCTGTATCTGACTAACTATTCGTCCCACTCACTGCAGTTGGTGCCAACCCAGTAGTCGCTATGCGGAAAGTGCGCATCGAAAGCCAATGTTCGACGTAGAACTGTCCGGTGTGTTGGAGCTTCGCGCCGCTACCCGGTATCGATTGCAGTAGGACTTGTGACACAGGAAGGAACCGCCCTTCATAACGCGGGCGACGCCAGCGGGCGGCCCTTGCGGATTACTGCGTGGACCTGTGCGATGAAACGTTGGGTCGAACCAGTCCGCACACCACTCCCACGTGTTGCCGGTAACGGAGTACAGGCCGAAGCCGTTGGGTGGAAACGCTTCCACCGGACACGTGCCCTTGTAACCATCGTCGCCGGTGTCGAGCTTTGGAAACTCTCCCTGCCAGATGTTGCAGCGATGCTCGCCGCCAGGGCGCAGCTTGTCTCCCCACGGATAGAGCTTCTGCTCCAAACCTCCGCGCGCTGCGTACTCCCACTCAGCCTCCGTCGGCAGCCGTTGGCCGTACCATCTGCAAAACGCCTGTGCATCATTCCATGAGACATGCACGACTGGATGATCGCCCCGTGTCTTGACGTTCGATTGCGGACCCTCAGGAGATTTCCAACTTGCGCCTCGAACCTTGCACCACCACGGAGCCGCAGCCACCGTGTCCTCCACCAGTTCAGCGAACCTCTTCTTTGGCAGATGCGCCCAGAACACGAATGACCAGCCGAAGCGCTCCGCTTCCGTCTTGTAATCTGTGGCGCGGACGAATTCCTCAAAGAGAGCGTTCGTCACGGGATGGCGGTCAACCAGGAACGCATCGACGAATACCTCCCGGATTGGCCCTTCGCCGTCCTCCGGAAATCCCTCTTCGGTATCCGTGCCCATCAAGAACGAGGCGGCCGGCAGCGAGATCATCCGTGCCAACGCAGTTTCGCTGCACTTGCTCCTCAATGAAGCGATTTGCTGAGTGCTTTCACTTCCGATCTGCGTGCCATGTGATCCGAAAGGCGCGCAACACGCAGGCTTGATGTTCGGGTTAGATCCGCACGCCATACTTCTTCTAGTCTCCCTCAAGCCAAAGCTTTACGGGAGGGCCAGTATGGTCCTTGTACTGTTCGCGCAACTGTGACAGCTGCTTCGCGAGCGTCTGAACGACCGTCTTATACTCCGGCTGCACGCTCAGTCCGTTTTCGATGATGAGGTTATCCATCTCGTCCGGATCCTTCTCCAGATCGAAGAGCTCCCACTCATTCCGCGTGTAGTAATAGATGAGTTTGTAGCGCTCAGTGCGAACGCCATAGTGCGGTGGCACCCAGTGCGGCGCCCCGAACTCGTAGTAATGGTAGTAAAACAGCGACGGCCGCTCCGTCGAACCACTTTCGAGCAGCGGCACAAGACTTTTACCCTGCATCTCCGCCGGAACAGGGAGCCCCGCAAGCTCAAGTGCCGTCGGTGCATTATCAATGTTCGCGGTCCAATGCTCGCGCACGACACCGCGATGTTGTTGCCACGGCGTGCGAATCATCATCGGTACACGGATCGCCTGTTCGTACATGAATCTCTTGTCGAACCATCCATGATCTCCCATGAAGAAGCCGTGGTCTGTTGTGTAAACCACGACCGTATTCTCCGCGAGCCCTTTCCTCTCCAGAAATTCGAACAGCCGCCCAATGTTGTCGTCCTGCGAGCGCAGTGTGCCCAGGAAGTGCTCCATAAATTTCTGATAGTTCCATTGCTTCCGCTGCCGAGGCGTAAGGTCGGACGGTGGATTGAAATCAGGCATGTCTTCGATGCGCATCCGGGCACGCTTCGCAGCTGATGAGCGATGGCTGTAGTCGTCCCAGAATGTGCCAGGTTCTGGGATCCGCGTGTTGTCATACAGATGCTCGTACTTGTGTGGCGGATCGAACGGCCGGTGCGCATTGAAGTACTGCACCATCATCAGAAAAGGCTTGTCGAACTCCTCAATCCCCTTCATCACCAGATCCGTCATCACATCCGTCTCGTAGCCTTCAAACCGCATGTTCCGAATCTCGCGGCTTCCGAGCGACGGATTGCCGAGAAAGCCATTGGGATCGTAGTAGGGTCCGCCCGCGCCTTCCTTGTAGATGAAGTAATCGAATCCTGCATCCGCAGGATTGATCGGCAAGTGCCACTTGCCTACCAGGCCCGTCTGGTATCCGTTCGCCTTCATGATCTTCACGAAGGTCTGTTGAGCAGGGTTGAAGGTCGGGGCTTCGGCCTGGAGTTGGCCCGGAATGTCTGGGTTCGCCACCACCCCGTTGATGTGCGTGTAGGTTCCGGTCAGCAGCGTGGCGCGGCTCGGTGCACACAGCGCATTTGTCGTAAATGCATTCTGGAATCGAACGCCCTCGTTCGCAATGCGGTCGATGTTTGGTGTCTGGATCAGCTTGCTTCCGTAGCAACTTAATACCGACGTCGGAACACCCTCGCCCGTGATCCAGAGAATGTTCGGCTGTTTCGGCCGCACGCCCGTTGGCGGCCTGCTCGGCGCACTGGCCGCGGAGGCCTGTCCCGTCAAAGAAGCAGCCAATGCACCGCTGAGGGTCTTTAGCGCTGTTCTGCGGCTGAATCCCCCCGAGTTCGAGCCCCTACGATCTGCTGTCATCGTGTACCTCTCAGCGAATGCTCCCTTGTATCACCTGAAAACGCCGCCGCCTCACCCGTCGAGTAATAAAAATCGTTGTACTTCGGCGCGGCCTCAATCCTGTCCTTACCCACCGCCTCAATCACTACCTTCCCACGGCGCATTAGCGTGAACCTAGGAGCCGCTCCCACGGCAAACGGCACCGCCGCATCATCGCTCCCCGCCGACAGTTCAACCGTCGTCACTCGCCCGCCCGATTCCACCCTCAGCGTGCCAGCCGCCGTCAGGTTCGCCGTGACATAGATCACATCCTTCACCGGCCCATACCTGTTCTTCACTGAAGGCACACCTGCATCCACCGCCTCAGGCTGCGTCCTGTAGAACCAATAGATCGCGTCCCTCTTGATCGCCGGCTGCACGCCCGTCTTGTACCAGCGGATGTAGTAGCTCATCAGCTCGCCTGCTGCAGAATGACTGTGGAAGTACCCGCGCAGTCCCGCCGGCACACCACTCTGCACAAGCTCATTTGCACCCGCATACTTGTTCGGATCATCAATCGGGCTCACATAAGTTCCCTCAATAAAGTCATTCCACGTGATGATCTCCACCCAATCCGCCCGCGACTCAATCGCGCCCATCCACATCGCCCGCATTCCCCGGCCGCCCGAGTACTCGTAGTAGCGATTTGCATTTGCTCCCCAGAACTGTACCGCCGCGGGAGCCATATAGAGCTTGTGCGCGGCGTGCAGCACACGCGCATACACATCGCTACTGCGCACCACATCCAACGTGCCTCCCGATCCTGGTACACCCGCAATTCCCCAATAAAACGAGCCGTCGATTGCATCTCCCCACTCGCTCTCTCCGCGCTGCACGGCCGCCGGTTCCGGCGTCTCGCCTCCCCAGAAGAACGCGGGCACAAGAAAGATCGTCATCGGCGCATTGCTCGGGGCTCCGCTCACGCTCTTCAGAGCATTCGCAAACCTCGCCGTCGAAGGATGTGCACCGCTCGCCAGGTCCTCGCGGATCTGCTGCCATCCGGCCATGCCCAGCTTGTCTCCCGCAAACGTCGTCAGCACAAACCGGCCGTCGTGTCTGAAATACACGCGCGCATATCGCGGGTTATTCGCAAACCGCCGCATCATATCCTCTGCGTCCGCTGCCGTATTTCCGCAGCAGAAATCCGCCGAGAACATCAGCTTGAACCCATCATTCAGCCGTGCCGCCGCTTCAAACATCTGCGCCGCGTAGCGCACGTAGTACGGTTGCTTGAGCCACCCTCCCGCATTCAGCGCGAAGCCATCGATCCCAAGGGCGCGCGCCTGCGCAATCTCGCGCTCATAGGCTGCAATCTTTTTCTCCTGTGTCGGATCATCGTCCGCCTGGTAGTCCTGATTGGTCAGCATGTAATGCGCAAACACCATCCGCTGTGCCGCGGCGCGCGCGCACCACAGCAGCATCAACAGCGCGCACGCGCACCAACGATGTCCCTCAAGTCTCATTGCAGCTCAACGCCGCATTCTACCTGCGCGCTACCAGGCGTATGACGCCTCAACACGCGGCGGTCCCGGCTCGCCTCCAATAATCGGAGTGCTCAGCACCAGCTCAATGTTCCGTTTGTCGCCCGCAGCTTTCAACACAGGAGCCAATTGCGCCGGATCCGTCAGCAGTTCTCCTGCCGCAATCGTTCCGCCGCGCCCAATGCCCGCCGCCACCACCGCCAGCTTGCCGGTCGTGGTGTCCGTAAAGCGCGCCACAATCGCATAGTCCCGATAGTTGTTCGTTGCAATCTGCTGCGTGCGGTCCACCATCCACGTCGTCGGCGTCTTCGAGCTCGCGTCTACGATCCCGAAGTGCATCATTGACGCATCGTTCACAAAGTGGAAGCGCAGCGGCTTCAGCAGTCGCAGTGTCCACTGATTGTCATACGCCCCGATAAACACCGTCGGGCCACCACGCAGGTCCATCAGTGTCGTCGACCCCTCGCCACGCACGCTGTACTTCTTGTGGTTAGACTGCAGAAATCCCGCGATCTTTACGGTCGGGCTCAAATCGTCGATCACCACAGCGGTCAAATTGTCCTTCAACACCAGCTGCTTCGTCGGGTCCTGCGCATCCCGGAGCGCAATCGCCGTGTACTGAGTCTGATCCGCAATGCAAAACAAAACCGGTTCACTCGAGTTCAGCACCGGATTCCAGAACGTCGTCACCGCCGACGGCCGCGACTCCCACCACCACGCAAACGCACCTGCCGCGACGAGAAAGACAACCAGCGCCGTCAGCAGCCGCACCGCGCGCTTATGTCGCGCGATCGCTGCCGAATGATCGATGTTCCGATCCCTCTCACTTGCCGGGCTTGCACCCTCAATCTCTCCAGCGCCACTCAACAGAGAAGACTGTGGCTCCTCCGCCAGCCTGGGTGGAGGGTCGAACTTCGGCACATACGACCCCGGCGGCAATGACAGTCGTAGCTCATGCTCATGCGCAGGGTCCTGGTAATACTGCGCAATCCTCTTCCGGATCTCCGCCGCGGTCACCCGGACAATCGGATCGTTCGCCGTGTCATAGTTCACGTGCTTGCCGAAGACCTCTACCCCTAGTGTCCGTTCCTTGAGGAGGTCCGTCCGGCCCAAGAGTGTCTGGTCCACGATGAACCGCAGGAAGGAAGGGAAGCGGCGGCTGTGGCTGAAATACGGATTTGCCAGCAGACGCTCCAGCTGCTCATTGGCAGCGAGCTTCTCCTGATCTGTGAAGGGACTCGCGTCCTTCTTATTGACGTCAATCACCATTTTTCTGCGTATGCCCCGAGAATTATAGCCCCGCGTTCGAACCAAGAAGCGCGACAGTTATCTGCTGAGGCACTCGGTGCAACTCATTCACAACAAAAGACTCTTTACTGTTAATGACGGTTAGCTTTGCTGCAAGGACCTTTCTTCCTCTACCTGAATCGCCTTTACATAGCTTCCGTTCCAGAATCCCTCACATGCGACTTACGCCTGCAGGGACGGAGGCTATCTTGACGACACAGAGTTACACCCGAAGCGCGGCCCATCACACAATAAAAACGCGCCGCACTATTCTCGCTCTCCTCTCCATCTTCTTCGTCGCGTTCACCACCGGCGCCCTCGCGCAAGTTGGTACCGCCGCGCTCAGCGGCCTGGTTCAGGATCCCACCGGCGCGGCCGTCCCCGCCGCGACCGTCACCCTTCAGAACGCCCAGACCTCGCAGCAGCGCACCCTGCACTCCAACGGCGCCGGCGCGTTCACCTTCTCCTCCGTGCCCAACGGCGACTACAAGCTCACCGTCAGCCACGCCGGCTTCCAGTCCTACACCCGCACCGGCATCCATCTCGACCCGGGCGACAACATCTCCCTCACGGACGTCCAGCTCTCCATAGGTGCCGAGACCCAGAGCGTCACTGTCACCTCGACCGTCGCCGGCATTCCGCTCGACAATGGCCAGATCAGCTCCACCATCACCGCCAACGATCTCGAGAGGCTCTCCGTTGTCGGCCGCGATGCCACCGAGCTCCAGAAGATCCTCCCCGGCTTCGCCATCCGCAACCTCGGGCCCCAGAACACCGCACCGGACTTCTCGCAGGTCACCGTCGGCCAGCCCACGCCCTATGCCTCCAACGGTGCGCCCGTCGCCGGCATCACCCTCAAGCTAGATGGCGCCAACCTCACCGACGCCGGAAACTTCGGTTCCAACCTCCAGAACATCAACGACGGCTTCGTCAGCGAGGTGCAGGTCCAGACCTCTAACTTCGGCGCCGATCAGTCCAACGGCCCGGTCGTCATCCAGGGCGCGACCAAGTCCGGCACCTCCGCATATCACGGCTCGCTTTACACCTACGCCCGTACGTCCGTGCTCAACTCCAACGACTGGCTCGCGAAGTACAACGGCATCGCACGCCCCAATGACCGCTTCGTATACCCCGGCGGCACCATCAGCGGCCCCATACCGCACTCCAGAAAGCTCACCTTCCTAGCCGGTGCTGAGGTCGACGCGCAGCGTAATGTCTTCGCTTACGGCAGCGCCGGCAGCGCCATCATCCACGCGCTCGTTCCCACCGCCGCCATGCGCAAGGGCGACTTCAGCCAGGCTTCGCTCAACGCATTCCTTGGACCAATGGCCACGAACGGCAACTATGGAACGTTCAATGTCGCCCCGACGCGCGGCGATGATGATACCGACATCACAACCACTGGAAACATCGCGCCCTGGCTGAACCCTGGGGCGATGGCGATCGTCAACGGAACGCTCCCGCTGCCCACACGCCTGACCGGAACCGACGGCTACAACTACGATCAGCTCGACCTCGTTAACAACAACGTCAACCAATACGTCGGCCGCGTCGACTACGCCATCTCGCCGCGCAACCTCTTCTTCGCGCGCTATAGCTTCGAAAAGAGCCGCGACGGCCAGCCGCTCGTGCCGTATTACGAGCCGACCAGCGTTATGGGCGAAGTCAACACGCCCGGCTACGGCATCAACAACGACATCTGGGTCCACTCCGCCGCTGCCAACTACGTCACCGTCTTCACCCCAACGCTCACCAACGAGCTTTATCTCACGATCACCTCGTTTGTGCAGTCCTTCGACGCCCGCCAGATCGCAGCTCTCCAAAAGTCCGCCATCAACTACCCCTACAATGGCGCTTTCGACAACGGCGACACGCAGTACCCGCAGCTAGGCACGTACACCACCTACGGCGGTCTTCCTCTCGGCCTCTGGCCCGACTACTCCAACAATCCGCTCGAGCTCAAAAAACTTCAGCCCAACGTCGGCGATAACATCACCAAGGTCTGGGGCACGCACACCGTCAAGTTCGGCATCTTCAGCCAGAAGACCATCAACAACCAGACCGCCACCAACCCGTCCACGAACGGCATCATTCAGGACTACTACTACGGCGGCGCCGGAAGCTACTTTGCCGACTATAACGGCACTTACCCTGACGGCTCCCCCGCCTACGGCCTCCCGCACTTCAACTCCGGCAACGCGCTCGCCAACTTTTTCGAGGGCCAGATCCAGGACTGGCACCAGCAGAACTTCAATCCGTACACCAACCTCTACTTCTGGAACACCGACTTCTACGGTCAGGACACCTGGCGCATCACGCACAACTTCGTCGCCACCTACGGTCTGCGCGTCAGCCACGAAGGTGCCTGGCAGGATGCGCACGGCATCGGAGCCTCCATCTGGAATCCGGCGCTCTACACCACCGCGAAGAACCCCACGACCAATCCGCTGCCCGGCTTCACGTGGCACGGGCTCAACAAGTCGATTCCGAACTCAGGCGTCGGCAACACGCCGATCTTCTGGGAGCCCCGCTTCGGCTTCGCGCTTGACGTCTTCTCCAACGGCAAGACCGTCGTGCGCGGCGGTGTCGGAGCTTACCGCTTCCATGACTCCGTCGTCGATGTTACCAGCATGTTCGCGCAAGCGGAGAACGTCCGCTACACCGACCTCCAGGGCTTCGGCGACAACACCCTCGAAGGCGTTAACACCCTCCACCTCAATCCCGTCACCTACGGTAACGCCGGCGGCACCGAGACCTCCATCCCGCTCACCACCGTCTACGGCCTGGATCCAACTGACAACAAAGAGCCGGTCACCAACAACTACTCGCTCTCCATCGCCCAGCAGATGCCGAAGAACTGGATCATGCAGGTCTCCTACGTCGGCAACAACTCGAACTCTCTGATGGACAACGGCACCACGCAGACTGTCGTGCTCGACAACGTGAACGCCATCCCGGTCGGCTATCTCTTCACGCCAGCCGCCGCGACCGCCATCAACAATCAGTCCGGCTACCAGGCCTGCAACCCCAAGGGATGCACGCCCCAGCAGGCGGCCAGCCTCGACTCGCTCTTCAACTATCCAGGCGACAAGAGCTACCAGTCCGCGCGGCCGTATCCCAACTACAGCCAGATTCTCGTTCCGCACCACAACACTTTCGCCAACTACAACGCCCTGCAGGTTGAAGCCATCAAGCAGATCGGCCGGTTGAACTTCAACGCCAACTACACCTTCTCGAAGGCACTCGGCATTCTCGGCTCGTCCGCCGACTTCAACTGGACCGCCGGCATCGATCCCTTCAACCTCTATGCCAACTACGGTCCGATGAACTTCGACCGCACGCAGATCCTCAACCTCAGCTACTCCTACCAGACAGGCAAGTTCACCGATCAGCACATGCTCGGCGGCTTCATTAACAACTGGCTCATCTCCGGCATCACTAACATCTCCAGCGGCCCCAACATGCAGACCGGCGTCAGCGCCTCGCCCGGCTACTATGTTCAAGGTGTCATCGGCAGCGGAGCCAGCCAGTACGGCGTCTCCAACACCACTATCCTCGGCACGCCCGACGTCAACCTCCAGCCCGTGCTCAAGTGCAATCCGAAGTCCGGCCTCAGCTCGCATCAGTACCTGAACGGCTCGTGCTTTGCGCTGCCCGCACTCGGTACCAATGGCCCAGCCATCGAGCCCTACGCGCACGGTCCCGCCTTCTTCAACTCTGATCTCACCCTTGAAAAAGGCTTCTCCATCGGCGGCGAGCGTCATCTTCGCATCCGCTACGCTGCCTTCAACTTCCTCAATCACCCTCTCAACAGCTTTGGCACGGGCTATGCCTCGCAGACGACGCTCCAGCTGAGCGACACCTCCGCCAACGCCACACCGCAGACCGCAACCTACAACCCCGCCACCGGCTTCGGCTCCGCGCCCCAAAAGCTCGGTCGGCGACTCTCCGAGGTCTCGCTGAAGTTTGACTTCTAATCGTGCACGGGCTCGCGCGATGAACCAAACCATCGCGCGAGCCTGGCATCCGTGTCTTCAGCCCTCTGGAAGGATGTATGTTCGGTCACCGCTCTCTACTTACGGCCTTCCTCGCTGCTGCGCTTTGCGCTGCGAACGCACGCGCGCAGTCGCCCACCTGCGGCCTTGGGCCCATTCAACACATCGACAAACTCTCCAATGGCCTGCGGATCCAAACCGCCCACGGCCTTGAAGAACTCACCGCACTCCGCCCTGACGTCCTTCGCGTTCGCATCTCGCTCACATCAAAACTCCCCGAAGACGCGTCCTGGGCCGTCGTCCCCGAAGCCCACAAGTCAACCGCGCACGTCACCATCGAGACGACCGCGAACACCGTCATCATCCACACCACCGCCATCACCGCCGATCTCTCGCGCGCCGACCTCAGCCTCACCGTCCACGACACCACCGGCCGCACACTCCTCCACGACACGCGCCCCGTCTGCTTCGCCGGTCACGCCTTCCGCCTCTCCGAAACCATGCCCGATGACGAGCACTACTTCGCGCTCGGCGACAAGACCGGCCCCTTCGACCACCGCGGTCAGGCCTTCGACCTCTGGAACACCGACTCCTACCGTTTCCAGGAGTCTACCGACCCGCTCTATAAATCCATCCCGTTCTTTCTCACCTTCCGCGCCGGCAATTCCGCTGGCGTCTTCCTCGACAACACATGGCGCTCGAGCTTCGACTTCGGCAAACTCTCGCCCAACGCCTACACCTTCGGCGCCGTCGACGGCCCCATAGACTTCTACATCTTCGCCGGCCCCACACCGCGCGATGTCGTGGAGCAGTACACCTGGCTCACCGGCCGTCCGCCGCTTCCGCCCATATGGATGCTCGGCTACCAGCAGTCGCGCTACACCTACGCCCCCGAGCAGCGCCTCATGGACGTGGCCTCTCGCCTCCGCGCCGACCACATTCCCGCCGACGCCGTCTATCTCGACATCGGCTTCCAGGAAAAGAATCGCCCCTTCACCATCGACCCCATCGCCTTCCCCGACTTTCCTGGCATGGTCGCGCGCTTGAAGCAGATGAACCTCAAGCTCGTCGTCATCACCGACCTCCACATCGCCAACCTCCCCAACCACAACTACGCTCCCTACGACACCGGCATCGCCGGCAACGAATTTGTGCACAACGCCGACGGCTCCGTCTTCACTGGCATCGTCTGGCCCGGCCCCGCAGTCTTCCCCGACTTCACACACGCTGCCACGCGCGAGTGGTGGGGCACGCTCTACACAGACTTCGTTCACGATGGCGTCGCCGGCTTCTGGAACGACATGAACGAGCCTTCCGTATTCAACACGCAGAACAAAACGATGCCGCTCGACGTCGTTCACCGCATCGACAGTGACGACTTCACTCCGCGCACTGCCACGCATGCCGAGATTCACAACGTCTACGGCATGGAAAACTCCCGCGCCACCTACGACGGCCTGCGCAGGCTCCTACCCGACGAGCGGCCCTTCGTGCTCACGCGCGCCACCTACGCCGGCGGCCAACGCTACGCCACCACCTGGACCGGCGACGATTCCAGCACATGGAACCACCTGCGCATGACTGCGCCCATGCTCAAGAATCTCGGTCTCAGCGGCTTCAGTTTTGCCGGCGCCGACGTCGGCGGCTTCGCCGGCTCTGCCACCCCTGAACTCCTCACCCGCTGGCTTGAAGTCGCCGCCTTCCACCCAATCGACCGCGATCACAGCGAATCCGGAACCGCCGATCAGGAACCCTGGGCGCTGCTAACCCCCAACGGCCCCGATCAACTCGACATCCGCCGCCGCTTCATCGAAGAACGCTACCGCCTCATGCCCTACCTCTATACCGCGGCCGAAGAGACCGCGCGCGATGGCATGCCGATGATGCGGCCAGTCTTCCTCGACTATCCGCGCGCGGCCACCGACGGCCACCCCATCGACATCGATCCATCCACCATCGGCGAATTCCTCCTCGGCCACGATCTCCTCATCGCGCCCTCACCCTACCCCGAGCAGCCCGACGCCTACACCGTCGAACTCCCCACTCCCATCTGGTACGACTACTGGACCGGCAAGCGCCTCCCTGAACCCGCGCACGGCAAGCCCACCGTCGACGGCGTTCCACCCTCGGGCGCCGACCTCGTGCCACTGACGACCACGGTTCATCCCGATCTCGCCACACTTCCCGTGTTCGTCCGCGGCGGCGCCATCCTTCCCATCGCTCCGCTCACTCAGAGCACCGCCGAAACCCCGCAAGGCCCGCTCACACTCCGTATTTACGCGGGCGCCGACTGCCGTGGCTCGCTCTATCTCGACGACGGCCACACCTTCGCCTACACGCGCGGCGACTTCCTCCGCATGGGCTTCACCTGCGAGGTCAAGCCTGACGCATTCACCCTGAACATCACCGAACAAGGGCCCTACAAACCTTGGTGGACCGAAATTCGCCTCGAGATCTACGGATGGACTCCTCACACCACTTCCACCATCGTGAACGGTTCATCTCTCCCGCTCGAACATGCCGGCGAAGCGACGACACTCTCCCTCCCCTACACCGACCACAACCTTTCCGTAACGATCCACTAACCCGGCATTACGTCGGTGACACAGTCACGCGCCTTCCTGACGATCTTCCGGGTGCACTGAGCGAGGCTTCGTGTTCCTCCTTTTTTGTGCGCGCAGACTTTCCATTTAGCGCTTGACAGCGCGGACCTGCGGGCAGAGACTTGCGCACACGCAGAGTTTTGAATCAACGCGGTCATTTGAGGACCGTGCTTTCGCGTGCCGGCGGGATGCCTTCCGCTGCTCAGCCACAGGGCCCGTCGCCGCATACTCTCTTTCTTCAGACCAATGTTCCGCCAATGGAGGCTTCTATGAATCCCCGTTTAATCCGTCTGGCCCTTGCGGGCTCCGCGTTTCTTGTCGCTCTTTCTTTTAGTCCGCGCAATGTCTCTGCGCAGGACAATACCGCCACCTACGGACCGGCGAAGTTTCTCGTGATCAACCGTGAGTTCACAAAGCCGGGCCGTGACGGCACTCCCCACCAGGCGACCGAGGCCGGCTATATACGGGCTGCCGCAGCCGGCAAAGCGCCGTTTCACTATGTTGCATTTACGTCGATGTCAGGACCGAACCGCGCACTCTTCTTGAGCTCGTACGATTCGATGCAGGCCGTAGAAGCAGAGCATAAGAGCATGAGCCAGGCGCTGCAGACTTCGCTGGACAAGGCGATGATCAGTGATGGCGAGGGGCTCTCACAAACCGACGAGAGCGTGTGGATGGTGGATGCCGACCTGAGCCAGAACACGAACGGACCACGGGTTGGATCGCGCTATATGATCTTCCGCGAGTTTGTGATTAAGCCCGGGCATACTGGTGAGTGGGAAGAGGCTGTGAAGCTGGTGTTGGACGGGTACAAGAAGGCCGATACCGGAGCGCACTGGAGCACGTATCGGATGGTGTTCGGGAACTCGACGGGACCAACGTATCTTGTGCTGACATCGATGAAGTCTATGACGGAACTGGACCAGATGTTCGCCGCCGATCCCAAGTTCATGGAGGCCATGGGAGAGGATGGTATGAAGAAGCTCGAGAAACTCGAAGCGAGTTGCATCGAGAACGAGAAGACCAACTTCTTCATCATCGATCCGAAGATGAGCATTCCTACGGACCAGATGATCAAGGCCGAGCCGGACTTCTGGAAGGTAAAGCCGATGGGAACGTCGACTGCGGCTAAGAAGCCTGTCACCGCACCGAAGACGACAAGCGGACAATAATCGCGGTCATCGTTACGCCGAAGTGAAGCGGGCGCTGCTTAGGCGGCGCCCACTTTTTTCGCTCATGCTTCCGTGATGAGTGTTTGCGGAACCGGGAATGGGTTGCGCTCGTCGAACTGAATCTGGTGCCAGTAGGGATAGGCGAGCTTCGTCTGGCTGGCCGCATCGAGTTTCGCGACCTGCTCGGGCGTGAGCGCGAAGTCGACGCTGGCGAGATTCGCACGAAGCTGCTTCTCGTCGCGCGCGCCGATCACGAGCGTGGAAACTGTTGGTCTGCGCAGCAGCCAGTTCAGCGCAATCTGTGGAATGGATTTGTCGGTTGCCTTGGCGACCTCATCGATGGCGTCAACAACTTTGTAGACGTACTCCCAGTCAGGGATGGGGCCGGCGTCATTGACGATCTTGCTTTGCAGGCGGCTGGTTTCGGGTAGCGGCTGACCGCGGCGGATCTTGCCGGTGAGGCGGCCCCAGCCGAGCGGCGACCATACGAGCGCACCGACACCCTGATCGACCGCGAGCGGCATCAGCTCCCACTCGTAGTCACGGCCGATAAGCGAGTAGTAGACCTGGTGGCCGACGTAGCGCGCCCAGCCGTAGCGCTCGGAGACAGAGAGCGATTTCATCAGGTGCCAACCAGAGAAATTCGAACAGGCGATGTAGCGGACTTTGCCTTCCCGGACGAAGTTGTCGAGTGTTTCGAGCGTCTCTTCGACGGGCGTCGTCGCGTCGAAGGCGTGCATATGGTAGACGTCGATGTAATCGGTCTGCATGCGCTTCAGCGAGCCGTGCAGTTGGTCGATGAGGTGGTAGCGCGAACTTCCAACATTGTTCGCGCCGGGACCAAAGCGGAAGGTGGCCTTTGTTGATATCAATACATCTTCGCGTTTCAGGTGTTTGATGGCCTGCCCGAGAACTTCTTCGCTCTTACCGTCGGAGTAGCCATCGGCGGTGTCGAAAAAATTGCAGCCGGCCTCCATGCAGATGTCGATGAGCTTGCGGGCTTCCTCAGTCTGGGTGTTGCCCCAGGCGGCGAAGAACTCGTTAGCGGCGCCGAACGTGCCCGTGCCGAAGCAGAGCTCAGGAACCTTCAGGCCGGAGCGGCCCAGTGTGCGGTACTCCATAAAACACCTCGCGTGTAAGTGGAACTGAGGCCCGCGCGGAATTGCTCACGCGCCAACGACGTTGTCTTCGCTTGGATGCAGCGAGGCGCGCGCAGGACTCAGGTGCTATTTAACCAAGGGCGCCGGCGGCACTTTTGGCGAAGTACGTGACGATGAAGTCCGCCCCCGCGCGCCGGATGCCGAGCAAACTTTCGAGCATAGCGCGCTCAGGTTCGAGCCAGCCGCGCTGGAAGGCCGCCTGCAGCATCGCGTACTCGCCGGAGACCTGGTAGGCGCCTATGGGAATATCGAAGCGCTCACGTGCGTCGCGAATGATGTCCAGGTAGGGCATCGCGGGCTTCATCAGAATCATGTCCGCGCCCTCGCCGAGGTCCTGTGCGATCTCGCGCATGGCTTCCCGGCGATTCGCGCCATCCATCTGGTAGGTACGGCGATCGCCAAACTGCGGAGCGGAGTCGGCGGCCTCGCGGAACGGTCCGTAGAACGCGGATGCGAACTTCGACGCGTAGCTGAGGATCGGCGTGTTGTGGCGGCTGGCAGTGTCAAGTGCGGAGCGGATCGCGGCGACGCGGCCGTCCATCATGTCGCTGGGTGCGACGATGTCAGCGCCTGCAGCCGCTAGCGACGCCGCAGTCTTCGCGAGCAGCGCAAGCGTGGTGTCATTCTCGATTGCATAGTCCTCACCGTTCCGCCGCACAATACCGCAGTGACCGTGCGAGGTGTACTCGCACAGGCAGACGTCCGCAATCAGCACAAGTGACTTTGCAGCGGAGCTCTGCTTGAGCGCGCGCAGTCCACGCTGCACGATGCCGTCGTCGATCCAGGCTCCGGTGCCCTGCTCGTCCTTCTCTGCGGGAAGACCGAAGAGCAGAAGGCCGCCGAGCCCGAGCGAAGCACAAGCCTCGGCTTCTTTCACGGCTTCGTCGACAGAGAGATTGAACACGCCGGGCATCGAGCCTATTTCCCGGCGAACGCCTTCGCCCTCGCAGAGAAATAGTGGATAAATGAGCGCGCCTGGGTGCAGATTCGTCTCTCGAACGAGCGAACGCATAGCCGGGGTCGCGCGCAGACGGCGTAGGCGTGTCGCTGGAAAGTTCATGTCTCTAGTGTAGTGTGGCGCGGCGTTCAGCGACGCAGATTGTCGAGAAGGTCGGTGAGTTCGCTGGGCAGGGGCGCGCGGAGCTCGAGCGGCTTGCCCGTGCGCGGATGTTTGAGATCGAGTTCGGCGGCGTGCAGGAAGTTGCGGCTCAGCGTGAGAGGCTCTTCGTGTGCGACGTGTGAGCGCGGAGCGATGTGGTGCGGCGCGCCGTAGAGCGTGTCTCCGACGACAGGGTGACCGATCGCCCGCAGGTGCACCCGAATCTGGTGGGTGCGGCCAGTCTCGATGCGCACCTCGAGAAGCGTAAATTTTCCGAGCGCCCCGTCAATTCGTTCCAGCACCCGCCAGTGGGAGACGGCGTTGCGACCTCCGGCACGGCGCGTGGTCATGCGCGTTCGGCGCACAAGGTCGCGGCTGATCGGAAGATCAATCGTACCTTCGTCCTGCTTCACCTTGCCGTGCACGAGCGCGATATAGACCTTGCGCAGATCGCGCGCGGCGAAGCTTTCGGCGAGCTTGCGATGCGCGGCGTCATTCTTGGCAACAACGATCAGGCCACTGGTCTGCTTGTCGAGCCGGTGCACGATGCCCGGTCGCAGATCTCCGCCCGTGCTCGAAAGCCGCTGGCCGAAGTGATAGAGCAGAGCATTGACGAGCGTGCCGCGATTGTCCTCAAGCGAGCCGGCGCCAGCGTGTACGGTCATCCCGGCAGGCTTGTTAATCACGGCGAGATCGTCGTCCTCATAGACGATCTCGACCGGAATGTTCTCGGGCTCCGCACGCAGGGGCGCCAGTTGCGGCTCGCCTTCGATCTCGATCTCCTCGCCACCACGAAGTTTGTGACTGGCCTTCGCGGGCGAGCCGTTGAGGGTGACCTGGCCGTTTTCGATCAACATCTGCACGCGTCCGCGGCTGATGTCGGGCAGCGCCTTGGCGAGATACGCATCGAGCCGCATCTTCGCGGCCGCGGCTTCGGCGATGAAGCTACGCACGCCATCTTCCGGCTCGAGATCTTCATGCACATGAATCTCGGGGGCCGCAGGTTCGAGCGGCTTCAACCCTTCGTAGCGGCGAGTGTCGGGCGTCGTGGGTTCATTACGCGTGCCGGCGGTGTTGGCGACGCGGAGGTAAGGATTGGCGGGGTTGGGCAGTGCTTCCTGCATCAACTCCGCGGTGTCCCACATCTCTTCGCGCTCTTCTTGTGGCGAACCAAACACGGCGGCGGCGCGCAGCGATTCTTCTCTCTCTCTCGCTTCGTTGACTTCCGTCCGAACCTTGCGATACTCCGCGCGGACGGAGTGGCGGCGCTTGCCCTTCGGCAGCATATTTTTTGAGGGCATCAGCGAACCTCCGAAGCCCGAGCAAACGTGAACAAACAGACTCCAAACAAGATAGATGCCAGCGCAAGCCACTGGGAGACATCGAGCAGGCCACGACCAAACGGCTGCTCTGGGGCGCGCAGCATGTCGAACAAAAAGACGATGACTCCGGCCGCGACGATTGCGATGGAGGCGACGCGGCCAGGCGTGCGCACGCGCCGCAGGAGTGAAAACAGCGCGCCGCATAGGAAGAGTGCCGCCGCGGCTGTGTAGAGTGCGACGGGATGGACGCGGATGCCTGCCGCGGTACGCACGCCCCATGGCAGCCGCGTCGGTAAACCGTTTTCTGTGCCTGTGGCTGCCTCGGCGACCGAGATTGCGCTCCACAGCAGAGCGCCGCACGGCGCCCACGCGTCGATCATCCGAAGTATCGACAGACCCTTCCATCGCAGCCACGCCGCAACTGCGACCGCAGTCACGAACAGACTGAGATAGCTAAGCGACGAGAAGCGCAACACGTCGCGGAAGGAGATCGTGAGCTGGCCGCGCTCGATGACGAACAGCAGGAGAAAACCGAGCGCCCGCGATATGACGAACGCAGCGATGATGGCGAAGAAGCCGGCGTCCCACAGCCGGTCCGGCGAGAGCGCACGCAACGGCGCCGTACGCAGACTGAGCCACAGCGCGGCGACGATGCCGGCGATCGCGATGAGCGCGTAAACGGGAATATGCAGGGCGCTTAAATCTGCGAACACGGCCAGACAGGCCGCAGTCAGCGCAGCAGAGTACGTCATGAGGCTAGAGGGAAAGCAAAGACCGACCCACGGGGCCGTGTGTGAAGCGCTGGTGAACCCGTCCTAAGACGGTGGGACCCGGCCGTGGCTCTTCAGGCATTCCGGACTGGCGGACGTTGCACACCGAACCATGTCTACGAGCTAGGCCCCTGTTCATTGAATGTTGGTTCAACCAGCGTGGATCACTGTCACCTGCTTTGCAGGCCGGTCTCTGGGTTGGATGCTAGCCGCTCTTCGCCAGATTGGCAAACCGCCATCGGTAACCCGTGTCTCGCCGCACGAGATGTTAGAAGCTGTAGCGGAGACCTGCTTCGACCCGGCGGCCGTTGTCCGCGGCGTACGGTCGGCCAAAGAACGGAGAGCCGAGCACGGTGCCCACGCTTGTCACATTCATGTGGTTCAAAATATTTGATGACCGTACGTTCACGGTGAGCGTCTGTGGGTGCTCGGCTTTCGCATCGCGCGTCAGCTTGAACGCACGCTGCACGTTGCTGTCCAAATAGAAGGTCCAGGGCATGTAGCCCTTGTTGCGCGGCAGGGAGCTGATGCCCCCCGAGGTAACCAACTCGCCCCATGGTGTGGAGTAGCCGCATGGTGCCGCGTTGGGATTGACTGAGCAGAGTGGCGTGCCTGCGCGCGCGTACTGCGGACGATCGTTGAAATCGCCGTCGCCATTGTTGTCGAAGCCGGTGGTGACGTTGTAGACGGCCAGGCCTTGGCCGTTGGAGTTGGAACTAAGCACGATCTTGCCCGGCAGGTTCAGCGTGGCGTTGCCGAACACCTGCCACAGTCCCTGGTTGTCGCGCCGCGCATACTCGCCGGCGTTCACGCCAGTGGTCTGGGGCGTGAAGAATGGATTGTCGTCCGTGTCGTCCACGACATCGACGCGCACTGCGCCGGCGAAAAACTGCACCCGCTTCAGCGCCTGGTTGGTTAGCCCGAAGAATTCGACGTTGGCGTAGCCACGGCCGCTGGCCTGCATCTGAAAGATGTTCGTGTCGGCGGGACCGGGCCGCGGACCGGTGGGAGAGCCGTTGAGAGGCGCGTTGATGTTTTCGCTGCGCCAGTAGTGCCACATCTGGCCGATGTAGTAGTCAGCGGAGAGTGTAAATTTCTTGGGGAAGGTCTTCGAGAAGCCCAGGTTTTCAATGTCGTAGAAGAGATTCGGGATATCGGGTTGTAGTGTCCGCATCGAGTGGATCGCCATTCCGTTCGTCAGCGGAGTGCAAGTGTTCGGATCAAATGCGCCACTGCACGTCGGGTTATAAACCGTGCTGGTGACGCGCTGAACACCATCCATCTCGAGGAACTGGGCCCAGGTGTGTGCGCTCGACCTCCCGGAGAACAATCCCGCATGCGCGTGCAGGTTCCATGTGGCCTTCTTGTCGGGCGACCACGAGACCCCGAAGCGAGGATTGATCGCATCTACCACCGTCGGCGCCGTCTGTGTGTAGTAGCGCAGACCGTACGCGAAGTGGAGATTGGAGAGAATTTTCCAATCGTCCTGGAAGTAGATGGCGTTGCGGAACTGGAAGACGTCGACGACCGGATTACCGGCTACACCGGAGTACGCAGTGGGCGAACCGTTAGCAGCGCCATTCAATGCATTGACGTACTGCTGAATCCCGGTGATGGTTGCACCGCTCGATGTGACGCCGCCACCGAAGGTATAGGTTCCGTTGAAATTGTTAGTGGCCACTGTGTGTATGGTGACGAATTCCGGCTGAATACCAATCTTGATGAGATGGCTCTTGGTTTGGATGATGGCATCGTCGACCACCTCGGCGTCGAGTTCCCGCTGCGTGAATCGCCCAAACGTGGAGCCGCCGCCCGTGAACGCGCCGGCTACCGAGACCTGCGGGGCAAGCGAGTTGGGAGTGTACTGCTGACCGTCCCACTCCAGCCCGACGCGCGCTTCGTGCATGATCTTCGGCGAGATCGTTGTGACGTCAGTGAGATGCAAATTGGTATCGTAATCCGTGCGTTCGTAGCCAGTTTCAGCCAGCGAGTTGCCGCCGACGCCTTGGTTGAGACGATCATTGTTGTAGGTGCTGACGGAGGCGATAAAAGTGTTTTTGGGGCCGAGCTGCCAATCAACGCGCGCATTGCCAATCCAGAGGCGCTGCGGCGTGGGAACGTCCTGAACGATGGGCGACTCATTGCCGGCCGCATCTACGGTGACCGCGTTCACAACGCCGATGGTGTCGATCGAGCGATGCTCGAGGTTCAGCGAAAAGTCGGAACCCTGTTTGCGAATGGGGCCGGTGAGCTCAAAGCCGTAGCGCTGCTTCCCGATAGAGCCGGCACTGATCGCGAAGGGATCCCGCGCGTTCATCCAGGCGCTGGAGTTGGTGGCGAACAGTGCTCCATGAAAAGCGGACTGGCCGGGTTTGGTGTAGACCTCGATGCGTCCACCACCAAACGGTGGATTGCGGTACTCCGCTGAGAAGAGATCGGGGTTCACCTTGATGTAGGCGATCGATGACTTGGGCGGCAGGTGCGTTGTGCCTTCCGCGTTGTCGAATCCATCCACCGCGACAGTAGCATTCGACGGTGCGCCGCCAGACGCTGCGGAGAGTTGCTGAAGCTCGCGTAACAGGTCGTCGGGATCATCCGCCAGGCTGTTCAGCTGTTTGCCGGAAATAGTCTGTGCCGGACCGGAGTTGGTAGCGTTCGTGGCCGTGGAGTTCTGGGCCGCGTCGTCGCCGACGTCAACTGTGGTCTGCACTTCTTCAGGAGCGAGCACGGCATTCAACGCCTTGTGCATCGGCACCTCAACAGCGAAATCTCTCTTTGCAAAGCTGCTCGCCGTGATTTGCAGGTGATGCGATCCGTCGCTCACACATGGAAAGCGAAAATGGCCATCCGAACCCGCGGTCACCCTCGCTCCATTTTCCAGCGAAACGGTCGCACTGGGAATAATCGCGCCCGTTGTATCGACAACGATGCCGCTCACAGGGGCGCCGGCGCAAGCACTCTCACCGTCCTCGGCGTGTGCTGGAGCAGCGGCAACCACCGCGAAAAAGGCTAAGGGAACAATGAGGGATTTCATGCGCAGGCTCTCTGGGGTTGTTAACGCGAGAGAAGGGGTGACGCGGATGAAGTTTTTCGCGAGCCATTGCTATGCCGCTCGCTCTCGTGTTGGTTCGAAAGCTATTACGCAGAGACCTGCCGAACGGTTCCATGCTGCGCGTTACGGCCTTGGCAACCCGAAATTACCGGCGCGAAAGGTAGAATGGGATAGACGATTTTTTGATTCGAGGAAACCTTATGAGCACCACAACTGCGCCTGCCGCACAACTGGACGCCCTGGCCCGCGCCCACGGCCTGACCCTCACGCCCGCAGAGCCCGGCACCGACTTCTCCGGCAATCCGACCGTTCGTGCCACGATGGCGCTCCCCGCCACACCCGCGCACAGCCTGCTGCTGCAGCTCGGAGAGCGTTTCGATGCCGCCGATCCAAAATTCACGGCTGAGCTCAACACTTTCTTCGCCGAGGCCGCACAGCGCCTGCGCAATCCTCGTCCCGACTCTTACTTCACCCTGCTGGGGCTTCCGCTCAGCTTTGATAACTTCGCCTGGCCCTTCCACGCTTCAACGTCGGGCGCGGACACGTTCATCGTGCACGGACAAATCAATCTCGAGACCGGCGGCGAAAGCACGCTGCATGCGAAGGTCTCGGCCTCGCTGACCCGCACATTCGCCGAAGTCGTCGCTGCGCTCGAGCAGCCGTTCGCCGAAGGCTTCATCTACAACGCCGTGCGGAAGACGCTTGATCAGGGCCAGTTGGAACTTGTTAAGTCCGGCAACCGTCAGCCTGTTCCGGTCACCACTCGCTACTATTCGATGAAGCAGAACCGCTTCATCTTCAACGACACGACCGAGCAGCAGCGCGCGCACTTCCTCGCGGGCAAGGTCTTCTGGCTCAGCGGTGTTCTCGGCAGTGGCGGCCCGGTCTGGATCGCCGACCCGCGCGATACACAGTATCTGAATACGACAACAGCAGAACTGGTTAAGGCCGCCAGCGCACTCGCGAAGGACGGTCTGATTTCGCTGGGCAGCACGGGTGACTGGGCATCTTCGACCGCGAAGCTCCAGGAGCAGCGAGAGCGCTTTGAGGCTGAGGTACAGGACGGCCTGAAGTTCATCAAGCCGAGCTTCAACGAAGACATGCGCGCCGGCCACACGAATATGTAGTCAGGAAAGCTAGAGAGTGAGGAGTTAGGAAAAGGTTAGGATCAAACGCCTAACTCCCTAACTTTCCGAGCGCATCCCACGCGCCCTCATCCACTGCAATGCCCAGGCGCATACTCTCCTCCCGAATGCGCAGTGTTCCCTCGCCCGGATAGCGTGCAATGCGGCCCGGCTCAATCGGCGTCGCGGCATGCAACGCCTCAATAGCACCTGCAGCGATGCGATCAAGCTCGTCCATCGACGTCAGTGCGGACGGCGCGAGCGCGATGAACACCTGCGACTGCCCAACCTCCTGCAACGGGTCGCTAGAGAATTCATTCGTCGCGCGGCCGTCAGCGAGCATGGCTGCCAGAACATCGAGCACAAACGACAGCCCCGATCCCTTCCACAGTCCAATAGGCAGCGCGCGCTGCGTGCGCTCAATTGCCGCCGGATCGCGCGTCAGCTCGCCTTGCTCATCGAAGCCGCCTGGAAAGGGTAGCAGCTCGCCGCGCTCGCGATAAGCCTGCACCGTTCCGTAGGAGAACTGCGACATCGCGATATCGAGCACGATCGGCGCGCTCGTTCCCTCCGCATCTCTGCGCGGCACGGCCAGCACCAGCGGATTATTGCCAACCGCCGGCGTCGTTGCTCCCCACGGCGGCAGGTTGGGCAGAGTGTTGGTCCAGCACATCGCGGCGAAACCCGCTTCAGCGGCCTGCCATCCAAAGGCTCCTCCGCGAAGCCAGTGTGTTGTATCGGCAAGTGCGACGGCGCCAAGTCCGTTCTCACGCGCCAACTCCATCGCGCGGTTCATAGCCGCATGTGCCGCAACATTGCCGGGTCCGCGATGGCCTGTCCACCGCTCCAGCGCTCCGAAGCTGGCCACGCGCTCGGGCTTCGCGGAAGGATCGATCCGCCCCAGCCTGATCATCTCTGCCATGCGCGGCACGCGCGCAATGCCATGCGTACGAACGCCATCTCGATCAGTCTCGGCTATCAGTTTTGCGGCCAATACGGACCGCTGGCCCAATCCGAGCGCGCGCAAAATGCGCTCCACCCGCGCTTGCACCTCGTCAAAAGGAACACGCAACATGCATCCATTAGAACGCACGTTGCTGCAGTACGAGACGCTACACTGAGGCCTGGCCAAGCTTGCAGTTCCGCTTGCCCGGCCATAAAGGCTGAGCTCCTCTCCGGGGATTATTGCTTGCGCACGTGTCTCTATCGGCTGCTTTCGATCGTCGTGCTGTTCTGCGTTACAGCTCCCGCATGGTCGGCACCCCGTACCCGCCGTCCTCCGCCTTCCACGGTCAATGTGCTCATGCTGAGCGACATCCACTTCGATCCGTTCTTTGATCCGGCGAAGATTAGCGCGCTGCTTCGCGATCCCATCACCGAGTGGCCGGCGATTCTTTCGAAGCCCGATTCCGCGACGCGCCTGAACATCTTCAGCGCGCTCCAAAGCGGATGCGGCGTGCGCGGCACGGATTCGCCCTGGCCGCTCGTCGTCACCTCTCTGCACGAGGCCAGACAATATCAGCCCGCGCCATTGTTCATCACGATCAGCGGCGACCTTCTCGCTCATGGCTTCATCTGCAAGTTCCGTAAGCTCAATCCGTCCGCCACTCCAGACGACGCTTCAGCATTCGCGGTCAAGACCATTGCGTTCCTCGCCCAGCAGCTTCACTCCGCGTTTCCGTCTACGCCAATCTATTTCGCGCTCGGCAACAACGACTCTGGCTGTGGAGACTACACAGACACGCCGGATAGCGCCTTCCTCAAGTCTGTCGCGACAAACGTCGCATCCGCTACACACGACCACGCAGCGGCCGAGTCCATCGCGAAAACTTTCTCGGATCTTGGTGACTACAACGTTCTGCTGCCGGGCTTGCACAACACGCGCCTGATCGTACTCCAGGACCTCTTCGAATCCACGCACTACATGGGCTGCAACGGCCAGGCAAGCACCGCCCCCGCCGCTGAACAGATCGCGTGGCTCCGCAAGCAACTCACCGAAGCTCGCGACAGCGGGCAGCAGGTGTGGGTGATGGCGCACATCCCGCCCGGCGTCGATATCTACACCACCTACCATCGCTACCTCTTCGCACCCGGCGAAGCCTGCAATGTCAAACAGCCGCAGATGTTCCTTTCGAGCGGCGCACTCGCGGACACGATTGCGGAGTTCGGCGACATCGTGCGCCTCGCCATCTTCGCGCACTCGCACATGGATGAAATCAAGTTGTTGCAGGGCCCCGATGGCCGCGCTGTCCCGGTAAAGCTCGTTCCCTCGATCTCACCCGTCAACGGCAACGATCCCTCATTCATGATCGCGCAAGTAACGCCGCAGAACGCGACGATCAAAGACTATGAGATCTATGCTGCGTCTAACGCACAGGGCACAGGCTGGGGACGCGAGTATCGCTACTCCGACGTCTACCATCTGCCGGACTTCTCGGCGAAATCCGTCGACCAGCTAAGTTCGCAGCTCGTCGCCGACAAGACCGGCGAGGACGAAACCAGCCGCGCCTACGAGCGATATTTTCTCGCGGGCGGAGGAACGTTTGCCGCACTTGGGCTGCAGCGCCTCTGGCCCGCGTACAGTTGCTCTCTGCGCGAGCAGTATCCCGCTGCCTTCCGCCGCTGCATGTGCCCCGGCTCTCCCGCGCCTGCTTCAGCATCACACTAGCTGCTAGGATGTTTTTCGCGGGTGTTCCCGCTCCAGATCGCGCCGGATGAACGAATGAGCGCAGCAAATACCTCAACAGCAACGGGAAACCCATCAGCCACCGCAGGCACTCGCCTCCGGGAGGCCGTCAGTGCGGAACATCCGCTGCAGATCGTCGGCGCTATCAACGCCTATCACGCGCGCATGGCGGAACGCACCGGCTACCGCGCGGTTTACCTGTCCGGCGGAGGCGTCGCAGCAGGCTCGCTCGGCATGCCCGATCTCGGCATCTCCACGCTGGACGACGTCCTCATCGACGTTCGTCGCATCACCGACGTGTGCTCCCTTCCGCTCCTGGTCGACGCCGACACGGGCTTCGGCGGCGCCTTCAACATCGCGCGCACCATCCGTTCGCTGACCAAAGCCGGCGCGGCCGGATGCCACATCGAAGACCAGGTGCAGGCCAAGCGTTGCGGCCATCGCCCCGGCAAGCAGATCGTCTCGAGCGACGAGATGGTTGATCGCATCAAGGCCGCCGTCGACGCGCGCACCGACCCCAGCTTCGTCATCATGGCCCGTACCGACGCACTTGCGTCCGAAGGTCTGCAAGCGGCCCTCGATCGCGCCGCTGCCTGCATCGAAGCCGGCGCAGACATGATCTTCCCCGAAGCCGTGCGCGAACTCGATCACTACCGCGCCTTTGGCGAGCGCACGCGCGTTCCTATTCTCGCCAACCTCACCGAGTTCGGCGCAACGCCGCTCTTCACACTCGACGAACTCCGCAGCGTCAACGTCGGCCTCGCGCTCTATCCGTTGTCCGCCTTCCGCGCCGCCAACGCCGCGGCGCTCCGCGTCTACGAAACCATCCGCCGCGACGGCACACAGCGCGCTGCCGTCGACACCATGCAGACGCGCGCCGACCTCTACGACTTCCTCGACTACCACTCGTACGAGCAGAAGCTCGACGAGCTTTTTGCAAAAGATAGAACGAACCCCAAGGTGCAACTATGAACGACACAGCCACGATCCCGGCCCCCACCGGCTTCAAGCCGAAAAAATCCGTTGCACTCTCGGGCGTCACCGCCGGCAACACCGCGCTCTGCACCGTCGGCCGTACCGGCAACGACCTCCACTACCGCGGCTATGACATCCTCGATCTCGCCGCCAAGGCCGAGTTCGAAGAAGTCGCCTATCTTTTGCTGTACGGTAAGCTTCCTGCACGCGCCGAGCTCGACGCCTACAAGAAGCGCCTCCGCAGCCTGCGCGGCCTTCCGCAGGGCGTAAAGAACGCACTCGAGCAACTCCCCGCTCGCGCGCATCCGATGGACGTCCTCCGCGTCGGCGTCAGCGTGCTCGGCACGCTGGAGCCCGAGCCGCAGACGCACACTCCACAAACCGCGCTCAACATCGCCGACAGCCTCATGGCTTCGCTCGGCTCCATGCTTCTCTACTGGTATCACTTCGCCAACAGCGGCAAGCGCATCGACGTTGAAACCGCGGACGACTCCATCGGCGGCCACTTCCTGCACCTGCTGCACGGCAGAGTTCCCAGCGAGGAATGGGTGCGCGCCATGCACGTCTCGCTCATCCTCTACGCCGAGCACGAGTTCAACGCCTCGACCTTCACCGCGCGCGTCATCGCCGGCACGGGCTCCGACATGTATTCCGCCATCGCCGGCGCCATCGGCGCGCTGAAAGGCCCCAAGCACGGCGGCGCCAACGAGGTCGCGCTCGAGATCCAGCAGCGCTATCACTCGCCGGACGAGGCCGAGAAGGACATCCGCCAACGCGTCGCCAACAAAGAGGTCATCATCGGCTTCGGCCACCCGGTCTACACCATCTCCGACCCGCGCAACGTGGTCATCAAGCAGGTCGCGCATGACCTAGCCGTCTCCACGGGCGACCTCGCGATGTACAACGTCGCCGAGCGCCTCGAGACGGTGATGTACGAGGTCAAGCGCATGTTCCCCAACCTCGACTGGTTCTCCGCCGTCGCGTATCACCTCATGGGAATCCCGACCGCGATGTTCACGCCCATCTTCGCCATCGCCCGCACGTCAGGCTGGTCCGCACACATCATGGAGCAGCGCGCCGATGGCAAGATCATCCGCCCCGCCGCCAACTACACCGGCCCCGAGGACCTGGAGTTCGTGCCGATCGAGGAGCGCGCGTAACGCATGTCCTCGCACATCTCCAACGTCCGTCCACCCTTCGATCAGGTCCTCGTCGACATCGTCGACTACGTCCGCGACCACAAAATCACCAGCTCCCTCGCCTACGAGACCGCGCGCTACTGCCTGCTCGACACCCTCGGCTGCGGCCTGCAGGCGCTCGACTTCCCCGCATGCACCAAGCTGCTCGGCCCCGTCGTTCCCGGCCTCACGATGAAGAACGGCGCACGCGTCCCCGGCACCAGCTTTGAGCTTGACCCAGTGCAGGGCGCGTTCAACATCGGCGCAATGATCCGCTGGCTGGACTTCAATGACACCTGGCTCGCCGCGGAGTGGGGCCATCCCTCAGACAACCTCGGCGGCATTCTCGCGGTCGCCGACTGGCTCACACGCAACGGCAAGCAGCTCACGATGCGCGATGTCTTGACATCGATGATTCAGGCGCACGAGATTCAGGGCTGCCTCGCACTCGAAAACTCCTTCAACAAGGTCGGCCTCGATCATGTCGTCCTCGTCAAGGTGGCCAGTACCGCCGTCGTCTCGCACATGCTCGGCCTCACACGCGAACAGATGCTCAACGCCGTCTCTCTCGCCTGGGTCGACGGCCAGTCGCTCCGCACCTACCGCCACGCGCCCAACACCGGCTCGCGCAAGAGTTGGGCCGCCGGCGACGCCACCTCACGCGCCGTGCGTCTCGCGCTCATCGCCCAGACCGGCGAGATGGGCTACCCCAGCGTCCTCACCGCAAAAACCTGGGGTTTCTACGATGTCAGCTTCCGCGGCAAGGAATTCAAGTTTCAGCGCCCGTACTCCAGTTACGTGATGGAGAACGTTCTCTTCAAAATCTCCTTCCCCGCCGAGTTTCATTCGCAGACCGCCGTTGAAGCCGCCATAACCCTGCACAAGCAACTCGCCGATCGCGGCCTCACCGCCGCCAACATCTCGCGCGTCATCATTCGCACGCACGAAGCCGCGATTCGCATCATCGACAAGCAGGGCCCGCTCGCCAATCCGGCCGACCGCGACCACTGCATCCAGTACATGGTCGCTGTCCCGTTGATCTTCGGCCGCCTCACCGCTGAGGACTACGAAGACAACATCGCGGCCGACCCGCGGATCGACGAACTACGCGCCAAAATCATCTGCGCCGAAGACCCGCAGTTCACCGCCGACTACCACGATCCCGAGAAGCGCTCCATCGCCAACGCGCTCACCATCGAGCTCACCGACGGCACCGTCCTCCCCGAAGTCGTTGTCGAATATCCCATCGGCCACAAGCGCCGCCGCGCCGAGGGCATCCCGCTCCTGCTCGAAAAATTCCGCACCAACCTCGCACGCCGCTTCGACGCCGCACAGCAGCAACGCATCCTCAACGCATCCTCAGATCAATCGAAACTCGAAGCGATCTCTGTCGATGACTACGTCAGCCTCTACGTCGTGTAGCCAAACGAACGCATGACCGAACGCACCTACACCACCGATACTGCAATGCTCGCCGTTGCCATCGACGAAGCGCGCACTGGTCTCGCCGAGGGCGGCATCCCCATCGGCGCCGCCATCTTCCGCGCCGACGGCACCCTCGTCAGCCGCGGCCACAACCGCCGCGTGCAACAGTCGGACCCGTCCATTCACGGTGAGACCGACGCCTTCCGCCGCGCCGGCCGCCAGCGCAGCTATCGCGATCTCATCATGGTCACTACTCTTGCACCCTGCTGGTACTGCAGCGGCCTCGTGCGCCAATTCGGTTTTGGCAAACTCATCGTCGGCGAATCGCGCACCTTCCAGGGCGGCATCGACTGGCTGCGCGAGCTCGGCATCGAGGTCGTCGACCTCAACTCGCAGGAGTGCTTCGATCTGCTCAACGGCTTCATCACCGCGCATCCTGAGATCTGGAACGAAGACATCGGCGTCGATTAGCGAGTCGCACACGCTATCCTGACTGCAATCGCCCGCTTCCAATTTTCCTGCCAGGAGACCAGCCGACCAATGCGCAGCCGACTGGAACGCTACTTCCATTTCGCGGAGCACGCCACCGACTGGCGCACCGAGATCCTCGCCGGCCTCACGACGTTCATCACGATGGCGTACATCATCTTTGTGAACCCGTCGATCCTCGCCGAGACGGGAATGCCCATCGCCGCAGTCACCATCGCCACCTGTCTCTGCGCTGCCTTCGGCTCCATCGTCATGGGCGCGCTTGCGAACTATCCACTCGCCCTCGCGCCGGGCATGGGTCTCAATGCGTACTTCACCTACACCGTAGTCAAGGGAATGGGCGTGCCCTGGCAGACGGCACTCGGCGCAGTCTTCCTCTCCGGCGTCATCTTCCTTCTGCTCACATTCGGCGGTATCCGCCAGCGCCTTCTCGCGGCCATTCCGTATCAGCTCCATGCCGCCGTCGCCGGCGGCATCGGTCTTTTCATCGCGCTCATCGGCCTGCGCAACGCAGGCATCATCATCCCCAGCACGGCGACGATGGTCACTCTCGGCAACCTGCACGCGCCCACCACGCTGCTCGCTATCTTCGGCATCCTGCTGATCGCGGTGCTGCAGGCGTTTCGTGTTCGCGCCGCGATGCTCATTGGTGTCCTCGGCACCATGCTCGTCGGCATCGCTTGCCGCCAGGTGCATTGGCAGCCGATGAGCTTCTCGCCGCTCGCACTGCGTGATACAGCGTTTCATCTCGACATTCGCGGCGCGCTGCATCTCAACGCGCTGGAGATCATCTTCGTCTTTCTCTTCGTCGATCTCTTCGACAACATCGGCACGCTGGTCGCCGTCACCGAGCGCGCCGGCCTCATCGCGGAGGACCACACGATTCCACGGCTCGACCGCATCTTCTTCGCTGACGCCAGCTCGACTGTTATTGGCTCGCTCGCCGGCACGTCTACCGTGACCAGCTACGTGGAGAGCGCATCCGGCGTCGCGGTCGGTGGACGCACCGGCGTGACCGCGATCGTTACCGGCCTGCTCTTTCTGATTGCCATCTTCGTTGCGCCCCTCGTCGGCGCCATTCCTACCTTTGCGACCGCACCGGCGCTGATCCTCGTCGGCGCGCTCATGGTCGCCAGCGCGTCCCGAATCGATTGGGACGAGCCGCGCGTTGCTGTTCCCGCGTTCCTCACCATTCTCACCATCCCGCTCACGTACTCCATTGCCACAGGACTTTCGTTCGGTATCATCAGCTTTGCCACGATCGAACTCGCGACCGGCCGCGGCCGCCGCCAGCACTGGATGCTCTATCTGCTGGCCGTGCTCTTCCTGTTGCGCTTTATCTATCTGCACAGCACCTAGCACCTTGAACCTGAGACCTGAAACCCGCATCTGAAATCGCATCGGAACCCGAAGGAGATAAGTTATGGATCGCAGCGCATCGGCAGTGTGGCACGGCGGACTGAAGGACGGAAAAGGCACAATCAGCACCCAGAGCGGGACCCTCAAGGACACGCAGTACAGCTTTAGCACGCGGTTTGAGAACGGCGTCGGCACCAACCCCGAGGAGCTGATTGCTGCGGCGCATGCGGGCTGCTTCACCATGGCGCTTAGTGGCCAGCTCACCAGCGTGGACCACGCGCCCGAGTCGCTGGACACGACTGCTGTCGTCACCATGGAGAAGACCGAAGACGGTCCGACGGTCACGAAGATTCACCTCACGACGCGTGCGCGTGTGCCGAACCTCGAGAAGGACAAGTTCGACGAGCTCGCCAAGAAAGCCAAGGAAGGCTGTCCGATCTCCCGCCTGCTGAAGGCGGCAGAGATTACGCTCGATGCGCAGCTGGTGTGAACAGTGTAGAGGGTAGAGGATAGAGAGTAGAGAAAAGCACAAGCGCTCCTCGCGGAGCGCTCTCTCTTTCTACTCTCTACCCTCTACCCTCTATCCTCTACCCTCTATCCTCTACCGTCCGCTTCAATGCGCGTGGCTATGCGCATGCCCGTGATGCGAGTGGCCATCGATCACGTCAGGGGCAGGCGGCTGGCTGCAGCCGTCTACGGTCGGGCAGTCCGTGATCTCGATCTGGATGGTCGTGTGGTGGATGCCGAAGTGGTCTCGAAGCTGATGGTTTAGCCGTTCGAGCACCGACTCGCACTCAGTCAGGGGCATCTCGACGACCTGTACGTGACTGGCGAGAGCGTGCGACTGCGCGGTCAGGCTCCAGACGTGCAGATCGTGCACGCCAACCACGCCCTCGACGGATTGCATCGCGGAGCGGATTTCGTTCAGGTCGACCGAGCGCGGTGTTCCTTCAAGCAGGATGTGCAGCGTCTCATGCACGATCGACCACGAGCTCCAGAGAATCATCGCCGCGATGAGCAGCGAGAGTAGCGGATCGATCCACTGCAAACCGGTCAGGTGAATCACGAAACCGCCGACGATGACCGCGGCGGTTGAGATGGTATCGCCGAGCATATGCAGGAAGACGCTGCGGATGTTTACGTCGCGCGAGAACTTCCAGAGCAGCCCGGCGATCAGTCCATTCATCACCACGCCGGCTGCGGCGACGATCATCATCAGCTTTGGCTCAACCTGGATTGGAACAGCGAAGCGATGAATTGCCGCAATCGCAAGCCACACTGACAGAACGATCAGGGTGAGGGCGTTCACAAATCCCGCGAGCACGCCGGCGCGCTGGTAGCCGAAGGTGCGCTGGTCGGTGGCCGGCCGGGTTTGCAGGTAGACGGCGAAAAAGCTTAGCCCGAGCGCGAGGAAATCGGAGACGTTGTGCCCGGCCTCGGACAGCAGCGCGAGGGAGTGGGCACGGAGGCCGAAGATGAAGGTTGCGAGGATGTAGAGGAACGTGAGCGCGAGCGACAGCTTGAGGATGCCTTGCATCGCGGCGTTCGGCTGGCCGTGGCTATGCACAGTTCCATTGTATCGAGAGGCCATAGCATCTGGCGTTTCCGCGGTGGCATCCTAAGTGCCTGATATGAAGGTCCATCAGATCTCTGCCTTTGGCCATCAATTCACTCGACTGGGCTTGTTTAACTGCTACCTCGTTCGCGAGAGCGATAGCTTTACGTTGATCGATACGACGATGAGCGGTGGGGCGCGACGGATTGTCGATGCGGCTCACAGGATTGCGATGGAGCCGATAGCGAGGCTGCTGCTGACACACGCGCATGGGGACCACATCGGGTCGCTGGATGCGCTGGCAGCGGCACTGGGGAGCACCCAGGCGAGCGAACTCGCCGGGGACCCCGCGGGACAGGCACAGGTGGCCATTGGGGCGCGCGAGGCAAGGCTGCTGCCGAAGAAGCCGGCGCAGGACCGGTCGCTGGATCCGGATGAGCCGCGGTGCCCGGTGAAGGGCGGTTTTCCGGGCGCGGACACGCGGCCAACGCATCTTTTGAGCGATGGCGAGTTATATGGCTCGCTGCGGGTGGTGGCGACGCCGGGGCATACGCCGGGACACATGAGCTACTTCGACGAGCGAGACGGGACGCTGTACGCGGGCGATGCACTGGTGACCGTCGGGGGCGAAGTTCACGTCAGCGGCTTCGGGCCGTGGTACTTTCCGCTCCCGGCGATGGCGACCTGGCACCGGCCGACGGCGCTGGCCAGCGCGCGAAAGCTGCTGGAGCTGCCGATCCGAAGGTATGCAGCGGGACACGGGCGCATAGTTGAGGGCGGGCCGGAGCTGCTTCAGGATGCGGTGAGGCGGGCGGAAGGGCGGTAGGTACCCCCCCTCCCCCTGAAATTGCGCAAAATCTTCACAACATTGCACTTAGGTCCGGACCTTGTTTTGCAAAGTATTGATTCTATTGGGTTGGGAAGTTAACAGGGGTTCGCGCTTATGGTTATGGCCAGGTTCGAGGTGCTGCAATTAAGTTTTCGTCTTTATTTTGAATAAGTTGTCGCTCCGGTGGGATGGCAGGGTTCTGAGGGGCGCGTAGAATGCCGCGCAGGCGGGGACGAGGCTATGCGCCGGTTGCTGAGATTGGTCTGCGTCGTGGCGGCGGGTGTCATTTGCATCGAGTTCCCGGTACGGGCGCAGCAGAAGGCCGCGCCGGCGGCGAAGACTGATGCCCAGATGGGCGGGTTTTCAGGGCCGATCAAGGTCGTCATGACCACGAGAGAGATGAGTGGGGGCGAATGGCGTCAGCCGGACGGACCGGGTCTGGTGCTGCCGGCGGGCTGCGACTATTGCGAGTTTGCTCCAGACGGAAGCTTTACAAAGGCAGGCCAGTTCCAAGGTGGGAACTTCCGGGGCACTCTGACGTCGTATGACCGGGACGCGAAAGGCCGGATTGTTCGTCAGCGGGATGTCGATGCGGAGACGGCCGCGTTGATGCGCGAGGTTGTGTTCGGTCCGTTCGGAAAGACGGAAGAGACGCATTACCGGAATGGGAAGGTGGATTACAGGATGCAAATCTGGTACGACGCGAACGGACGCGAGACGGACTTTGAAAGCTGGGATGGGAAAGAAGTGGAGCTCGGGCGAAGCCATACGGTGTATGGGAAAGGCAAGGACTGGATAGAGCGAGACTCATGGGGCAAGGGGGTGCTGGAGGCGCGGCAGACCTGGAACGCTGAGACGAAGGTAGAGACGTTTACCACGTTCGATGAGGCGGGGGCTGTCAAGCTCGCGTGGACGATCAAGGATAAGAAGATTGTCGAGTTCCGTGAGAATTCGCCGTCGCCAAATCAATATGGGGACAGCTGGTTCGACCCAGACGATCCGAACAATCAATCGAAGACGGTATGCCAAAGCGATGGGAAATGCGAACACTTCGTTATTCACTACGAGTATCTGGATTCTGCGCGGTGGAATGCGACCAGCGTGGAGTGGAGAGATTCCGCGGGGAAGGTGCTGTACGGCGCGTATTACGAGTACGAGATGGATGCGCACGGGAACTGGACGCACCGCAAGGTGTTTGTGACGGGGCCGGAGCAGGCGGAGCGGAAGCTGTATGAGGAGGATGCTCGGACGGTGGTGTATTGGGAGAGGTGAGGCGGGCTAGACCTCGTTCGAAATCAGATGTACATCACGCCGTTTCAAAATGACGCTCGGCGCCGACGGAGCATCCTGCATACCTCAGGGGCTGAAGCCCCGACTCAATTGGGACGCTCTGCGGCACGGCTGAAGCCGTGCCCCGACAAGACAGGGACGAGCCGGACAGTAGGAATCTAAGCGCCGGGCAGTTTTCTCGCGCGTCTTAACGCGCGATAGCCCACCCTTTCACGAGGAGGCCATGAAAGGATGGGCCACCCGGAGCTTGGGATACCCCACCCTGTCGCGATGAAGCGCGTCGAGGGTGGGGCGCTGGGGATCCTGGGCCACGCGGATGGGTGGTTATTTGGTCGAGGGTTTGGTGGCGGAGGGTTTGGAGGTAGCTGCGGGTTTTTCTGTTGAAGCGGGCTTCGCTGGTTCGGTGGGGGCGACGTAGGGCGGGGGCGGTTGGACGCCTTCGGCGCGGAGGGCGTCGTCGATTTCGCCGAAGAGGAAGTCTACGGGGACGGCGCCGTCGATCTTGTCGCCGTTGATGAAGAGGGTGGGGGTGGAGTCGATGTTGAGGGACTCGCCGAGCTTGCGGGAGGCTTCGATGGGCGCGGTGTCCTGCTTCGTGAGGCAGGCCTCGAGCTTGGGCATGTCGGCCTTCTGGAACTTGCCCTGCTCTTTGGTGAGGCTGTCGAGCTGCTGCTGAGCGCGGGGGAGGGTCTTTTCTGCCTTGGGGTCCTTGGGGTCGGCGCCGATGTCCGAGGCGTGGGCGTGGATGTAGTCGACGAGGTTCCAGTAGCCGGTGGCGGACTGGGCGCCGAGGCAGTTTACGTCGACGGCGGCGCGCATGGCCCAGGGGTGCTGATCGAGCGGGAAGTCCTTGTAGACGATGCGGACCTTGTCGCCGTAGCGCTGGGTGAGGGCGGGGAAGATGCTCTCGTGGAGGCGCGCGCAGAAGGGGCACTCGAGGTCGTCGAAGCCAACGATGATGACGGGCGCGGAGGCCGGGCCGCCGCGGGCGGGTCGGCCGTCGGAGGCGATCATGGTGCGCGGATCGGCAGCGAGGTCGAATTTCGAGAACTGCGCGAGCGTCTTGCCGTCTTTGGAGAGCAGGAAATTGACGGGGTGCGAGGTCTTGTCCTCGGCCGAGAAGCTGACGGCGATGTTGTCGTAGCCGGGGATGTCCGAAGGCGTGCGCGGGCCGATGTGAACGCTGGAGCCGGGGGGAAGGTTGGCTTTCTGGCGGAGGAGAATCTCGACTCGGTGCTGCTCGGCCGGGCTCAGCTGCTTGCCCGTTTGCGGGGGCATCTGGACCGGGATTTGGGCGTGGCAACCGGCGGTGGCGAGGGTCAGGGCGAGAAGTGTGGCGGCGAGGGAAGAAGGCAGAAAACGCACAGTTTCATTATCGCAGAGCGGATGAGGCGAGTTGTCAGGCGGCGCATCGCTTGGGCAAAGTGAGCGATCGCCATGCTCTCGACATTTGCGGTTCAACAGGGCTTCGGTCGGCGGGCGCGTGGGAGCCGATAACATCGAAGTGAGGATTTAACTTGAGGACAGATTCAAAGCTTCTGCGTTCATCAGCCTGCGCGGCAATATTCTGCATAGCCGGGCTGTTCGGCCCCAACCTAAGTGCCCAGCACCAATCCCACCTGGTGGAGGGGAAGACCTACTGCAATCCGTTGAATCTTGACTACACCTACAAGATCACGGAGTCCGACAAAGATATTTCGTATCGGTCAGGTGCAGACCCGGCGGTAGTGGAGTTTCGCGGCGGCTACTACATGTTTGTGACGCGGTCGCTGGGTTACTGGTACTCCGATGACCTGACGCGATGGAGTTTCATCAAGCCGCAACGGTGGTACTTCCAGGGATCGAACGCGCCGGCCGCGCAGAACTATCGGGATCAACTGCTTTATGTGACCGGTGATCCGTCCGGGACGATGAGCCTGCTGTACACCGATGATCCGAAGAAGGGCGACTGGCAGGCGGTGCCAGCGCTGCTACACAATTTGCAGGACCCGGATTTCTACATGGACGATGATGGCCGGGCGTATATGTTCTGGGGCTCGTCGAACCGCTTGCCGATACGCGGCGAGGAGCTTGATCCGAAGCATCGTTTTTTGCCCATGAGCGGACCGGTTGAACTGTTCCACAAGGATGAGGCGAAGCACGGATGGGAGCGATTCGGTGAGAACCACGACGATCCCAAACGCGGCGGATTTATTGAGGGATCGTGGCTCACGAAACACGACGGAAAATACTACATGCAGTACGCTGCGCCGGGAACGGAATGGAACACCTACGGCGATGGTGTGTATGTCGGTAGTTCGCCGCTGGGACCATACACCTACGCGCCGAACAATCCGATCTCTTACAAGCCGGGTGGATTCATAAACGGTGCGGGGCACGGCAGCACGGTCGCTGGTCCGGGTGGGCAGTACTGGCACTTTGCGACGATGGCGATTGCGGTGAACTACAAGTACGAGCGGCGTATCGGCATGTTTCCAACGTTCTTCGATCGTGACGGCGTGATGTACGCGGATACTGCGTTCGGCGACTATCCGCACTACGCGCCGAGTTCGCCGGCGAAGAAGGGAGGCTTCACCGGGTGGATGCTGCTCTCGTACAAGAAGCCTGTGACCGCATCATCCCACCTTGGCGACTTCACGCCTGACAAGGTGACGGACGAGCAGGTGAAGACATTCTGGGTGGCATCGGACAACGGACCGGGTCAGTGGCTCCAGATCGACCTTGAGACGGTGGGAACGATTCGCGCGTTTCAGATCAACTATCACGACTACAAGTCGGATCTTTACGGACGTCCGCCGGGGATGTATGAGCAGTATGTCGTGGAGTCGTCGATGGACGGCGAGAGATGGACCGTCATCCACGATCGCAGCAAGGACAAGCTGGACACGCCGAACGATTATGTGGAGTTGCCGAAGGCAGTTGAAGGGCGTTACGTGCGCTTCAAGAGCCTTCACGTGCCGACACCGAACCTTGCGATCTCGGAGTTCCGGATCTTCGGAAACGTTGCGGGCAGCGCGCCGGCTGCGGTTTCGGGCGTGGCGGCTGATCGGGAGAGTGACCGGCGCAATGTTCTGGTGAAGTGGGACTCGCAGCCGGGCAGCCAGGGGTACAACGTGCGTTGGGGTATCGCTCCTGACAAGCTCTACTCGTCGTGGATGGTGTACGGCCACAACTCGGTTTCGATTCGCGCTCTCAACGTAGACCAGAAGTACTACTTCACGGTTGAAGCCTTCGATGTGCACGGGGTGGGGCCGCAGTCGGGAGTTATCGAGGCGCCCTGACAGCTGGGGATGGCCGGCTCCGGTCGATTCACAGATGAGGGGAAAAAAGAGGCAGACCACGTGGGTCTGCCTCGGTGGACGAACTTCAGTGGAGGACTACTTCACATTTCCATTCAGGCCGGCGGGGAAGAATCCGCCCTTGCCCGAGCCGCCGGCGTAGACGATTGCGAGGACTTGTGGGGCAGTGCGGGCGAAGACCATGGAGCCGGCGGTGTTGCCGGAAGTTGCGGCGTTGATTGAGCCGGTGGTTGTGGCGTTCACGATGGCGGAGGCCGTGACGTTGGAGCTGCCGTTGAGCATGACCTGTTGCGTGCCGAGGCCGATGTCATCGCCGTCGGTGTTCTTGGACGAGATCAGGTTGGAGCCGTCGACTGTGGCGCGGAGTTTGGAGATGGCGGCGGCGACGGCGGTTGCGGTGCCGGCGGGGCCGAGGGTTGTAGTGGATTGGTCGAGGCCGTAGATCACGGTGCGCACGAGACCGGCGTGGTAGGCCTCGACGCCCTGAATGCCAGCGGCAGCATCGAGGTTGCTGCTGGAGGTGAGCAGAGGAGCGGCGCCGGTGTAGGCCGTCACGCCGACGTCCTCGAAGATGTAAGAGCCGAGAAGGAAGTGGATGTCGTCGGCGAAGGGATCAAAGGATGTGAGCCCGAGGCCAAGCAGACCTGCGAGAGTGTTGAAGCTGTTGTAGAGGTCGATCGCGGGTTGGGCAACGGCGGCAGATCCGAGGGCGCCGCGCAAAAACTTCACGTGGTTGCGTTCCTCGGTGGCGATCTCCTGTGCGTAGCTTTGCACGAGAGTGTTGGCGAAGGGCACCTTGCAGGAGGCTACGCCGCTGGGTTTAACGGTTACGGTGCCTTGCGTACCGGTGCCGTTGATGCCGAGGCCCATCTGATCGATGGTCTGCCCGCTGGAGGCGAGAGTGTAGAACTCGGCTTCGAGGTACTCGAGGTTGAGGGCGAAGTTGAGGTAGTCCGCGTCGGTCAGTGTGGTTGACTGTGCCTTCGCCATGGACGTGAACGCGAGTCCGGCAAGCGCCGCTCCGCCCATTGTGAGAATCCGCCGCCTGCTGCTTGCGATTACTTCATCCAGTTGCTGTGTCTCTATAGTTGCCATTTCTCCCCCTCGCTAAGCCTGTGTGACGCTAATGTTTCCGTTCAATCCGCTGGGGAAGAACGTTCCGCCCTTGACGCCCGCGCCGCCGCCGGTGCCATAGACGATGTGCAGCACCTGGTCGGTCGTGCGCTCGAAGCCGATGGAGTTGGTTGCGTCCGCGGCAGTGATGCTGGTGGCGCTGAGGGTGGTTTCGTTGCCGCCGCCAAGCTGGGCGCGGACACCCTCGACTGCGTTTGCCGTGGTGATGGCGGAGGCACCGGCGAGGACAATCTGCGAGCGGATGGACGCGGCGTGGTAGGCCTCGACGGCGTGAATCTCAGCCGCGGCGGTAAGGTTGGTTTTGCTGGTGAGGAGCTTGGCTGCGCCGTGGTACGCCGTGACACCGACGTCCTCGAAGATGAACGCGCCAATCAGAAAGTTGCTGTAGCTGGCGAAGGGATTGAAGCTCGCTCCGAGGCCGGCGGCGCTGGCCAGTGCGTTGAAGCTGGCGGTGAGATCGATGGCGGGAGCGCTGACGGCCGAGCTGCCGAGAGCATTGCGAAGGAAGCGCACATGGTCGAGCTCGTTCTGCGCGATCTCGTTGACGTACTGGGTCTGGAGGCTGGACATGCCGGGAACCTGGCTGCCGCCGGTGGTCTTGCTGGTGGAGTTGCCGGTGTCAGAGGAGCCGAGGCCGGTGCCGGTGGCGGCGCGGAGATAGAATTCCGCCTCGAGATACTCGAGGTTGAGGGCAAAGTTCAGATAGTCGGCGTCCTTGTAGGTGGCCGTTCCTCCGGTACCACCCGAGCTCGAACCGTCGTCTCCGCATCCAGCTATCAGCGTAGTTGTTGCCGCTGTTGCTACGGCCGCGACGCAAAATCCTCGCCGCGACAGGCCTTTTCCCGCAAGTTCTCTGATTCCCAGCTTCACGTTGATCGTCTCCGGGGGCATTTGTGAGCGACGCCCTGCATGTGTACGCGTCCAAGGCCGGAGTGGATTGATAGGAGCTGCAGAACGCAAAGAATCTTCGCAGGGCGTGAAAATATTTTCCGGCTTTTGTGGGGGCGGTCACCGTGAAAATGTGTGATCGCAGGCAACCCCGGGCTGGAATCGAAAACCTGCGGGAAGGCATTGGCGACCGAATGGCGCGGGGGAACGCGATGAAAGTGGTGGTGAATTTTCCCTGGTACTTATGATTTGCGTGGGTGGGAATTGTGAGAGTAGGGAGGAATGTAAGTTATTTTTTCGGGAAAATGCTTGCGTTTTTCTGTCCAGTGGTGCACATTAACTTCTGCGTAGGAGTTAGTCCGATGACATTGCATCCATACATAACGATGCGTAGGTCGCAAGAAGAGGTCAATCTCTTCGGCGATCGCCGGACTGCACTCGCCTCCTGGTCGTAAATCAGTTCGGACCAACCTACGCAAAGTAGTCCGAAAAATTTAACTAGTTATCAGGATGGCGAAGAAGGCAGTTACTTCGACTGTTAATCGACTCCTTACGGCACTGTCTTCGTTCATTCCTCCTGATAGCTCTCCTGTCAGTGGCGCATTGAATGGCTACTTCTCTGGCAGATCCGCAAGGATCGGGTTCGAATCCCGTCTGCCATTCAGAACTATTCCCTGACAGGAATGCGCTTCCTGCGCAAACGCGAAACTGCGTTTGCACGGGATGTCCAGTGGTGAAAGAGACGAGTTACTTCTGCCTTGACACGGACGCAGGACTAGAAACCTGCACTCATCTCGAGCGTTCCCTGGATTACGCATTTGCTGAAAACAAATTGGCCGGTGGCGCAGAGAACAGTTACTTCGCCTCATAAGCGGGTGGACGCAGGTTCGAATCCTGCCATGGAAGTAATTCCATGTAGCTCAGTGGAAGAGCACCTTGTCTGTTCTCGACTTATTCCCCGGCCAACTAACTTAGCCAGCGCTGCTGGTTAGAAAGGCGAAGCCTGCCATGGGCAAGCTACCGATAAAGAACGGAACCCCGGTGGGCTCCGTGTCACTGTGCAGAACCTGCACGAGCGCACAGATCATGACAGGCTTCAGGGAGTCGGAGCTGATCACGATCTGCGACAACGTTCGTCCCAACCTGGTCGTGCCGTTCAATGTGTATGAATGCACCGGCTATTACGACAAGAACAGGCCCAGCTGGGACGAGATGAAGAAGCTGGCGATCCATGTTGAACCTCACTCTACGTTGAAACCTGTCGGGTTCAAGACCGGTGTTGGATTCACGCAGGCAACGTCGGTTCGAGTCGGCGCGGACGACGAAGACGAGCTCGATGACTAATTGAAGATTCGCCGGTGGCGCAGACGACGGTTACTTCATCGGGTAATCCCCGATCACCAAAAAAGCACGTGTTGTCTGCCTGCTGCCGTATCCCGTTGTCGTTTATTCCCCGGCGATTCAACTTCGCGAGTGACTCGGAGTTACCAACTCGCGGAATTTGCAGCAACAGCACTTACAGAAGGAGGTGCGCGATGAAGCTGAACATTTTGAAGTTTGCCCATCTCGCTCGGCCACGCACCCACGAGGGTGCGCCGGCTGTGGCCATTACCCCGGAGCAGGCGCTGCGGCGCTCTGTGCTCGCGTGCATGCTGTGGGAGGACGAGTTTTACGAGAGCGGCGTCACCATCGCCGCGCGGATCCGCGAGCTTGTACCGAAGGTCGAGCCGGCGCGGGTCGCTGCGCTGGCGACCGAGGCGCGGACCTTGATGAAGCTGCGTCACGCTCCGTTGCTGCTTGTGCGCGAGATGGCGCGTCATGCCACTCACCGTGCGTTGGTTGCGCAGACGCTTGCGTCTGTGATCCAGCGTGCCGATGAGCTCTCGGAGTTCGTCGCCATCTACTGGGCCGATGGGCGTACGCCGCTCTCCGCACAGGTGAAGAAGGGCCTGGCGGCAGCGTTCACGCGGTTCGACGAGTACGCGCTCGCGAAGTACGACCGGGCAGCGGCGGTGCGTCTGCGTGACGTGCTGTTTCTCTCGCACGCGAAGCCTGTGGATGCAGCGCAGGCAGCGCTGTGGAAGCGGCTGATCGCGGGTGAGCTCGCGACTCCGGATACGTGGGAGGTCGCGCTGTCGACTGGCGGCAAGGAGGCCGACAAGCGTGCAACGTGGGAGCGTCTGCTCGGTGAGCGCAAGCTCGGGGCGCTGGCTTTGCTGCGCAACCTTCGCAACATGAAGGAGGCGCAGGTTGACGAGCGGCTTGTTGTCGAGGGACTCGCTGCGATGAAGACGGATCGCGTCCTTCCGTTCCGCTTCCTGGCTGCTACGCGGCATGCGCCGCAGTGGGAGGAGGCACTGGAGGCTGCAATGTTCCGGGCTGTCGCGGGCCGCGAGAAGCTGGCCGGACACACCGTCCTGTTGGTCGACGTGTCCGGGTCGATGGTCGCGCCGCTGTCACGGCGGTCGGAGATGCTGCGCACGGATGCGGCCTATGGACTGGCGATCCTGCTTCGCGAGACTGCAGAGAAGGTGAGCGTTTACACCTTCTCGAACGACGCGAAGCTGGTGCCACCGCGGCGTGGTTTCGCTCTACGTGATGCGATGGAGGCCAGCCAGCCGCACTCGGGTACGTACCTGGGTAAGGCACTGGATGCGGTCGAGGGATCGTATGACCGCATCGTTGTGGTTACCGACGAGCAGGCGCACGACCGGGTCGCTGCACCGCGCGGACGGGGCTACGTGGTGAACGTGGCCAGCGCACGCAACGGCGTGGGGTACGGACCGTGGACGCACATCGACGGCTGGAGCGAGGCCGTCATTGACTACATCCGCGAGGCAGAGCGCGCGGGTTAACCATTGCATGCTGGCAGGCGCTTGTCTGGGCCTGCCGCATGCAGCTGTATTGATGGACTGGCTTACGAAAGCATTCGGCTACGAGGGCCAGACGCGGGTGGCGGTTCCGGCGAGGAGTTGCCGGTGCTCGGCTTTGGAGAGGAATGGAAGGTGGTCGCGATAGAGAGCGACGCGGCGGTCGTAGCTGAGGAGCTCTGGTTTGATGGGCCAGTCGGTTCCCCACATGAGGCGGTTGGTGCCGAAGGAGTCGCGCAGACGAGCGATCATGGCGAGCACGTCGGGGTAGGGATAGGGGAGTTTGGAGAGAGACCACGGGTGGGAGACTTTGAGGTAGAGGTTTGGATAACGGGCTAGTGAGCGCAGGAGTTCGAAGCCTTGTGCGTCGTCGACGGGGCAGTCGGCCATGTGATCGATGACGGTAGTGAGCGCGGGGAATTTGTCGAGTAAGGGAACGATGTCGGGGAGACGGCCGACGGGCAAAAGCAAGGTCATGGGGACCTTGAGGTCTTCGCAGCGCTTCCAGAGAGGCGGCATGAGTGGGTCGCGGATCCAGTCTCCGGTGGCATTGGCGGCCGGGCTGAGGCGAACGCCGCGGCAGCCCTGGTCGGTCCAGTAAGAGAGATGGTCGGGTGCGGCTGGGTCCTGCGGGTCGACGCGGCAGACTGCGGCGAATTTTTCCGGATGCGCGCGCAGCGTGGCGACGAGGAAGCGGTTGTCCCACTTGTAGTGAATGACCTGGATGAGCACGGTCCTGGAGATGTTGTTGGAGCGCATTTTTGCGAGAAGCGAGGAGGGTGAGGCGTCGACGTTGGGTGGGACGTTTGCGCCGGGGGAGAACGGGAAACGGGGGTTAGTTTCCCAAACGTGGACGTGGGAATCGACAAGGTAGTAGGGCAGCGGCGCGGCGGATAACGCGTTGGGCGCGCATGCGGCTGCGACTGCCGATGCGAGGAAGTCTCTGCGGTTCATGCGCGTCTCGTTTCCGTGCCGCCAGTATAGGGTCGGGACGAATGTGTTCGGTGTGCAGCCGGGATTACTATTTTCCGTCTATAGCTGTATGCGGTAACTCAGTCAGGGAGAGTTTCTCCATGTTGTCCCGGTTACTTCCAGCGTTTGTTCTGATGGCGCCGATGGCATTTGGCCAGGGGATTTTTGGAACGCCTACGGGACATCCGAGGGCGGGCGATGCTTCGCCCGATCTCGTGTTTCAGGAGGTGTTGAGTGCGCCTGCGGCTGGGTCTTCATCGTCGCCGAATTTGTCCGGGCAGGTAACGGTCCTGAGTTTCTTTCCGGATACCTCGCACAACCCTAAGCCTGTCGCCGACTGGAATGCGCGTGTGGATGAGTACGCGCAGCGGCACGTGCAGTTTGTGTGGATTACGGGCGAGGACAAGCGAACGCTGATGCCTGCCCTGGCGCGGCACCCAATTAAAGGATGGGTGCTGTATGACCCGGGCGGCGCGACGGCGAAAGCGTTCGGGCTCGATACTCCGGTGAATGTTTATGTCGGGCCGGACCGCAAAATCGTGGGGTTTCAGCAGGGCTATATTCCCGATGAGGCGACATTGAATGCGGTGCTCGAGGGGCGGATTGTTTTGGAACGGCCTACGCCGGCAACGATCACAACGTTTCGAGAGAACAACCTGGTGGCGCTGGATTCTGCGCCTGCCAGGATGCCGCGAGCGGAGGACTACCGGCCGCATTTGACGCCGTCTCACACAGTTCACATCACGCCATCGACCGCCAGCCAGCGCGGCAACTTTGGATCCGATGATTACTGGGTGCTTCAGGGAGTGACGTTAAAGGAAGCGATCGAGGAACTTTACGATGTGAGCTCAATCCGCAGCGAGCTGCCTGCAACTGTGAATACTGCGAAACGCTATGACTTTGCGGCGCTGCTGCCGCACCCGGAAAGTCGCGCGGCGATGAAGGAACGATTCAAGCAGGCGCTGCTGGAACACTTTCATCTGAGCGTCTCGCACGAGGGCCGGCTCACCAATGTTTATGTTGTGAGTCTCGAGCCGGGTCGCAGACCGCCGGTGGAAAGGACGAGTGAGTTTGGTTCGAGATCGTCGAGCGTTGGTCTTAGCGTGGCGGGAGGCTGGGGGCAGAGCGTGGAGGAGTTGAAGCCGGAGAGTCTCGAGGCCCTTTACAGCATTGGCGAGCGGGGAACGATGGACGAGCTCTGTCGCGATCTTGAAGGATCCCTGGATCGACCGGTTGTGAATGAGACGAACCTCGAGGGTCGCTATCGGATCGAAGTGCAGCTTCCCGCTGATCCGAAGGCCAGCTTTCTGACGATGCTGCGCGAACGGACCGGGCTGGTGATCCGTCCGGGGCAGAGAAGGATCACGTTCCTGAAGTTCAAGGCGGATGAGCGCTAGCGGTTCTTTCTGCTCGTGGATTTAGGTGCGCGCTCGGGAAGCTTGAGTCCTTTGCTGGATTGTTCCCATTCCTTGACGTCGACACCCTGCTTTTCCAGTTTGGCTTTGTTGGCTTCGAAGTAGCGGCGCTGCGCCTCGCTTTTGAACGGCATGGAAGGGCCCTCCTTACAAGTTCGACGCGCTTCCGGGTTTAAGAGGTTTGGACGTCTTGGTGAGGCAGAGGGTCTCGGGGTCCTTCGACTCCGCGCCACTTCGTGACGCTTCACTCAGGATGACAAGTATTTTGATCGATCGAGATCTCAGAGGGAGACAGCGAGTGATCCGGGCGATCGCTAGAAGAGGCGTTCGGCGCGGCGGAGGTTGCCGGCGCTGCCGATGTTGGCGAGGGTGAAGTTGAAGCGGTAGGCGTTCTCGTTGCGGACGGCGCCGAGCTCATACTTTCGGTACTCGACAGAGAGGCCGCAGCAGTTCCAGTTGTAGTTGGCCTGGATGGCCGCGTACTGGACGGTTCCGAGGTTGATGTCGAGGCCAGCGTTGGCGGCAAGGGCGAGGCCGGGGCGGTTGGGGTCGCCGAAGCCGCCCAGGACGCGCATCTGCTTGAAGTTCGAAGTGGGTGACCCGACGAGCGTCTGCTGGTCGTTGTTGTTGGTGTCGATGGTCTCGGTGTAGAAGCGGCCGGGCGCGTTGAGGAGAGCATAGGAGACGCCACCGAAGAATTGGCCCTTGCGGGCGTCGAAGAAGATGTTGGAGCTGGTGTACTTCTTGGCGCCGGTGTCGTAGTCGAAGTCCCACTCGACGTCGGTGTGGCCGGAGGTGCGGAAGCGCATGCGGGAGATGAGCGGGGAGATGTTGCGGGGCTCGGTGAGGAAGGCGATGCCGGAGAGGGAGAGCGTGCTGTCGAAGAGGTTGCGGCGGCCGTTGAGGACGGCGTTGCCGAAGGTGGGGTCGAAGAAGTAGCGCTGGGCGAGGCGCCAGGAGAACCACTCCTGTTGTTTGGGCGTGGTGGGCTGGTTGCAGTCGTCCGCTTTGGCGTGGGTGCGGGTGGGCTCCTGCGGGGCCTGCGCGGAGGCGTCGGGGATGCCGTTGGCGTCGGTGCTCTGGTCGGGCGTGGGATTGAGGACGTCAGGAAGCTCAGCCGGCGCGAGTTGAATGCCGGTGGTGGAGGTGGAGGTCGTCGTGGGGCAGCCGGGCTTTGGTTTGATGGCCTTGGTTTTGGGCCGGGAGTAGAGGTGCTGGGTGGCGCCGTACTCGAGCTCGTTGGTATCGGAGGCGAGATCGACGTCGTCGAAGCGGAGGATGGAGAGGAAGTTGTCGACGCCGTGGGTGATGCGATAGGTGAACTCGGGCTCGATTGTGTGGCGGATCTCGGTGCCGAAGAGGCTCTGCAGAGAGGCGGGGACCTGGAAGGTGCGCTCGATGGCAGGCGGCAGGACGTTGAGCTGGAAGTCGACGTTGGCGCGGTTGACGGGTGTGGTGAGTTCGATGGGCGGCTGGCCGGCGGTGTAGGGTGTCTGGCGGGAGCGGGAGTAGAAGGTCTCGCGGCCGGCGATGGATGCGAGAACGCGCCAGCCGTCGCCGCGCAAGGGGAGCGAGAGCTCGGGGCGAACATCGAGGCGCTCGACGATGCCCGAGGAGGTGAAGTTGGGTTGTGAGCGTTTGAGGCCGGCGACGGAGCCGGTGAGCGAGAAGAGGAGAGGCGTGTTGCCGAGGGGCCGGTCCAGTGTTTGGAGGTCGAGCGAGGGGACGTGCAGGATGTGGACCTGCTCGCCGGGCTCGTTGTTGATTGGGACGCGCTTGAGGCCCTGGTAGCGGTCGGCGCGGACGTCCATAGAGATACCACGGTTCTGGTCGACGAGGTAGCCGATGGAAGTGATGTCGGAGCTCACGGCCTGATTGAAGTTTTCGGTGAAAGCCTCGCGATAGACGTAAGAGCTTAGATATTCGGCGTCGCCAACCATGCGGGTGGTGCCCGTGAGCTGCTTGCGGAAGGCGGCAGTGACGTCTTCGCCGCCCTGGTTGGTGAAGGTGCCCCCGGTGGGAGTGAAGCCGCGGTCCTGCAGGGCGGAGAAGTGGGCCTGGAAGAAATTTTCGTCGAAGCCCTTGGCACGGAATGTGGCGGATTCATCCCAGCCGCGGAGGGAATAGTACTGCAGGCCGAGGGTGAGGTCGGCGGAGCGGCCAAGCGTCAGGTAGAGCTCTTCGCCGATGATCCAGCCTTTGGTGCTGGACTGGCTGAGGATGGGGATGAGGATGCCGCTCTGGCGCTGCTCGGTGTTGACGGGGTGCGTGGCGTAGGGGAGAAAGAAGAGCGGGAAGCCGAGGAGGTGGAAGACAGTAGCGCCGGCGCGCGCCTGGTCCTGATTGAGGGAGAGATGGCCGGAGGTCAGGAGCCAGTCAGGGCGCGGAAGCAGACAGGAGGTGACGGAGCCGTCGTAGATGTCATAGGTCTGCGGGCCGGTTTTGACGACGAGTTTGCCGGAGAAGAGGAATGGGTTGGGGGTGACGAGGCCGGTGCGGCCGGATTCGGTGGGCGTAGTGGCGGCGCCATGCAACCCGATGGAGCCGGTGACGTCGTAGAAGCGGCCTGTATTGGTTTTGAGGTTGTAGGTGGCGTGCTGGGCGGACATGTATTCGTCGTTCTGGCCGCCGGAGAGGCGCACGTGGCCGTTGAGGGTGAGCTCGTGGGTGTCTTCGTCGTAAGAGATGGTATCGGCGCGGAGGAGGTGGTCGGTATAGGTGACTTCGACCTGCGTGCCGCGGGTGGGGTCGCCGGCGAGGAGGTAGACGCTGCCGTGTTTGGATTGGGTGTCGGCGACCCAGGAGATGGTGTCGGGGGATTTTTCGGGGGGAAGCGGGGTGGCGCGGGGGATCTGTGCGAGGTCGGGCTGCGACTCGGGCGTGGGTGCGGAGGGAAGAGGTGTCGGATTCGACACCTGCGCGCTGAGGAGATGTGGATGAAGCGCGGGCGGCGTGATGATAGACAAGAATAGGACGGTCCGGCGCATCCGCGAACGCCAACGCACTCTCGTACGGGTTTTGATGGAGAGTGGGGCGCCGCAAGTCACAGACTTGAGATTAGACGATATGTTGCGCGCGAAGTTGTGACGCGAGCAACGGGTAACAGAGGCTTCGGTCATGCAGGGTTCGGTGGGCAGCGCAGAAATCGAGGGGATGGCGCAGGGATTGGTCGCAACGGGCACCGACGGTGCGATTTTTAATAGCAAGCCCGCGGCGCTGTTCGAAACAGGTGCGGCGTCTCTGCGCGAGGCTGCGGCGGCGCGTGTGGCGGCGCACCGGAGCAAGCGCGCCGGTGCGCAGGCGATGGACGCTGCGCGGGAAGAGGCTCTGAGGCAAGAGCACGCGCGGGTTGCAAGGGAGTCGCGGTACGGAGCCGCGAAGGTGCGCGATGCGGTGCGCGCGCGTTATGAGCAGTCGCAGAGCTACAGGGACTTTCTGGCGGTAGAGGCCGAACGCGCGATGCAGCAGGCGCGCGCCGAGGCGGAGGTTGCGGCCCGGAACGCGAAGGCGATTGCGGATGCGCAGATGCAGTTGCTGGAGGAGTTGCGGGAGGAAGAGAGCGCGGAGTCGTTTGAGGTGGCGGGGCCGGCGCTGGTGGCGTTCGAGGAAGAGCGCGGCGGGTTCGAGTGGGCGGAGCATGCGCCGGCGACCCCGGTGTTAGAGGAGCCTGCGGCGTGGGATTTTGCTGAGAGCGGGGATCTATTTGCTGAGCCGGATGCGCCGATCTCACCCCAGCGAACGAGTTTGCCGGGGACCCCGGTGCGGGAGATTTCGACCGGCGGGCTGACGGTGCGGATGTACGACGACGTTGGACTTTCGCCGATGCCTGAGCCGAAGGCACGGCCGCGGGTGTATCAGGACGAAGTCGCGTCGGAGGAGCTCGAGGAGCTGGAGCAGGAGATTGCGTTTCGGCGCGCGCCGGAGTTTGAGGATCACATTATCGAGACGCTGCCGCTGCCGGCGAACCTGATTGAGTTTCCGCGGGAGCTGGTGGCGACGAGGAAAGCCCGCCCGCGTCTGGCAGAAGGCCCGCTGCGCGATGAGCTGCCGGCAGAACCGCAGTTGCGGATTTTCGAGGTCGAGCCTGAGCAGATCTCGACGGAGCCGGTGGCTGCAGAGGAGATTGTGGCCGAGGCTCCGGTGTGGCAGGGGACGCTGCTGGATGCGCCGCGGGTGAGGGCTGTTGCGCCGGAGCGCGAGGTTGCGGTGGCGGCGGGGCTCGCGGACCTGGCGCCGATCTCTCGCAGGGTGATGGCGGCAGTGGTGGATGGATGCTGCATCGCGGCGGCGCTGGTGGGGTTTGCGACGGTGGCTGCGTATGTTTCGGGGCCGCGGCTGCAGGGTATGTCGAAGCCGCTGCTGGCGGGTGCGCTTGTCTTTACGTTTGCGATTGCGGCGCTGCTGTATCAGCTGCTGTTCTTCTGGCTGAATGAGGCGACGCCGGGTATGCGCTATGCGCGAATTGGGCTGTGCACGTTTGCTGAGGCAAACCCGACGCGCAAGGCGATGCGGCGGCGCGTGATGGCGCAAATGCTCGCGGTGGGGCCGCTCGGGCTGGGCGTGCTGTGGGCGTGGATGGATGGTGACCGGCTCGCGTGGCATGATCGGATTTCGCGGACGTATCAGCGGATGTATTAGGGGGCTGAACCTACCTACGCTGGAGGGTCGTCACTTGAGGGCGAAGGCTAGCCATGTACTTTGTTCCGTACAGATCACGTTGTTGATAGTTCTTGCGATCGGAAGCTCTTATGCACCGGCACAATCGGTTCCGGCCTCTCCTTCAGCTTCGAAGCTTGGTTTTGAGGTTGCTACAGTCAAGCCATCTCAAGCTGGATCCGGCCATGAAGATTGGGACAGTGGGGGTGATCAGGTCACGATCAGAGGGTATTCTCTACGAAAACTGATCAGAGCAGCGTTCAACCTGAAGAGTGATGCGCAGGTCGTAGGAGGGCCCGATTGGATCGGCAATCGGTACTTCGATGTCTCCGCGAAGATTGGCGATGAAGAGATGGCGGCCTTCAAGGGACAGGGTGACGGCGAGCAGCAGGCGGCAATTCAAACGATGTTGCAGGCACTGCTGATTGAACGATTTCATCTTCAGACGGCACCTGCCGAGAAAAAGCTACCAATGTTCGGCCTCGTGGTCAGTGGGGCGAAGGCAAAGCTGCGGCCCGATTCCACCAAGCCGAGAAGCCTGTCGATTCGTAACGGACACCTGGTCGGCGTCGCGGCTTCGACGGCGGAGCTGGCCGAAAGTCTGACTCGAATGCGGGAGATTGGCGACCGGGTGGTCGTCGATCAAACCGGTTTGAGCGGAACTTACGACTTTGACCTCGACTGGACTCCGGACCGGGGTGCCGGGATTTCACCGGAAGCTGTCAACCCGGGCCTATTTACAGCTCTTCAGGAGCAACTCGGTTTAAAGCTCAAAGGCGAAGAAGGTCCCGTTCCGGTCGTGAAAGTGTTAGTGGCACAAATTCCAAAGTTCGATTGAACCAGTGCCAGATGGGGGCAGCCGACTGGCTGCTAGGATGGTCGCAACTTTATGCGACGTTCCAAGCAGGTGGTGGCGCCGATTCTTGCGTCGGCAGCGGCAGTTTTGTTAAGCGGGTGCCGCTTCACGGATATGCAGCGGTGTGTGGATGAGAACAACCGCGTCGTGGACGCGAATGAGTGCAGGACGCAGACGACCGTGGTGCCGGGTGGGCACTTCTATCGCTGGTATTACGGCGGTGGCGGGAGTTATGTGCCGGGGACGGTGGTCACGGGCGGAGGGTATGCGCCGGAGAGCGGGCACAGCTACTCGGTGACGAACGGAACCGCGCGCGGAGGGTTTGGGTCGAGCTTTGGCGGCGATGGGGCTCACGCGGGCGGCGATGGAGCGGGTGAGTAGATGCAGCGACATAGCATTGCTCCGCGTGAGGGATGGCAGAAGATCGTCGAGCAGCAGGGGCTGACTTTCCACACGCCACAGGAACCGGCGTTTCATTCACCGCAGAGTGCGCCGGGTGTGGGGAACGAGCGGCCGTATTGGGATGAGAGCGCGTGTTATGAGTTCACGGCTGCGGAGATCGATCGCCTGGAGGTGGCGGCGAACACGCTGCAGGAGATGTGCCTGGCGGCGGCGCAGAAGGTGATCGACGAGAAGAGATATGCCGAGCTCGAGATTCCGGCTGAGGCTGTGCCGATGATCGAGTGGGCGTGGAATGAGGAGCCGCCGGCGATCTATGGGCGGTTCGATGTGCTGTTTGATGGGAGTGGGCCGCCGAAGCTGCTGGAGTACAACGCGGATACGCCGACGTCGCTGGTGGAGGCGGCGGTGATCCAGTGGCATTGGTTGAAGGATCTTTATCCAGAGCGTGATCAATTTAATTCGCTGCATGAGCGGCTGATTGCGAAGTGGAAGGATGTGGATGCGTATGTGTCGAAGCCTGTCTATTTCGCGAGTGCGGATTTTGCGGAGGACCGGCTGACGATTGCGTATTTGCGCGACACGGCGGAGCAGGCGGGGATCAAGACGCGCGAGCTGCTGATGAGCGAGATCGGATGGAACGAGCAGCGCGGGTGCTTCGTCGACAACGAGAAGTATGAGGACGCGATCCGGGCGATCTTCAAGCTGTATCCGTGGGAGTCGATGATGGAGGAGCGGTTCGCGGAGCAGTGTCTGCGGACGTACAAGCAGATGCGGTGGATCGAGCCGATCTGGAAGATGCTGCTGTCGAATAAGGGGATTCTGCCGGTGTTGTGGGAGCTGTATCCGGGGCATGAGTTGTTGCTGGAGTCGCGATTTGTGGATGCGTCGAGTGCGTGGGAGCCGGACGCCGGATGGGTGCGCAAGCCGATGCATTCGCGTGAGGGCGCGAACATCACAATGAAGCTTTCGGATGGAAGCAAGATTGAGACGGCGGGTGAGTATACGAACCGCAAGATGGTTGATCAGCGGCTGGGGCCGGAGGTGAAGTTTGATGGAAGATATCCGGTGCTGGGACTGTGGATGATCGACCAGGAGTGCGGCGGGATGGGGATTCGCGAGGATGCGGGAAGAGTGACGGGGAATTTGTCTAGCTTTGTGCCGCACTATTTTCGATAGCGCCGTGAAAGGCCACGCCACCCGGTTTTGAGGTGGACAGGATGCATGAAACTTATGGCGCGATAAACCGCGGGGGCAGTCTCGTACACTGAAGGGACTGCGCCAACGCGCTCCTGGAGCTGCCTTGAAGATCGTTCTCGCTGAAAAAGTCTCGCCTGCAACGCTTGCCATCTTTCAAAAAGAGCCGGGCTGGAATGTCGTGACGGCTGACAAGATCGCTCCGGGAGGACTGCCGGCGGAGCTCGCGGACGCGGACGCGCTGGTAGTGCGGAGCGCGGTGCAGGTGGATGCCGAGCTTCTGAGGCATGCGCCGAAGTTGCGGATCATCGGGCGCGCGGGTGTGGGTGTGGACAACATCGATGCGGAAGAGGCGACGCGGCGCGGCATCGTGGTGATGAATACGCCGGGCGCGAACGCGGTGGCTGTGGCGGAGCTGACGCTGGGGCTGATGATCGCGATGGCGCGTAGTGTGCCGCGCGCGAACAGCGGACTGCACGCGGGCAAGTGGGACAAGAAGAGCCTGCAGGGAAGCGAGCTGCGCGGGAAGACGCTAGGCATCGTTGGACTTGGGCGCATTGGGCTTGAAGTGGCGCGGCGTGCGAAGGCGTTTGGGATGAATCTGCTGGGCTATGACCCATTTGTGGCGCCAGTGATTGCGCGCGAGAACGGCGTGACGCTGGTGCCGATCGACGAGATTTTTTCAGAGAGCGATTACCTGTCGCTGCATGTGGGGCTGACGCCGCAGACGGAAGGCCTGATCAACAAACACTCGATCGCGATCATGAAGCAGGGCGTGCGGATTTTGAATTGCGCGCGCGGCGAGCTGATCGTGGACGAAGCGCTGGTGGAAGGGCTGAAGAGCGGCAAGGTTGCGGGCGCCGCGCTGGATGTGTTCCGCAAGGAGCCGCTGAAGGATTCGCCGTATTTTGAGCTGGAGAACGTGATGTTGAGCCCGCACATTGCGGGGTCGACGGATGAGGCGCAGGAGGCGATCGGGATTCAGCTGGCGAACCAGGTTCGCGATTATCTGAAGCTCGGCGTGGTGCAGAACGCGGTGAATGTGGCGTCGCTGAGCGAGGAAGAGTATGCGGAGGTTTCGCCGTACATCGAGATGGCGGCGCGGCTCGGGCAGTTGCTGAGTCATGAGGCCGCGAATGGCGGCGCCGATGGGATGGGCAGCGTGGAGTGCATCTCGCTGACGTACAACGGCCGGCTGGCGCAATTGAAAACTGACTTGATTCGCAATGCCGCGATTGCAGGTGTGCTGCACGGAGCGGATGGGATCAACCGCATCAATGCGGCGGCTGCGGCGCAGGAGCGCGGGATCCGGGTGCAGGAGGACAAGCGCGAACAGGTCGCGGGCGGCACGGGATCGACGCTGCGGCTGTCGCTGCACTGGGTACGCAAGGGCGCGGCGACGCCGGGACATCAGGCCGGAGCACATCAGGGCGACTGGACGGGACTGGCGACCGTGATCCATGGGAATTCGCCGCGGCTGTTGAGCTATGACGGCATTGATATTGAGGCGGAGCTGGCGGGAACGCTGGTGATCATTCGCAACCAGGATGTGCCCGGCGTGATTGGGCGAATTGGAACGATTCTGGGCGAGGCGCGGTTGAACATCGCCAACTTCGCGCTCGGCCGCAGCCGTGGAGGGCGAGTGCCGGAGGGTCACGCGCTCGCGCTGGTGCAGTTGGACACCGCAGCAGGGGATGAGCAGGCGCTGGCAGAGGCGGTTGCGGAACTGCGCAAGGTGGACGCGATTACGAGCGTGCGCGTGGTGGAGTTACCGAAGCTGTAGGAGCGGTAGCTCATCGATCAAAAAGCAGATCCCCTCCGGGGATGACAACAAGAAAAGCGATGTGGCAGCCGCGATAACAGTATCGGGGTTTCCTGTAGACTTTAGGTGACGGCCGCCTACGGCTGGCCAGGAAACCTCCCCAATGCAGAAATCAGTACGCTTCTCCAGTTTTGTTCTTGCAGCTTCCTTGTTTGTGCTCACCGGATGTCATCAGGTGCAGCAGAATGGCGTTGTCGCGACGGTGAACGGGCATCCGATTCTCCGTACCGATCTCGACAAGCTGTACAACGCGCAGCTCGCGAGCAATCCGCAGGCGCAGGCGCAGGCATCTTCGACGGATCAGGCGGATGCGCTGCGCCTGAACATCCTCAAACAGTTAGTCGTGGAAGAGATCATGGAGCAGCACGCCCAGAAGCTGGGGCTGACCGCGACCGATGCTGAGGTGGACGCGAAGATCTCTGAGCTCAAGGCTCCTTATACCGAGGAGCAGTTCCGGCAGAAGCTGCAGCAGAGCGGACAAACCATGGACAGCCTTCGGCGGACGGAACGGCGTGTCCTGACCTTCGACAAGCTGCTGAACAAGGAGATCAACTCGCGCATCACGGTGACGGATACGGATGTGGCGAACTATTACAACCAGCACAAGGCGGAGTACAACCTGATCGAGCCGCAGTATCACCTGGCGCAGATCCAGGTGACGGACCAGTCGGCCGGGCAGGTGAATAACCTGCAGAACAACAAGGCTGGAGGGGATGCGGATGCGCGCAAGAAGATCCAGGCGCTGAAGAATCGCATCGACGCAGGCGAAGACTTTGGCTCGATCGCGATCCAGTTTTCGGAGAATCCGAATACGGCGCCGAACGGCGGCGACATGGGATTCATTTATGAGTCGCAGATGAAGCAGGCGACTGACCCCCAGACGTACGCGGCGATCACGAAGCTGAAGCCGGGCGAGACGACGGAGATTCTGCCGCTGCTGGATGCGCAGACGCACAAGCCGGCCGGGTATGCGATCTACAAGTTGATCAGCAAGGATGCGGCCGGGCAGCGGGATCTGAGCGACCCGCGCGTGCAGCAGTCGATTCGCCAGCAACTTCATGATAGCCGCGCGAATCTGCTGAAGACTGCGTACTTCGAGATTCTGCGGGACGAGGCGACGGTGCGGAATTTCTACGCGCAAGAGGTCTTCAAGGAGACGGCGAAGTAGGTGACGCCTGCGTTCGTGCGGCTGTTGTTGGCCTGTGCATTGTTTGGAGCGGCCCTGCTGAGCGGATGCCACAGACTGGCTCCGCCGACCCCACTGGATCAGTTGAACGCGCAGCAGATGCGCGGGCATGCAGTGTTCCGGGCGCGCTGCGGGCAGTGTCATTACGATCGCGAGGACGGTTCTCTGCACGGGCCATCACTGCGTGGGATTTATAAGAAACCATACCTGCACAGCGGAGCTCCGGCGAACGATGATCGCGTGACGGCAGCGGTGCTGCATGGACATGGACTGATGCCCGGCCAACCGAATATGGATCCGCAGGATCTGGATGATCTGCTGGCCTATCTGCATACGCTGTGAAGTGGTTAGTAGTGAGTGAAAAATGAAAGAGACGCCGAAATCGCGATTTGAAGATGTCAAAGCTGCGCCGGCGGAGGATAAGGGCTTTCGCGCGCGGAAGCTGCCGGGCACGCCTGCCGGCGAGGCTAAGGGCATGCTGCCGGGCATGGCGTTGATCGGCATGTACCTGCTGGTGCTGGCGATGTTGAATGCGTTCGCGGCGGCACGCGGAAGCTACGGCGCGGGCGCGGCGAAGTACAGCATTCTGGCGATTTGCACGCTGCTGGCGATTGGTGTGTTCGGGCTGCTGCGGCTGCTGCGGTGGGGATGGGCGATTGTGAGTGCGGGCTGCGTGCTGATGGCAGCAGGATATTTCTATGGGTTTCATCGCACGCATATTGCGCCGTACATCATTCAGGGGTTGTTTGCGCTGGTGTTCTTCCTGTATCTGAGCAGGCTAGAAGTGCGCGAGCGGCTGCGTTGAGTTGGAAACGCAGAAGACGGATCTAATTGCCGCAGGAGAAATAGATACCCCAGGGGCTAGAGCCCGCTTTGCTCTCTTGCGTTGAGAGACCCAACGCTGAAGCGTCGGGCTACCTGGAAGCGAACGGCTGATACAACTTGAGCATGAGCCAGAGATGGAAAAGGCTGCTGGCGTTCGGAATCATCTACTTTGTCTGGGGCTCCACGTACATCTTCATCCGCTGGGGCGTGGAGGAGGTGCCGCCGCTGTTATTTGCGGCAATACGGTTCTTCACGGCCGGGCTTCTGGTGCTTCTGTGGATGGCGGCGCGACGTGAGCCATGGCCTGGCAAGCGGGAGTGGGGATCGATATGCCTGCTCGCCGCGCTGATCTTTGTGGGGGATTACGGGCTGTTGTTCTGGGCCGAGCAGAAAGTGGCCTCTGGGATTGCAGGCGTGATGATGGCCACGATTCCGGTGTTCATCGCGATTGCGGAGATTCTGCTGCTGCGCACACAGCGGATGACGATGAGGCTTGCGGCTTCGCTGGTGATTGGCCTGGCCGGTGTCACGGTGCTGATGAGCCACTCATTCCACCTCGGCAGCGCGCCGATCAGTACCGTAGGCGCGCTGGCGTTGATCGCAGCGTCGATTTTCTGGTCGGTGGCCTCTGTCATGACACGCAGGTTGCCGCTGCCTTCGTCGAAGGTGATGAGCGCGGGCGCACAGATGCTTGCAGGCGGAGTGATGCTGGCGGTTGTGGCGGTGGTGTTGGGCGAGCCGGGAAGGTTTCACGCCGGCGAGGTTTCGGGGCGTGCGTGGTTCGCCCTGTTGTACCTGATTGTGATGGGCTCGCTGATTGGATTCACGGCGTACATGTGGCTGATTCATCGCGAGTCGCCGACGAAGGTGGGCACGTATGCGTATGTGAATCCGGTGGTTGCGGTGTTGGTCGGATACGTTGTTGGAGGCGAGCCGCTGGGCGCGCGCACGATTCTGGGGATGTCGCTGGTGTTGGCGAGCGTGCTGCTGATCACGCTAAGCAAACGCACGAAAACTACGGAGAGCCGCGAGGTGAGAGTGAGCAGCGCGGGCTAGAATTTAGGTGTTTTGCAGCCGGTTCTGTCGTGAGGCCGGGCAAATTTTCGATTGACAGCGACCGGGGACGGGCTTAGCTTTCTATCGCTCGGCAAGTAGTCAAATCCAAATTGATAGCGGGTGCGCTATGCGATTGCTCTGCGTCCGTTCTTCTGCCGATCGTTCGATCGATCCCCCAACCCTGAAATCTCAACGCAGCCGACACTTGCGGAGGATGTTCTCCGTGCTGCTGGTGCTTGTCGCTGCAGTTGCGGCGCAGGCGCAGAACTACACGAAGATTGTTGTGTTTGGAGACTCGCTCTCGGACACGGGCAATGACTTTGTTTTGTTCACCGATATAGGGTTTCCGTTTCCGGCACCGTATGTGCTTCCGCCGCCGTATGGGTACGCGCTGAATTACACGCTGACGCTTTTCACCGACGGCTCGGATACGACACCGCGAGCAATGAACTATTTCGGCGTGTGGATTCAGCAGATGGCGGCAGCGCTGCCGGCGCATCCTGCGGTGACGGCGTCGTTATGGGGCGGAACGAATTACGCGTATGGGTACTCGAATACCTTCAGCGGCCAATCCGAGCTAAATATTCCGGACACGCCGTACACGGTGTATGTCGATAATGTTGGTCAGCAGATCGACGACTATCTGGCGACGCATCCGAAGATCGATAACCACACGTTGTTTGTGGTGTGGGGCGGAGCGAACAATCTGACGGAGGCGGTGGGCGCGTCGGACGCGGCGGGGCAGATCGTGGATGGGGCAATCACGCAGGTCGGCAACATTCAGCGGCTGATTCACGCGGGTGCAACGCAGTTCCTGATTCCAAATCTACCGGACCTTGGATCTATACCGCGGTTCAACATGTCGCCAACGGACTCGGCTGCGTTCCATGACGCGTCGGTGTTGTACAACACGACGCTCGACGCCGGTGAGACACTGCTGCCGATCTTCAATTTCACGCGGCATCTGTCGATACACAAGCTTGACGTGTACTCGCTGCTGAAGGAAGTTATCGCTTCACCAACGAGCTACGGACTGCTGAATGTGACGGATTCTTCGCAAGGTACGCCGGTTGATCCGGATACGTACCTTTTCTGGGATGATCTGCATCCGACCACGCACGGGCACAACCTGCTGGGCCAGGCAGCGCTGGAGACGATCGAACCACGGGGGTGCCTGGTGCTGGTGGCGCCGGGTGAGTATGTGGGTTCACCGGCGCCAGGGTGCAGGTAGGTTCCAGGTTCTAACGATTGGCTGATGGTCGTGTAGAACGATGTAGATGGGATTAGTTCGTCGTGTGTGGTCGAGTCCGGTGGCGCTGCTGGTGGTTGCGGTAGCGCTGCTGACGACGATCATTCAGTCCGGCGAGTTGGGCACGGCGGACACGACGCGGCGGCTGCAGGTGACGCATTCCCTGTGGACGCCTCAGCCGCAGGTGCCGCAGGCAGATTATCCGGAGTTTGGCATACCGGGACGCGGCGGCCGGCTGTACGCGTGGTACGGGATTGGGCAGTCGCTGCTGATGCTGCCCGCGGATGTGGTGGGCACGGCGGCTGCAGATGCACCGTGGTGGCGCGGGTATCAGGAGAGCGGAGCGACGCCGCGGATTCGCGCAATCGTGGTGAGCGCGAGCACGAATGTGCTGTTGAATGTGCTGACCGCGCTGGTGGCGCTGCGGTTTCTTGGGCTGCTGGAATTTTCGCGTGCGCAGTCGTTTGCGGGAACGCTGGCGCTGATTGTCGCGACGACTCATCTGCATTATGCGCAAAACATGCAGGAGAACAACTACATCTTTCTGCTGACGCTGACAGGGATGTGGCTGCAGTTGCGCTGGGCGGACACAAGCGAGCGCAGGTGGTTGTGGTGGGGCGCGGGTGCGCTGGGACTCAATCTGCTGACGCGGTTGACGACGGCGCTGGATGTGATCGGGGTGGCGCTCTTTCTGCTGCTACTGGGCGTGTTCGCGCGGCGCGACGGATCGCCGCGCGCGGAGCTGCTGAGCGCCAGAAGAGTGAAGGAATATCTGCACACAGTGCTGCCGGTGTATGCGGCGTTTTTGTTTCTCGACCGGCTGTATCAGTTTGTGCGGTTCGGATCATGGACGAGCACGTACATGCGGCTGCAGTCGAACGAACAGATCAAACATGAGCCAACCCTGCCGAAGAACTTTCCGTTCAGTGGGCATTGGTTTCAGGGAGGAGTTCACTCGGGTCTGCTGGGACCTCTGTTTGAGCCCGAGAAGTCGATCTTTGTTTTCGATCCGCTGTTCGGGATGGCGCTGCTGCTGACAGCGCTGTTGTGGCGTCGGATGACGCCGGTTCTGCGTGCGTATGCGGTTGCAACTCTGGTGCTTTTAGCCGCATACATGGTGCTGTATGCGCGGTACTTTGCGTGGGCGGGAGACTTTGCCTGGGGCGACCGGTATATCTCGAGCGTGGTGGAGATGTTCGCGATGCTGGCGGTGCCGCTGCTGATGCGGTACCGGCATGAGCTGGGACGCGGGGTGCGGGCGGTTGGATGGTGTGTTGTTGCAGCGAGCGTCGTGATTCAGGCGGCATCACTGGCGTTCTGGTTGCCGGTTGAGATTTATCAGATTGATGCGATGCACCACGATGCTTGGACGGTAGCGCTGCGGTTTCGCAATATCTGGACGCTAATGTCGGGCAGGCCGATGCTGGCGGGAGTCGATGTACCGGGAGCGCTGGGCGATTCCTTCGATGAGCTGCATATGCGAGTGTGGAACTTCATGCCCGCGCTAATGCGGCATGTGGGCGTGGCTCCGCTGTGGGTGGTGCGGCTGCTGGATGCGGTCTGGGTAGCCATGGCGGTGGCGCTGGTGTGCGTGGTCGTGAGACTGTGGCGCACGTTGAGCGTACCGGCTCCGCAAGCTGGATAAAGCGGGACTTACTGGCAGGCGCTGTTGCGGGCTTTGGGGAAGGCGATAAACGTGATCGTCGCCGGTGCAAACTGTTCAACTCCGCCGGATGCGGCGACAGGTTTGAGGTCGGGGAGTGCATCGTTCGCGCCAAGCGCGAGGGGTGTGCTGTTGAGCAGCAGGCTCTGGCCTTCGAGGTGCGGTGCGGAGAGCGTGTAGCGCTCGCCACCGGCGGGAAGCTTGAGGGTGTGCGCGGCTTCGCGATCGTTCTGGATGACCAGCAGCGTAACTCCGCCGGGCTGATTCACCATGCAATGCGCATAGACGTGCAGGCCATGCTGCAGCGGAACGCCGGAGTCGAGGACAGTGGCGCCCATCAGCCTGTGCCAGAGCAGGGCTGCCCAGTAGTTGGGCCGAGGAGCGTAGGTGTTCTCATCGAGAAAGCCATAGTCGCTGGCAGCGAGCGTGTTGTGCATATGGGCCTTCACGCCTCCCTTGGCGAGCCGTCCGAGCTGATCGAGGTAGCGGAAGGTATCGAGAAAGGTTGAGGCCCAGGGGTCGCCTCCGCAGGCGGTTTCGGCGGTTTCTGTGATCCAGAGCGGCTTGCCCGGAGAGAAGCTGTCGCGCTGCTGACGATAGAAGTTGAGGATGTCATCGGTGCGGGCGAGCCACTCTTCCGAGAGAGCGATCTCGCGGGAGCTGTGCGGCGCCGCATCCATGCTGGCGCAGCGCTGTGAGACGCCGGAGTACGCGTGATACGAAAAGACGTCGATCTCGTCCGGGGTCATGGCGGCGAGGAGCTTCGGGGTAGCGAGGAAGCCGGGCATCTTGGAGCCTAGGTCGCCGGCGGGGACAGCGGATTCGCCGACTGAGCCAGGACCGGCAAGAAGTGTGCCCGGCGCGTGCTCGCGCATGAAGGCGGTGAAGACGTGGACGTCGCGGCCATACTGCGCGGCGTCGTAGTCTTTGGGCGCGCCGCCCATCATGGCAAAAGTAGGTTCGTTCATATACTCGGCGGCGGCGATGTGGCCGCCGAGTGAGTTGGTCAGGTCGAGGAAGCGTTGCGCCTGTGTGGTGGTCCAGAGACCGTTCGCGTCGCGCGTGCCAACGCTGGTGGCGAAGGAGGTGACCAACTCTGCGTCGACGGCGTGTGCGAAGTCGATGACTCCCTTCCACTGTTCGCGCGTGAGGATGCCGTTGAATCCGGCGGGTGGCGTTGTGATGGACTCGCCCTCGGCAGGCAGGTAAGTGCTGTTGGCCCAGGTGCCGCTGACGCGGATGTAGGAAGGCCCGAGGGCAGCGGCGAGCTTGCGCAGCCGCGGGTTGGAAAGATCTTTCGCTGGGCGATAGGCGAAGAGATCAGGATTCATGCCCGCGGAAGCGGATCCTGCAGGGGCCGGAGCCTTCGGTGCAGTCGAGGCGGCGCTGTAGGGCTTCCAGAAGCGACCGCCGGTGATCTCCAGCATTTCGATGTTGTAGGACTGGAAGCGTTGGTCGACGGTTGTGAGTTTGGCCAGACTCGATGGTGAGACGGAGGCCGCGCTCTGCTGGGCTTTGATGGGCGATAGTGCGATGAGGGCCAGAGATGTCAGGGTGCTGAGGGAGAGCTTGGTAAGCATTGGCCTCTCTTCGCGCGCGGTTGCGCCAGACGCGCGATTATAGCGCTCAGAGAGTGACCGTTTGGAACGGAGCTGGTTAGTGGCCGGACGAAGAAGGCCACTCCGGGCTGGTGAGCACGGCTGTCCAGATGGGACCTTTATCATAGAGCGCGCCGACCATTTTGAGGAAGGTCGGGACCTCGCCGTTCATGGCCCAGATCTGGATGTCGGAGGGCTGCTTGCCGATGACGGGCGCGATCACGCCGGCGATGCCGCCGATTTCGATGTGGATGTTGAAGCGGTTCGCGGTGCGGGGTCCGCCACCGATGCGGAATGTGTCGCGACCATCGGGTTTGATAGAGAGCTTGACGACGCGGGGCTTCGGCGTGCCGGAGATATACGAGACCTTCATCTCCGCCGCCTGTGGGGGGAAGTTTTCGATCACCAGCGCGAGCAATCCGTTGGCGAGGTCGGGAGGAAGGTCCATATGGTCGGTGTGGACCTCGTGCTTGCCGTCCTTGTCCTCGTGCCAGGTCACCTCGCCGCTCGAGACGTTGAAGGCGATGTCGATGGGTTGCGGGAAGGACGGGCCTCTCTGGATGTGGTGATCGCTAATCAATTGGATAACCTTCTCCCGGCGGAAGACGGTGATCTCGTCGTCGATGGAGCCATCGCGAAAGTGAAAGACCAGGCGGGAGTGGACTACGTGTCCATTGACGAGGTTGATCTCATCCCCAACGGCGATGACCTTGCCTTCGGCGGACTTAAGGAGAAGAAAAGCGTGACTGGAGCCTTGCTTGTGTCTCGCCTGGATGGGCTCGGCGGCGGCGTGACGGCACGCAGTGAGGCAGAGGGCAAAGACGAACGCCCACTGAGAGAAAAACATGAAGCTGAACCGTATGCGAATGTCTGTTCCCGCGTGACGACGACCCACCGACGAAGCTCCCTAAACTGCCCTAAGACAGATGCTGTTGATCGTAAGCAGGATGCGTCCAGGAGTGCGACGGAGGGGCGTATTGCCTGAAGGCTCTACAATCGAGAGAGGATATGGCTCCGCTGATTCAAGCCGATGAGTTGGTGCAGATTGATCTCTCGCCGCGCAAGCCGGCGCCGAAGCCCGAGTGGCTGAAGGCGCGGGCGCCGATGGGCGAGACCTTTCACTCGCTCAAGAAGCTGGCGCGGGATCTGAACCTGCACACAGTCTGCGAAAGCGCGCACTGCCCCAACATTGGTGAGTGCTGGAACCACAAGACCGCAACGTTCATGATGCTGGGCAACTTGTGCACGCGGCGGTGCGGCTTCTGCGCGGTTCCGAAGGGCAGGCCTGAGCCGATCGATCACTCGGAGCCCGAGCGTGTGGCGTATGCGGTGGCGTCGCTGGGGTTGAAGCATGCGGTGATCACCAGCGTGAACCGCGACGATGACAACCTGGGTGCGGCGCTGGCGTTTGTGAATGTGATCAAAGAGATTCGGCGGCAGGCTCCGGGGTGCCAGGTCGAGGTGCTGACGCCGGACTTTCAGGGTGTCGATGAGGCCCGCCGGATGGTGGTGGACGCGCGGCCGGAGATCCTGAACCACAATATCGAGACGGTGCCGCGGTTGTATCGCGTGGCGAAGTCAGGCGGGCGGTATGAGCGGTCGCTGCGGTTCCTGGAGGCGGCCAAGACCGAATCCAGCGCACACGGAGACGGCCCGATCTTGACCAAGACGGGCATCATCGTCGGCATGGGCGAGGAGATGCACGAGTTGCTGAGCGTCTTCCGCGACCTCGCGGACCGCAAGGTGGACATTCTGACGATCGGCCAGTATCTGAGGCCCAGCCGCGACCATCTGCCGATGGCGCGGTTCTACACCCCGGATGAGTTCGCTTTCCTAAAGCATGAGGCGCTGGGGATGGGCTTCCGGCACGTGGAATCGGGACCGCTGGTGCGTTCCAGCTACCACGCGCACGAGCAGGCGCAGTCCACCGGCCTGGCGTAATGAGCTTTTCGAGCTGACCCGCCCGCCGATCCAAAAAATATTTTTGAAAATCGTGGCCCCTTTTGCGAGGCGTTCTCGCTTTATCGAGTGAAGGCGTTAAGAGACGCCGCCGTTCGAAGGAGACGTCATGCCCATTTTTGTCGCTGCCGGAGTCAGCCTCGCTGTGGTCACGGTGTTCAGCACGATCCTTATTCAGCCCGTGACCAGGGCGCAGGCCCTGAGTACCCACGTGATGGCAAACATTCCCTTCGCGTTCCAGGTTGGCCCGTATCATCTGCGCCCGGGTGTCTACCGGTTCGAGATGCAGGCGAGGGGCTTCCTGGCGATCAAGGGGGAAGTGGGCTCGACGGTGGTTCTCGTGATGTCGCCGTGGTCGAACCGGCGATCGCTGAATAGTGCGCTGGTGTTTGAGCAGCGTGACGACCGGCACATCCTGCGGGAGGTTCGCACCGGAGGCGCGAAGGGATTCTTCTGGTCCGGTGAGACGAAGGCGGCGCCGCGATCCAGGCGTGGGCTGACGGAATCCAGCCTGAATTCAGTTCCCCGTGAAGAGTCGAAAGTGGAGATCGCGTTGGTGGCTCCGCACAGATAGTTATCTTCTGAATCTTCACGCGTGGAAGGAGAGCGGGAATCTCTGGGGAGGGGGGTTCCTGCAGCTCCTTTGATCGGTGATGAGAAACAACAAAGCTGGATGTATGCTCATCTCTCGTGTGAGAGGTGAGCGATGCGTGTTGGCCTGATGACCCGCGAGTATCCGCCCTACGTTTACGGCGGCGCCGGTGTCCATGTGGAGTATCTGTCGCGCGAGATGGCGAAGAGCATCGAGGTGGAGGTGCACGCCTGGGGTGAGCCACCCGAACCGGACAAAGAGCCGGCGCAGCCTGCCGCCAACGGCTCGTCCGGAAACCTCGAGGTGTATTTCGAGCAGCCATGGGAGGCGATCACCGACGGAACGACGGCGAAGTTCAAGGGCGCGCTGGAGGCGCTGTCGCTGAACCTGCTGGAGCAGCTGCACCTGGAGAAGGTCGACGTCGTGCACACGCACACGTGGTACGTGTCGATGGCTGGGTTCCTGGCGAAGAAGCTGTATGGTGTGCCGTTTGTGCTGACGACTCATTCGCTGGAGCCGCTGCGTGCGTGGAAGGCGGAGCAACTTGGTGCGGGCTATGCGCTGAGCTCGTGGATGGAGCGCACGGCGATCCTTGATGCGGACGCGATTGTGGCGGTCTCGAATGGGACGAAGGCGGATATTCAGCGCGCGTATCCGGATGTCGACGCAAAGAAGATTCACGTGATCTACAACGGCATCGATTTGCAGCAGTATCAGTGGACCCCGGACAGAAGCGCGCTGGAGAAGTTTGGCGTCGATCAGACGCGCCCGTATGTGCTGTTTGTCGGCCGGATTACGCGACAGAAGGGCGTCACTCACCTCGTAGACGCGATTCAGTATCTGCCGCCCGGGACGCAGGTAGTGCTGTGCGCGGGAGCTCCGGACACGCCGGAGATTGCGGCGGAGATGCGGGATAAAGTTCAAGCAGCTCTTCGGAAAATCGAAACGAGTGCGCGCGCGGCGGCGGGGAGCGGTGCGAATGCTTCGAAGATTGTGTGGATCGAGCAGATGGTGACGAAGCAGGAGGCGATTCAGCTTTACTCGCACTGCGCGGTCTTCTGCTGTCCAAGCGTTTACGAGCCGTTCGGGATCATCAACCTGGAGGCGATGGCGTGTCGCGCACCGGTGGTGGCATCAGCAACCGGCGGGATCCTGGAGGTGGTGGTCGACGGGCAGACCGGATATCTCGTGCCGTTTGTGGCTGATCCCGAGACCAGCTTCCCGACCGAGCCGGAGCAGTTCAGCCGCGATCTGGCAACTCGAATCGCTGAGTTACTTGACGATCCGAAGAAGGCCAAAGCGATGGGCGAGGCGGGGCGCCAGCGCGTGGAGCAGTATTTCTCCTGGACCTCGATTGCCGCGCAAACTATTGAGTTATATCGGACTTTGATCGCTGGGCGGAGGTAGATGCGAGCTCCAGCCCGGGCGAGCCGGGCTCGGGAGAGAGGCATATACTAAAGGTATTGGGCGCGCCGGGGAGACTGTGCAGCGCTACTTTGCTTTTTACTGGAGTCAGACATGGCGAACCTTCTCGATCAGCTCAAGTCGATGACCACCGTGGTCTCAGATACCGGCGATATCAACTCGATCAAAGCCTATAAGCCGACCGATGCGACGACGAATCCTTCGCTGATTGCCGCCGCCGCCGGCATGCCGGAGTACCAGAAGATCGTCGACGACGTGCTGGACGACGCGCGCAAGAACCTTGGCGACAAGGCGAGCGACGAGGATGTGGCCAAGGCAGCATTCAAAACACTGGCTGTGGCTTTCGGCCGCAAGATTCTGGAGATCGTTCCGGGTCGCGTCTCGACCGAAGTGGACGCGCGACTGAGCTATGACACGGAGGGCTCGATCGCCGCGGCGCACGACATCATCCAGCAGTATGAGCAGGCGGGCATCAGCCGCGAGCGCGTGCTGATTAAGTTGGCGTCGACGTGGGAAGGCATTCGTGCGGCAGAGCGCCTGGAGAAGGAAGGCATTCACTGCAACATGACGCTGCTGTTCGGCCTGCACCAGGCGGTGGCGTGCGCGGAGGCGAAGGTCACGCTGATCTCGCCGTTCGTGGGCCGCATCCTCGACTGGTACAAGAAGAACGAACCGAGCCGCAACAACGACGGTCCGAACGACCCGGGCGTGCAGTCGGTGACGGAGATCTATCACTACTATAAGAAGTTCGGCTACAAGACCGTGGTGATGGGCGCGAGCTTCCGCAACTCTGAAGAGATCAAGCAGCTAGCCGGCTGTGACCTGCTGACGATTGCCCCGAAGTTGCTCGAGGAGCTGCAGGACACGGAAGGCGTGCTGGAGCGCAAGCTGGATCCCGAGTCGTCGAAGAAGGATTCGATCGAAAAGATCAACGTAGACAAGGCCACCTTCGACAAGATGCACGCGGAAAACAAGATGGCTAACGACAAGCTGAAGGAAGGCATCGAGGGCTTCTCGAAGGCGCTCGAGGATCTGGAGAAGATGCTGGCGAAGCGCGTGAGCGAGATGGCGAAGGTGTAAGAAGCAGGTTCTAGGTGCTAGAAAAGGCCGCTCGAGTGAGCGGCCTTTTTGCTTGCAGAAATACTTACCGTCTCCGCAGGCCGAGCAGACTGAGGAAGAAGCTGGCGAAGCAGACCTCGGTGCCCAGCATCAGGCAGAGCATGGCGGGCAGCGTGTGGCGCATCATCTGCACCGGTGGCAGCGGGCCGTAACCGGTGTGTGCCCAGGAGACGACCGACGAGACCGCGATGCCCAGGCCGATGAGCACCAGCACCACGCCGGCGATGAGGCCGGTCTCGAGCGTGATGTAGCGGAACCAGCGGTCGAAGCTGGGATCTTCAGGCAGCAACCCTTCGGTTGTGGCGAAGACCTTGGCCGCGACGCCGAAGAAGACGAGCTGGAATCCGAGCAGCACGGCTGCCGCAGCATAGGCGAGCGTATCGACACCGAGGTTCACATGGCCGAGCGGCCGCTCCGCCGGCAGCAGCCAGATCATCAGGCCGAGGCCGAGGATCATGAGCGCGAGCCCCGGAATCAGGAACAGCCACCGCGGCGAGTACATCAGCAGGAAGCGCAGATGGCGCCAGCCGTCGCGCCAGGTGCGCAGGTGCGGAGGCCGGCTGCGGCCATCCTTCTGGAGCGTCGTCGGGACCTCAACCATGCGCTGGCCAAGCAGCGCGGACTTCACGACCATTTCGCTGGCGAACTCCATGCCTGTCGTGCGGAGGTCGAGGCGCTTGTAGGCGTCGACCGAAAACGCGCGAATGCCGCAGTGGAAATCGCCTATAGGTGTATGGAAGAGCCAGCGCCCGATGAAGCTGAGCACCGGGTTTCCGAGGTATCTATGCAACGGCGGCATGGCGCCTGGGCCGATGCCGCCGCGAAAGCGATTGCCCATTACCAACTCGCCGCCGTTGCGCAGCTCGGCGAGAAAGCGCGGCGCGTGCGCAAAGTTGTAGCTGTCGTCGGCGTCGGCCATCAGGACATAAGGGCTGCGTGCGGCGAGGATGCCTGCGTTCAGTGCGGCGCCGTAGCCGCGGACCGGAACGGGCACCACACGCGCGCCGTGCTCTGCGGCGATCTGCTGGGAGCCGTCCGTCGAGCCGTTGTCCGCAACCACGACCTCGCCGCTGATGCCGTTATCGCGCAGCGCGGCGTTCGCCTTGTCGATGCAGGTGGCGAGCGTCTCGGCCTCGTTGAGGCACGGCATGACGATTGTGAGTTCGAGCGGCAACTCAGAATTCAGTGGAGCGGCAGAGCTCATGGACCTCCCTGGCGCGTCGTGTTCCACGGTAGCGTCGCGGGCGTTGAGGATTGGGTGCGGGCACCTGAACCAAGGGTATCGCGAACCGTAAGTGGATACGCGTAAAGGTCGGTGTCATCGAGTCGAATCCAGCCCTGGGCTGCGGCGGGGTCGAGATTGATCGCTCCCGGATCGAACTGTGCGACGAGCACCTTGGCATTTTGTCCGCGAAGCACGTCGAGCACCTGTTGGCGATTCGGCAGGCCGGCCCACTGCGCGTACAGATTGCCGTTTGGGTTATAGACCTCGGTGAGGATGCGCACACCCGCGAGCCGCGCCCAGTAGTGGTCGTTGAGGCAGGCATAGAAGCCCATGCACGAGACCTCGTCGCCCGGCTTGACGCCGAGCTGTTCCAGCGCGTGCGCAGCCCCGAACATCTCGGCGTTGTACCACGGGTGCGGCAGGCCGGTCTCGTTGCGGCGTTGCTCAAGGGCAATGCGAAGGCTCTCGCCCGCGGCGAGGAATGCAAGCAGGACGATCATCGCGGTCGCGGCAGAGGGCAGCCATGAAGACGGGGATGTGCCAAATTCGTCGGCTTCAGGTTGCGGTGTGCGCAGAGCAGCGAAGACTGGGAGCAGAAGGACGAGGTAGGCGAGCGTGACATAGCGCTCCTCCACGTTCACGAGCCCGTACAGGATCCACATTGCAAGGCCAAGCAGGATCATCGGAAGCCAGAAGTTGTCGCGGCGCCAGTCGCCGAACCGTACGCGCGCGCCGAAAACCAGCAGGAGTATGAGCAGGCTCCAGGCTTCCGGATGATTGAAGAGATATCGCACGACGAGCACCACGTTGCGCGCGTCGCGGCGGATCAGCACGGGCGCGTCCAGGTGCGGGGTGATGCGCTCGTTGAAATAGGTGGTGTCGAACCAATCGGGGTAAGTGCCGTACGGTTCGGCGCGGTAGCTGTAGATCCCGGGCGAGGCGAGGAGCTGCTTTTCGGGGTGGATGAGATGAACCGTTGCCGGGCCGAATCTCGAAGTCATCCACGGTTCCAGATGCATCTTCTCGACGCCCCCAACATACCACGCGTAGTTCAGCGCGCCGGAGTCACCGAAGTCGAACCGGTGCTTCTGATGGCTGAGCGCGCCAACATATGGACCGGCGACGATGCCGAAGACGGCGAGCGCCAGCGCAGCATTGCCGAGCGCACGTGACAGCGGCCGGCGCTGCAGCCAGACCTGGAACAGGAACAGTATCGCGATGGAGAGCAGCGCAACGAGGAACGCGAACGACTTCGTGAGATACGCGAGCCCGAAGAAGAGGCCCATCAGCGGCGCATAGATGAAGCTCTCCGTCGCGAGCGCGTTCAGCATCATCGCGAACGCAAGCAGCATCAGCGCCTGCAGGAGGGCGTCGGGGCGAACGAGTCCCGTCGCGAGCTCACGTTGCGAGGCAACAACAATCAGCGCAGACCCCAGCAGCGCAAGTGCTTCGCGCGAGAGCAGCGGTTGCGCACCGCCGCTGATTGTGCGGGCTCGCAGACGGTCGAGTGCATAGACGAACGCGACCATCGCGACTAGCTCAAGCAGGAAGATGCCGTAGTTCGCAAAGTAGTACGCGGAAATCTCGTTCCAGCGCGACGGATGAAAGATGATCTGCGCCGCGGCGAGCACCGCCGGATAAAGCGGATGCCAGTAGCCGTTAACCACGCCCGCCCAGCGATGCGCGTGCAGCAGATCGGCGATGTCCATGTAGCAGACCGCATCGCCGTCCAGCAGGTAAGGCTCATATTTCGTCGCCAGCCAGCCAATCGGAACCAGAAGCAACAGGTACACGATCAGCAGCTTGCGCAGGCGCGACTGGGACATCCAGGAGGCTCCGGGTGCTTGCTTAAGAATACCTTGCAGCGCCTGTCCGCGAGACTTCGCGCTACAGGATGTAACGGCTGAGGTCCTGATTCTTCACGATGCTCGCGACCTGCTGCTGCACGTATTCGCGTGTCACAGTGAGCACCTTTTCCGTGTGGCCCTTTTCCGTCGTGCGCTCATGGAGCGGTGGCACGGCGGGCAGCTTCGCTCCGTCGTGCGCGTTCGCTTCCGCCGGCGGCTTCACGATGTCGGGCGCGTGGAAGCTGATCTCGTCGAGCACCTTCTCCATAATCGTGTGCAGACGGCGCGCACCGATGTTCTCCGTCGACTCGTTCACCTGAAAGGCGAAGTGGGCCATTTCTTCGAGAGCTTCGGGCGCGAACTCCAGCTTCAGGCCTTCAGTCTCGAGCAGCGCGATGGCCTGCTTCACCAGCGACGCACGCGGCTCCGTAAGAATCCGGAGAAAGTCTTCAACCGTGAGCGGCTTCAGCTCCACGCGGATAGGGAAGCGTCCCTGCAATTCGGGGATGAGGTCCGAGGGCTTGGAGACGTGAAACGCGCCCGCGGCGATGAACAGGATGTGGTCCGTCGCGACGAAGCCATACTTTGTGTTCACGGTCGTGCCTTCGACGATCGGCAGGATGTCGCGCTGCACGCCTTCGCGGCTGATGTCCGGCCCGTGTCCGCCCTCGCGCCCGGCGATCTTGTCCACTTCGTCGAGGAAGACGATCCCCGAGTCTTCGACGCGCTCCACGGCCACGCGCGTGACCTGGTCCATGTCGAGCAGGCGCGACTCCTCTTCCTGCACAAGGTAATCGAAGGCCTCGGCCACCTTGAGTTGGCGCTTGCGCGTGCGCTGCGACAGCAGGCCGGAGAGCATGTCACGCAGACCGCTGTTTTCGAGCTCATCGGGTGGCTGGTTCGACATGATCTCGATCTGCGGCTGGCTGCGGTCACGTGTTTCAAGCTCAACGAGCCGGTCGTCGAGACGGCCTTCCCGGAACTGCTGCCGGAGACGATCGCGCTCGCGGCTGCGGTCGCCATCGTTCTGCGGCGGGGGTGCAAGCACGGGGCGCGCGTCCTCAATCCCTTCCTGCCCCGCGATAAACGCAGCCTGCACCTCCGGCGCAGGCGCTGCCGAGCTTTGCTGGAATAGCAGATCAACGAGCCGGTCCTCTGCGGCGAGCTCGGCGCGGTCTTCAATCTCTTCAAGCTTTTCCTCGCGCACCATGTCGATCCCGACCTCGACGAGATCGCGCACAATCGACTCAACGTCGCGCCCCACGTAGCCGACCTCAGTGAACTTGGAGGCCTCGACCTTCAGGAAGGGCGAGTTGGTCAGCTTTGCCAGCCGTCGCGCAATCTCTGTCTTGCCCACGCCCGTAGACCCGATCATGAGAATGTTCTTCGGCATGATCTCTTCGGCGAGCTCGGGTGATAGCTTCTGACGGCGCGTGCGGTTCCGCAACGCAATCGCGACCGCGCGTTTCGCCGCAGCCTGCCCGACGACGTACTTGTCGAGCTCGGCGACGATCTCGCGAGGCGTCAGCTCATCAAGCGAGAGGGGTTGGTCTTCGGCGGTGCCGGGGAGGTAGATGGCCATCGATGCGTTGCTGTCCTAAGGGCTAAGTTGCTTTGATCTCTTCGATCACGATGCTCTGGTTGGAGTAGATGCAGATATCGGCCGCGATCTTCATGCTGCGCTCGACGATCTCGCGCGCCGAGAGCTGTGTGTTCTCGAGCAGCGCCGTTGCCGCGGCCAGCGCGAAGCTGCCGCCGGAGCCAATCGTCGCAATGATTCCGTCGGCGACCGGGTCGGGTTCGATCACATCGCCGTTGCCGGAGAGCAGGAATATCTGCTTCCCGTCGGCAATGATGAGCAGCGCCTCGAGCTGGCGCAGCAGCTTGTCCGTCCGCCAATCCTTGGCGAGCTCGACGGCCGAGCGCCCGAGGTTCCCGCTGTACTGCTCCAGCTTGGCCTCGAAGCGCGTGAAGAGCGCGAAGGCATCCGCCGTGGAGCCTGCAAAGCCCGCGAGCACCTTGTCGTTATAAAGACGGCGGATCTTGCGCGCGGTCTGTTTCATCACCGTCGAGCCGAGCGTCACCTGCCCATCGGCGGCCATAACCATTGTGCCGTCTCGCTGAACGCACAGCACGGTCGTGGAGCGCACCCGCCGTCCCTCGCCAAGGTCAAGCGGCGGGGGTGTGATTTCCCTCGACCCGGTTGGGTGATTGCCGGAGCGCCTTTTGCGCCGTAATTCTGTAACTGAAGTTTGTCCCGTCATGAGCAACCTGAAGTATATCGCCGCACCACGAGTGATTCCTCTACCCCTCGCTGGCGTGGCGCTTGTGGTCACCGCTTGCGCTATGCTCATCACATCTTCTGTGAGGCCCTCTTCCCAGCACCTGACGCACCTGTTGCACGGAGTCGATCCCCGTATCGCCGGCGGCGTTGTTGTGGGTGCGGCAGCGGTCGGAACCGCTCTCTGGCTGTGGGCGCGTTCGCGTCGCCCGACCGCCGAGGAGCTGGAGCGCCGGCGGCGTGACCGCCTGGCCACCGTCGGCCGCATCACCGACGGTGTGCTGATCGACGCCCGAACCCTGACCGGTGAAGAGACCAACGAGACGGCCCCCGAGGTGCTGATCTACAGCTACCGCCTCGCCGGCGTGACGTATGACTGCGCGCAGGACGTCTCGAAGCTGCCGGAACGCGTCACCGGATGGCGGCTGGACCAGCCGCTGCAGGTGCGCTACGACCCGCGCAATCCGGGTAACAGCGTCGTCGTTGCCGAAACCTGGAGCGGGCTGTGGCAGGAACGGGCCTGGCGCTGACCCGGAACCACCGTCCTGAACTCGCTTAAACGTTGAATTTGAAGAAGAGAACGTCGCCGTCCTTGACGACGTACTCCTTGCCCTCCGAACGCAGAAGCCCCGCTTCTTTCACGGCCTGCTCGGTGCCGAGCCGGAAGAGATCGTCGCAGTTGTAGGCCTCGGCGCGTATGAATCCCCGCTCAAAGTCCGAGTGGATGACGCCGGCCGCGCCCGGTGCTTTGGTGCCACGGCGAATTGTCCAGGCACGGCACTCGTCCGGTCCGGCCGTAAAGTATGTGATCAGGTCCAGCAGCCGATAGCCCGCGTGGATGAGTCGGTTTAATCCAGGCTCGGTGAGCCCGAGGTCGGCGAGAAACTCCGCGCGCTCGTCGGGCTCCAGCAGAGCAATCTCAGCTTCCATTGCGCCGCAGATGCGAACCACCTGCGACCCCTCCTCCGCTGCGCGCTGTTCCACCTGGGCGGTGTACGCGTTGCCGCTGGCGAGCGAAGCATCATCGACATTCGCTACATAGAGCATCGGCTTGGCCGTGATGAGCTGCAGATCACGCGTGGCGGCGCGTTCGTCGTCAGTGAGCTCGACGGTACGCGCCGGCTTGCCTTCCTCGAGCGCCGCTTTGATCTTTGCCACACCCGCGACCTCTGCCTTGATCTTCGGATCGGTTGAATTTTTTGCCAGCTTCTCCAGCCGCTGCGAGCGCTTCTCTACGGAATCCAGGTCGGCGAGCATCAACTCTGTGTTGATCACGTCAATATCCGAGAGCGGATTTACACCGCCTGCCACGTGCACGACCTCCGGATCGTCGAAGCAGCGGACCACGTGCACGATCGCGTCGGTCGCCCGAATGTGCCCGAGGAACTGGTTGCCGAGCCCTTCGCCCTTGCTCGCGCCGGCGACCAGGCCGGCAATATCGATGAATTCCATCGTCGTCGGGACAAGAGATTTCGGCTTGAACATCGCAGCGATGCGATCCAGCCGCTCGTCCGGCACGGACACAATGCCGACGTTCGGATCGATCGTGCAGAACGGATAGTTCGCGGCCTGGGCCTTGGCGGCCGTGAGCGCGTTGAAGATGGTGGACTTGCCGACGTTCGGCAGCCCTACGATTCCACAATTAAGAGCCATGTTCCGGGTATGTTTCCTTCTCTTCTATTGGAACATGGCGCGCGCAATCGCATTCCTCAGGAGGACCTGTGCGCCGCCGCTTTGCCGAAAGCCTTCAGCCCGCGCGCCATCTGGCGGCGCTCCTTCGGGCTCAGCACCTCGGCCAGCCGGTCCACCTGGCGGGCATGCGCCGCGAACACTTTGTCGATGAGGTCCCGGCCCGCTGGCGTCAGGTCGACGACGCGCACCCGCCGGTCCTCAGAGCTATTCGTGCGCGTGACCAGGCCACGCTTCAGCAGCCGGTCAACGGCCACGGAGATCGACCCCGGCGTCAGAAAGACCTTCGGGCCGATCGTATTAACCGGCATCGGTCCCTTATGCAGCAGCGCCTCCAGGATGCGGAACTCCGACTCTCCCAGCCCGCTGCCGTTCAAAGTGTGCTCCGTGAAGCCCAGCAGGGAGTGGTACGCCTTGATCAGCACCAGCCAGAGCTGCGTGCCCGAAACCTTGTCCGCCTTCTGATCCTTCGCAGGGCGTACATCCTTCGACTGCCTGGAGTTAGCAGACTTGGCCGGCTTCTGCGCCTTGGAAGGCTTCGTTGCGTCAACGGTCTTCTGAATCGTTCGCATACCCATTGACATCAATATAATTGGTACAGACATAATCCGGGAGTTAAAAATGGTACGCATCGGGATTGATAGCTTCGTCGAGATGCTGGCCGACGGACGCCCCGCCGGTGAGCGTGGCCAGGAGCGCGTCGCGCAACTCATGGAGGAGATCGAACTTGCAGACCGCGTTGGCCTGAACAGCTTTGGCATCGGCGAGCATCGCCGCGAGGAGTACATCGCCAGCTCGCCCGCCGTACTCCTGGCCGCGGCCGCAGCGCGCACCGAGAAGATCCGCCTCACCAGCGCAGTCACCGTCCTCAGCTCCGACGATCCAGTCCGTGTCTTTCAGGACTTCGCCACGCTTGATCTCATATCCAACGGCCGTGCCGAGATCATCGTCGGCCGTGGTTCGTTCATCGAGTCTTACCCGCTCTTCGGCTACGACCTCAAAAACTACGATGAGCTCTTCGCCGAAAAACTCGACCTGCTGCTGCATCTGCGCGACGAGGTGAAGGTCTACTGGGAGGGCAAGCACCGGCCGTCGCTCACCGGCCAGGGTGTGTGGCCACGGCCCGTGCAGCCGGTGCTTCCCATTCGCCTCGGAGTCGGCGGAACGCCGAACTCTTTCGTCCGCGCTGGCATGCTCGGCCTTCCGCTCACCGTCGCCATCATCGGCGGCGAGCCGCACCGGTTCCGCCCACTGGTCGACCTCTATCGCCAGTCTGGACGCCGCGCCGGCTACGCGCCCGAGTCGCTCGATGTCGCGGTCCACTCGATCGGCTACGTCGCCGAAACCGACCAGCAGGCCGCCGACGAGCTCTGGCCCGCCTACTCGCACACCTTCAGCCGTATCGGAAAGGAGCGGGGCTGGGGGCCGCTGACCCGTGCCGCCTTTGACGCTCAGCGCGGGCCGACCGGAGCTTTCGTCGTCGGCTCGCCGGAGACAGCGGCCAAGAAGATGCAGCACATCAGCGATTCTCTCGGAGGCGTCTCGCAGGTCAGCCTGATGATGTCCGGTGGTCCGCTGGCACACGACAAGATGTTGCGGTCAATCGAACTCCTCGGCACCGAGGTCAGCCCACGCGTGCAGGAGCAGTCGGCGGTCGCAACGATCTGAGTCGTCGCGTAAGCGCCCGGGGCGGTTTGCGGATGGTATGCTTCCCTTCCGCGCCGGAGGGCTGCTGTACCCGTGACCACCTACAAGCCCAGGAAAAGCTTCTGGCAGATCTGGAACATGAGCTTCGGCTTTCTCGGGATCCAGTTCGGCTGGGGCCTGCAGATGGCCAACATGAGCGCCATCTACGAGTACCTGGGAGCGCGCGCGGATCAGATCCCAATTCTGTGGCTGGCCGCACCTTTGACCGGTCTGCTCGTGCAACCGCTGATCGGCAATGCGAGCGACCATACCTGGGGTCCGCTCGGACGCCGGCGGCCATACTTCCTCGCCGGTGCAATCCTGAGTTCGGCGATGCTGCTGTTCATGCCGCACGCGACAGCGCTCTGGATGGCGGCCGTGATGCTGTGGGTGCTCGACGCATCGATCAACATCAGCATGGAACCCTTCCGCGCGTTCGTCGCCGACCTGCTGCCTGAGGGCCAGCGGACTGCCGGCTTCGCTATGCAGAGCCTCTTCATCGGATTAGGTGCTGTCGTCGCATCCGCGATGCCGTGGCTGCTCAACAACGTCTGGCATCTCAAGGTGGGCCCAACGGCTCCGGGGACAATTCCGGAGACCGTGCGGATCTCGTTTACCGTTGGGGCCGTGGCCTTCATCGGAGCCGTCCTGTGGACGATCGTCACCACGAAGGAGTACCCGCCAGACGACATGAACGCCTTCCGGCGTGCCAGGCGCGAGTACCGGGGGCTGGGGCACAACGCGAGAGAGATCGCCCACGCAGTTCGCGTAATGCCGGACGCGATGCGGAAACTCGGCCCGGTGCAGCTGTGCACGTGGCTCGGGCTGTTCTGCATGTGGCTGTACTTCCCGGTCGCTGTGGCACATAACGTCTTTGGCGCGAGCGGCCCCGGCACGCCGGAATACGCGCGCGGTGTGGAGTGGGGCGGCGTCTGTTTCGCGGCTTATTCGGCGGTGTGCTTCGCCTTCTCGTTCGTGCTACCCAGGCTTGCGCTTCGTGCCGGGCGCGTGCGGACGCATATCGTGTGCCTGATCTGCGGCGCCCTGGGGCTTGCCACGGTTGGGTTCATCCACAACCAATACATCCTGCTGCTGAGCATGGTCGGTGTAGGCATTGCCTGGGCGAGCACACTCTCCATGCCCTACGCGATCCTCGCGGCCAGCCTGCCAGAGGAGCACATCGGCGTCTATATGGGGATCTTCAACTTCTTCGTCGTTATGCCGGAGATCCTTACGTCCCTCTTCTTCGGCTGGATCATGATCCACTTCCTTCACAACAACCGGCTCTACGCGGTGGTGGGAGGCGGGTTGTTCCTGTTCGTCGCGGCGGCGCTGATGGGGCGCGTGAAGGATCCGCAGACGATAAGCCTGCAGACGGTGGAACCGAGGGAACTCGCAGGGGCGTTGTGAGCGCGTCTGTCCCCCGTCCGAAGGTCGACGGAGATTGGTACCGAGCAGCGCAAAGCTGCTGGGTTCGGGAGTCGCCGCCGGCATGAAACCAGGTTCCGTTGTGCCGCCGTCGTCGATTAGCCCGATCGTTCCAGGTTGGAAATTGGTGGCGTTCGTGTTGATCACCAAGATGTAGCTCATGTCATCGGCGACGAGTGCGCCCGACGACGTTTCTGAGCGTAAGTTTCTAGTTTCAGCACGAATGCGGGGGACAAAAAACGAGACACCCTTTTGGGGTGCCTCGTTCTGCGCTTCGTACGTGGAATAAATGGGCCCGGGACCCGTTGTGGAACAGGCTGGTTTTACTTGCCGAACATGCGGCGACGAGCCACGCCGGCGAATCCGAGCAAACCTGTGCCGAGAAGGGCAAGGCTGCCGGGCTCCGGAGCTGGCGACGCGGTAAGCGTGCCGGAATAGGAGACCGTTCCGCTGGTATCACCACCGCTGACCGGGGTATTGAAAAATACGTTCTGGCTGCTGAAGAACAGACTACCGGGTGTGTTGCTGAAGTAGCCCGAATCGTAATTATCGGAAAGCGTACCGGTCAGCGTGATGTCGAGATAACCGGTGGTCGCGTTGTAGTCATACATCACGGGACTCGTGCCTGCCGTGAAGCTGAGCGTGCTTCCCAGATATGGGTCGCTGGCGGGCGTCGTGTCCTTCACCGAAAATTCCGGAGTGCTGTCGCTAATCATTGCCCCGGTGACGGTATTGAAGCTGAAACTGCCCAGGGTCGTGTTCGCCTTGGTCTCGCCGGCATAGCTATCGATCACGGGGTTACCGCCCCCGGTCGTGCGAGTGCCGCTATTGAAAGTGACCGTCAGGATGTCGCCTGACATGGTGAGCGTGTACTGGGAATCTCCAGTTCCACTCGGTCCGAAGTTAAGCGTGCCCGAAAGCTGATCCGCCTTAGCCATGGTTGCTGAAGCCGCCACAGCAGCCCCAAGTACGAGAACCTTCAGTATGTTTTTCATAGTCTCCGTTACTCTCCTGTCCAGCAAAAACTTCAAAGTTCAACAACCAGATGAAGCCAACATCCTCCCCGGCCAGGGAGCCTGGTGTTTGTGTAGAACGTGGCCTTGTTTCTTTGCCTTGCACATGAGAGAGCACATCGGCTGCCATGATCCCTTTCCATAAAATCAACAGCTTAGGGAAGCGTTGTCGGTGCAGTGTGCAACAATTTGCATACATCTAGAGACGACCGTTCCCAGGCCCTCCGTTCGCGATGCTTGAAATCAGGGCATTTGTGCGCCAGACCGCACCGCATTCGGTGCAAACAGCTGAAGTTGTGTCGTAGATGAGTACCCGCCGCATGTCTGGTTGCCTGGGAATTTGTTGGCTATATCAACCGGCAGCACCGCCAAATCTGGAGCTACGGGTAAATACGGTTGAGCGTGCGTGCAAACGGAATGGTTTCCCGGACGTGCTCCAGGCCGCAGATCCACGCCACGCAGCGCTCGATCCCCATGCCGAACCCGGAGTGCGGAACGCTGCCGTACTGGCGCAGGTCGAGATACCACTGGAACGCAGCCAGCGGAAGGCCGTGAGACTCAATCCGCGACTTGAGCAGGCCGTAGTCGTCGATGCGCTGCGAGCCGCCGATAATCTCGCCGTACCCTTCGGGCGCAAGCACGTCCACGCACAAGGCCTTCGTCGGGTCCTTCGGGTCGGGCTGCATGTAGAAGGCTTTCACCTCAGCCGGGTACCGGTGCACCATCACCGGCTTTTCAAACTGAGAGGAGATATAGCTCTCATCCGGCGACCCAAAGTCGTCGCCGTAGGTGTGCGGGTTCTCAATCTTCCCGTCCTTGTACGCCTGCTCGAGCATGGCGTGCGCCTCGTCGTAAGTCATCTTCGGAAACTCACCAGGCGTGGCCATCGCTTCCAGCTTCGACACATCCCGGCCGATCACCTGCAAGTCCGCGCGATGGTTTTCCAGCACGCGCGTGACGATGTGAGTAAGGAATTCCTCCGCGAGCGTCATCAATCCGTCGAGGTCCATGTAGGCCACTTCGGGCTCGATCATCCAGAACTCTGTCAAATGCCGGCGGGTCTTCGATTTTTCCGCGCGGAACGTCGGCCCGAACGAGTACACCTTGCCCAGCGCCAGCGCTGTCGCTTCCACGTAGAGCTGTCCGGACTGCGTCAGGTACGCCATCTCCTCGTCGAAGTACTTCATCTCGAACAGGTCTGAAGTGCCTTCGCAAGCGTTTGGCGTCAGGATTGGCGGATCCGTGCGGATGAATCCATTAATATCAAAATATTCCGCTGCGGCCCGCATGATCGCTGCACGAACGCGCAGGATGGCCGACTGTCTCGGCGTGCGCAGCCAAAGGTGACGATGTTCCATCAGGAAGTCGACGCCGTGCTCTTTGCGCGAAATTGGATATGGTGTCTCTTCCGAAATCCGCTGCGTCACGCTGACATCCTGCACGTCCAGCTCAACGCCCGAAGGCGCGCGCTGGTCCTCACGCACGGTCCCCGAGACGATGAGCGACGACTCGAGCGTCAGGCCTTTCAGCGTCTCGAAGACCTGCTCCGGTACGGCTGCCTTCGGAACGATGCCCTGCACCGTACCCGTGCCGTCGCGGAACGTGGGGAATAGCAGCTTGCCGGAGCTGCGCAGGTTATAGAGCCAGCCGCGGAGTGTGATCGATTGGCCGATGTGCTCGCCAAGGTTGGCAATGGTGACGATGGGAGCGGACGCTGCAGTTTCGGACATGCATTTAAGTTTACGGGATGGCCTGCCGCACAAAGGGCAACCAGGCGAGTCGCTCCGGTTGCCCTTGTGCCGCACATTCTGAAGCCGTTCGTTAGAGCCCGGGGTTGATCCCCTGCTTCCTGTGGTGGTCAGCAGGTGTCGGGGCGTGTCCCGATGCCTGCCCACCGCAGTCGTTGTAAAGCACGTTATTCGTGTCGTTGGTTGGTGACAGGCACGGAATCGCGCTCAAGTATTCGTAGATGGCCGTGAGTTGGTGGTCGGTCATGTTGTGAAAAACGGGCCAGGGCATCACTTGCAGGAGCGCACCGTCGACGGGCGGAGGAATGCAATTGGCCGGAGTGGGTGTCGGCGTGGGGGAGGTGCAGGTCGGGTGGAGATGGTCGAAGTCGATGCCCGTGTTCATGATCTGCTTGAACTGCGCAAGCGTGTGACCACCTTCGGGGCGGCCTGTGTTATCCGGGGTCAGATTGCGGGCGATGATGTCTGGGCCGACGTAGTCGCCGTACGTCGCCGAAGGCCCGGCAACTGGGCCGAAGTCCATTCCTCCCTCGAGGTACGTGGTGGGGTCGACCTTCGCCTTCTGACCGAAGTAAGGATTATGGCCGGCGGCGTAGTTAAGGTTGGGAGGGACGCCTCCGGTGTGGCAGCCGTTGCAATCAGCAACAGCGTTGACGAGGAAGCTGCCGTAGCCGACAAGCGCCGGGTCCTTGTTAATCAGATTGAGCTTCACGGGAGCGATCTGGAAGCCGATTTGGATGAGCTGTGCTTCAGTATCCGGGATGTCGGGGATGAAGCTCTGTGCCCGTACGTGCGGCGAGGGTTTCCAGGCTGTTGTGGCGAAGATCGCAACGAGTGTGGCAACAGAGCACACGGCGATCCTGACGGTGCGTTGTGATGGCATGAGTAGGCTCTCCTTCTTGCGTTGATATGCATTGCTCGAAGGGCCGAGTTCCGGAAGACGCGTAGCGCCACCGGTGCCGGAACTATGATGAGAAGGTGGCTAGACTAGCCGCGCGAGCAGGGCGCGTCAAGCAAAGAGCATGTCGTGCCAGAGTGCGATTTCCAGCGGCAAACGATGCGGTTTCAATATCGCGAAAATTCAGCGTCGTATGGCGAGCGCAACACGCGCGATGCCCGCATAGTCGTCAACGAATCGCACAGAGTCCCATCCTGCAAGCAGATCTGCGACTGCGTCGCGCTGTCCCCAGCCGATCTCCATCGCGAGCAGCCCTCCCGGCCGCAGCAGATGTGCAGCCTGTGGGATAAGCCGGCGGTAGATCGCAAGCCCGTCGCGGCCCGCATACAGCGCCAACGCGGGCTCGTGATCGCGCACCTCCGGCGCCAGGGTTGCGGCATCATCCAGCGCAACGTATGGCGGATTCGAAACGACAATGTCGAGCTCACCAGTCTCCTGCGCCGGTGCGCTGCCCAGTACAGGATCAAACGGGTCGCTCCCCACAATCAGCGGGTTGAGCGGATCACCGGTAAACAGCGGGTCTGGAGCAACATGCTCTCCGAGCAGCGGCGCCAGCAGGTCACCCGCGATGAACCGAATCCGACCAGCCACTCCGGCGCGCTCGGCGTTGTCCCGCGCCACCGCCAGCGCAGCCGGCGAGATATCGATCGCTGTCACCGAGGCGTGCTCGAGCACCGAGGCAATCGCAATGGCAATCGCCCCGGAACCCGTGCCCACATCCGCGATACGCAGGTGCGAGCCGGCCTCCGGATCGGCATCGGATTGCCGGTGCGCCCAGTCGAGCACAGCTTCGACAAGGTGTTCGGTCTCGGGCCGGGGAATCAAAACGTCCGTAGTCACCCGCAGTTCGATGCCGAAGAACTCCTGCGTGCCGGTAAGGTGTTGCAGCGGTTCCTGCTCCGCGCGGCGGCCAGTCAGCCCGCGAAAGTCTTCGAGCTCGCCGTGCGGCAGTTCATCATCCGCATGGGCCAGCACCCACGCGCGATCCTTTCGCACGCTATGAGCAAGCAGCGTCTCGGCATCCCTTCGCGAGATGGATGCAGAGGCTTCGAGAAGGGCGTCGCGGAGTGTCATCGCAAGCCTCACGGCCTTTCGAACAACAGAAAATAGTCGTTCTGGTCGCCCTTCGTGAAGTCATACTGCCGCACGAAGTGGAAGCCCGCGCGCTGGACCTCTGCGATCACCACGTCTGCATTGATGCCGTGGTCTGCGCCGTTCCCAGGGTGGTCGATCACGCCGAACAGCCCTCCCGACTTCATCTCTCCGCGCAGGTTCGCCAGCAGCACCGGCGGGTGCGCAACCTCGTGGTAAACCCTCAGCATCAGCGCCGCGTCCAGCGAGTTCGCCGGCAGTTTCGGATCGTCCGGTGTACCCAGAACCGCCGCGATGTTGGGCAGGTTTTCCTTCGCCGCACGATTATGGATGGCGTCCACGGCATGCTGGTTGATGTCCTCCGCGAACACCGTACCTCCGGGCGAAACCCGGCGCGCGGCCCGCACCGAGAACCAGCCGCCGCCCGCGCCGATATCCGCGACCGTCGCTCCCGGATGAAGCTTCAGCGTATCCATAACGCGGTCGATCTGCAGCTTCTGATCCCGTCCCGGCTCGTCAAAGACCGACAGATCGCCGGTGTACGGTGTGCTGGTGGGGTGGGTTGGCGGCGGCGGGGTCGCGGTCGTCTGGGCGCCAAGCGGCAGCGTGGTCAGGACCAGGATGGCGGCAAGCAGGGGAAATCTCATGGCTACTAATTTCATGGCTACTAAGATTTTGCATCCTCCCGCGACAAGCCGCACGTAATAGACAGGTGAAGGCATGCGGACCGAAGCAGCGGAGTTCCGGGGCGTGGTCGAGCGGCATCAGCGGATGGTGTTTTCGCTCGCCCTCAGGGTCACCGGGGAATACGGCACGGCCGAAGAGGTCGCGCAGGACGTGTTCCTTGAGCTCTTCCGGTCGGCCGAACGGCTGTCCAGCGAGGACCACGTGAGGTTCTGGCTGCGCAAAGTGACGGTGCACCGGGCGACCGACGCGCTACGGCGCCGGGCGCACCGTCCCGAAACGCACGCCGAGGAGTGGAACGAAGAGGCACCCGGTGACGGCGATGGCGCAGCCGGCCTCGGGACCGTGCTCGAAGCCCGGCTCGAAGAGCTGCTCGGCTCCCTGCCGGAACAGATGAGAGTTGCAGTCGTATTGCGGTACCAGGAGGACATGACGCCGGACGACATTGCGAAGCTGCTTGGCCAGCCCCTGGCCACAGTCAAGAGCAATCTCCAGCGCGGGCTGAAGCTGCTGCGGCGCAAGGCGGAGATCACCATGAAGGAGTATGTGCGATGAACGGGCCTGAAGACAGAGAACAGAAAGTCGAGATGAACGATCAAATGACCGAGTTCGAGCAGGCGCTCGCTCGCTCCATGCGCCGCGTCGAAGTGCGCGCCGAGACCACCGCGAAATTCCTCGCACTTGCCGACGAGGCCGAGCGCAAGCGCGTGCACGCGGGTGGCGGCTTCCGCCTGATCAAGTTATCCAACGGCGGACGCATCTTCACCATGCCCCGCTCTTTCACGCGGACTTGGATGGGTGGAGCAATTGCCGCCGTGCTCGCGATGGGAGTTTTTGTCGGCACTCACGTTCACGAGCAGCACGAGCGCAGGGTGGAAGCACAGAAGCAGTTTGAAACCGCGGAACGCATCACCGACGAGACGCTGGCCCGCACCAGGGCCGAGCTCGCACGGCAGGGGATCGAGCTCGAACAGTAACGCGATCTGAATTTTTTGCGCACAGCGCAGCAACGAAAGGGCAGGAGGCGAGATGAAAAAGATGATTCAAAGCAAAGTGATTGCGTGGCTGCGTGGATTCGTCTGGGCAGCAATGATTGCGGGATGTGCGTGGGCCGGTGCCCAGACCTACCTCATGCAGCCGCCAACCGGCCATTACCGCGTGGTGGCACTGGGCGCGGGCGAGGGCATCGGCGAGGGACTCGGCGTCGGACAGGGCGAAGGCGCCCAGAGCGCGGCCCCGCTGCCCAAGGACGATCTCTTCGCGGGCACCGAGGTCTTTGCCAAGGGCGCCAGCGACATCACCGAGATCACCATGGACCCGGACTCGTTGAACCTTGTCGACGGCCGCGACGAGCACCGCGCGCACAACATGGTCCTCAACGTCGTCCGCACCTACACCTACGACAAGCCCGGCATGTACAACATGGCGGACGTCGACGCGATCCGCAACAAGCTCAACACCGGCGACTGGCACTGCTCCGTCCACGTCCGCGACCTCAAGAACGGATCCGGCTCTGACGTTTGCAGCAAGCACCGCACCGACGGCATGAGAGAGACCGCGATCATCGAGGTCGAGGCGAAGTCGCTCACCTTCATCCACACGATCCGCAAGTCTGGCGGCCCTGGCTCCAGCGACCTGGGCTTCTTCCCCATGCTGCCCGGGCTCGGTCCGATGACCATGCTGGCCATGACCAACCCCGAAGCACTCGCGGACATGCAATTCGGCCTGCACGGCCTCCCAATGATCCTCAACATGGAGCCGAATACGTTCAACGTGACCCCCTTTGCCAATGACCAGATGATCCAGCTCAAGACGCTCAAGGTCCGCCCCATGGATCCCGAGCAGATGGAGAAGCTGAATAAACAGATGAAGGATTTCGAAAAGGACTTCTACAAGGACAAGGACAAGGATCTGACGGCGCCCGCAGCACCGCCAACTCCGCAGGCCGCCCCGGCTCCCGCTCCCCCGCAACCTCCGGAGTAGAACGCTGCCGACGCAATAGAATGAGGAGCTGATGTCGCTCCTTTTTGAGGTGGGCGCGACGTGCGCAGATGGCGGACGTCGCGGTGAACTTACGCTGCCGCACGGTGTCGTGCAAACCCCGGTGTTCATGCCGGTGGGCACGGCCGCCAGCGTCAAGGCCGTCCCGCAGGATGTCGTGGAAACGCTCCTCGGCCGCGGCGCGGAGATCATCCTCGCCAACACCTACCACCTTTATCTCCGCCCCGGCCACGAGCTCATTCGCGCGCTCGGCGGCGTGCACCGCTTCATGAGTTGGCGCCGGCCCATGCTCACCGATTCCGGCGGCTTCCAGGTCTTCTCCCTCGCCAAGCTCCGCAAGATCACCAGCGATGGCGTCGAGTTCCGCTCGCACCTCGATGGCTCGAAACACTTCTTCTCCCCCGAGCACTCCATGGAAGTACAGATCGCGCTCGGCGCCGATGTGATGATGGCCTTCGACGAATGCGTGGAGACGCCCGCAAGCTGGGAGCGCACGCGCGACTCCATGGCCCTCACGCACGCCTGGGCCGCGCGCTCGAAGCAGTACTGGGAAGAGCATCGTCACGAAGTCCCATGGTGCCGCTCAGCCACAGATCTGGGTGCCCCACATCTTGAAGAGATGTGGAATCGGACCACCGCCTTCGAACGCGAGTACGACGCCACCCATTTCAGCGACAAGCACCAGGCACTCTTCGGAATCGTGCAGGGCGGCATGTACCCGGACCTGCGCCGCGAGAGTGCAGCCCGGCTCGTCGAAATGGACTTCCCCGGCTACGCCATTGGGGGCCTTGCCGTCGGCGAGCCGCGCGAGGTCACCCGCGAGATGATCGCGCTCTGCCTCGATCTTCTGCCCAAAGACAAGCCGCGCTACGTCATGGGCGTCGGCTACCCCGACGAGATCGAAGAGTACGCGCGCATGGGCGTCGACATGATGGACTGCGTGCTCCCCACGCGCGCCGGCCGCCACGGCCTGCTCTTCCTCCGCGAAAACCCTTCCGACCGCCGCAGCGCAGTCCTCCGCCTCAACATCAAGCGCAAAGATCTCGCCGCCGATCAGGGCCCCATCGACGCCGGCTGCGCGTGCCCGGTCTGCGCGCGTTATTCACGCGCCTATCTGCGTCACCTCTTCGCAAGCGGAGAACCGCTCGGCGCAACCCTCAACTCAATCCACAACATTGCCTTCTATCTCGAAACCATGGAACGCGTGCGAGCCGACATCGCAGGCGATCGCGCGTTCTGAATTCTATTTGCACGCAAACCGAGCCGGGCAGATACTGGCTCGCATGCATAGGACCATGATCCGCGGTGTGCGGCTGTGCGTGATGATGATGGCGCTCTGTGGCGTGACATGGGCGCAGACCTCGAAGCCCGGCACAGGCACAGTGACGGGCCACGTCTTCTGCCAGGACACGCAGAAACCTGCACGCTTCGCGCAGGTCACTCTCCTCGCCGTTCCGCCTGCAGTGACCGCCATGCCCAAGCTCGATGGGACAGATACCAAGACCATTGAAGCGTTCCGCAAATCCATGAACGACGCCATGAGCTCCACCACGTTCGTAATGACGGAAACTGGTCTCGATGGCAGCTTTGCGGCCGAAGATCTTGCCCCCGGCGACTACTTCGTCATGGCATCCGTCGGCGGCTACATCCAGCCCCACGAACTCCTGCAGGCCGCGTACGACGCGGGCGAGGACCTCACGAAGGGCGTCACCGGCGTGCCCACCGTGAGCGTCTCCGCAGACCACTCCGTCAACGCAGAGATCTCTGTCATGCGCGGAGCAGCCATCGAGGGCCGTGTGCTCTGGGACGACGGCAGTGGTGTGCACCAGGCCAATGTCTCGGTTGAGCCGAAGACTGGAGAGCACAAGCAACTCCCGCCGCAGTTCACCATGTTCCTGATGAACGGAGAGGCGATGGCCAACACGGACGACCGTGGCCACTATCGCATCTCCGGCCTCGCGCCTGGCGAATACACCATCCGGGTAATGCTCCAGACGAATCACCGCATGGTCATGCAGCGGGGACGCTTCGATCAGGGAGCTAGCTTCGGTACTGCTCCGCTCATCGTGTACGCACCCGCCGGGTTCCGCAAGAAGGACGCCAAACCGGTCGCCGTCTCCGCAGGCGAGGAACGCACCGATGAGGACATCACATTCGACCTCGGCGCAACACACACCGTCAGCGGACGCGTCACCTCTGCCGAAGATCACCACGGATTGAACCGCGGCGTCGTAATCCTGACCGATACCACCGAGAAGACCTTCACGCGCAGCGCCGGGCTTGCTGCGGATGGCAGCTTCACCGTTCCCTTTGTTCCGTCGGGAACCTACACCATGGAAGTCAGGGGCGCGGCCGACACCGTCCCCGAGGAGCCCAAAAAATCCGACCAGGCCGGAATCTTCACCAGCGTCGGTTTCAAGACCGTGCGCAGCTATCAAAAGGCCGAGCAGCAGGTGATGGTCGCGGGTGACGATCTCACCGGCGAGAACATCGAGCTGACGCCTGCGAAGAGCTCGGAGAACGACACCCAAACCGGCAACCAGTAACAGCGCCGGACAGAACGGGGAATTGACGCAGCCCATCGCGTTGGTAGAACGTCTCTTTGACAGGACCTGTGTTGAATTCTGCAAGGAGCGTTGTGGCAATGAAGTGGGCGGGGCGAGTTGGGTTTGTGATGGCGGCGTGTGCGCTGGTGTGTTGCGGGTCCCAGGCCCAGGATCAGGGGCCGCGCGTGCAGCTGCAGATCGGCGCGCCCCAGGCTAATCAGCAGCGCATGCTCGCCACCGTAACAGGGCGTGTCACATGCTCAGATACACAGCGCGCAGCACGCTTTGCAACCGTGACGCTGATCGGGACTGACCAGGCAAACCAGACCCAGGGCCGTGGCGGATACGGCTTCGGCTTCGGACGTCGCGTAACCGCGCGCACAGATATGGATGGGAATTACACCGTCATGGCCGAGCCGGGCGACTACTATGTCACGGCGTCGGCCACCGGCTATGCCTCGCCGGTCGCCGAGACGGCAGCCCGGCTGCGCTCCGGTTCGACCGCGGCGGACCTGCTCGCCAGCCTGCCGCAGGTTCATGTGGCCGAGGGTGGTGGTGGGACGGCGAACATCACGCTGGATCGTGGCGGCGTCATTCAAGGCAAGATGCAGTGGGATGACGGAACGCCCGCCGCCGGCGTGAACGTGAGCGTCCAGTCGACCGCGCAATCGACCGCTCCGGCGACCGATCTGACACGCGTGGTCTCGCAACTTGGCGGCGGATTCGGCGGCGGCCTGGGTGGATTCCAGACCAGTGATGATCGCGGCGTCTTCAGGATTACAGGCTTGGCGCCTGGGAGTTACTGGGTTCGGGCGACGATGATGACGCCCTCGGCCGAGGAGGGCTCGGTCCAGCGGGTGAGCTCCATCGTGATGTATGCGCCCGGCAAGGTGCGGCGCAGCGATGCGCAGGTCGTGACGCTTAAATCCGGCGAGGAGCGCGATGATGTGCAGTTTGTGCTGGATCTGAGCACACTGCACACCGTTTCCGGCCATGTTGGCTCAACCGACCAGGGCAATGTCGCCGCCGGCGTGGTCCGGCTCACCGACACTCAGGACTCGAGCCTCTCGCGCATGGCGATGATTCAGCCGGATGGAAGCTTTGCGGTGCAGTGGGTTCCGGCCGGAACCTATACGCTGGCGGTCTCGAATGCCAGCAGTGTGGCATCGCAGAGCTTCGGGAGACGGCCGCAGGGTGAAAGCGCCGGGACGAGCTATGCGCCGTTTCAGGAGAGCCTGACCGTAACGGACTCGGATGTAGGCGGAATCGGAGTAACGCTGAGCCCGGCGTCCAGTCAGTAAAATCCATGCTCGGCCCCTCGAAAAAAGTGCTGCTCCTGATGCGGATAACTCATCTGTTTTGAAGATTTTGCAGACACCTTATCTTGCAAGTTGCTGATTCTGGATAATTTAGCGTACGACCGGTTGCGAAGGTCCAAGCCTAACTCCAATGTTGTGAAGATTTTGCGCAAAATGTGACGGGGGGAGGGGGTACCCCTCGCACCTAGAATTTAGCGGCTAGAAGCTGTCTTGTGGTGCGGCGCCAGACGGCCAGCAGGACGATCGCGGCCCCGATGAGGGCGATCATCAGCCCGAACCAGAGGCCTGCAGCTCCGAGGTGCTGGCGGAAGCAGAACAGGATCCCGAGCGGAAGGCCGACGACCCAGTAACAAATCAAGTGGGTCAGGAACGGCGCGACGGTGTTGCCCGCTCCGCGCAGAGCGCCTGTAACGGTGATCTGGATGCCGTCGAAGAACTGAAACCCCGCAGCCACGAGAACCAATGGAACGGCCGCGGCGATCACCGACGCGTCGGGAGTGAAGATGCGCGCGAGTTTGCCAGGAATGGTCAGGAAGGTCAGGGCCGCGAAGAGCATGAAGGCGGCGCCGGCGAGGATTCCGCTCCAACCAGCCGCCGACGCGGTACCGGGCTGCGCGTGCCCGGTCCGGACGCGCCCAAGCGCATGGCCGACCCGGACGGCGGTCGCGGAGGAGATGGCGTACGGCACCATGAAGGTGGTGCTGGCTAGCTGGAGCGCGACCTCGTGCCCGGCAAGCGGAAGCGGACCGAGCGTGGCGATGAGTGCTGTTACGGTCGCGAAGACCGCGATCTCGACGAAGATCTGGGCACCGGCAGGAGCGCCGAGTCGGAAGAGCTGGCGAAGGTGCTGGAACTCTATCCGGCGCGAGGTGCGCGAGCGGATGTCGGCAACGACGCCATACTTATGGCGGCGGTCAGCCAGCAGCATAGCGACGGCGAGGACAACCATTAAATAGAGGCGGGCAAAGCTGGTGGCCCAGGCGGAGCCGACGACCTGGTACGCCGGAATGGCGATGATGTAGGTGCTCGTGACGTGCGAGTGGGGACCCAGCGTGAACTGCCAGTGATGGCCATAGATGAGGAGCCAGTCGCCGATGAAGTTGATCAGATTGGCGGAGATGAGCGCGAAAGCGATGGGCTTTGCGTGGTGAGCGGCCTGCAGATAGCGGCGGAGTGTGAAGTAGAGCAGCAGCGGAATGACGCCCCAGTTGAGGCCGTAGAGCGCAGGAACGGCCTGGGCGAGGACCCTCCGGTCGACGGGCATGCGATTGAGGACCGCGGGGCCGAAGGCGATGATTCCCACCAGCAGGAGCCCAAGCGCAAGCGCGAGGACGATTCCATGGAATAACCAGCGATTAGCCGCGTGGATCTCCTTCGCGCCGAAGGCTTGCGAGATGAGGGTGTCAAGGCCGAGAAGGACGCCGCCGATGCCGAAGACGAAGGTGTTGAAGATGACCTGGGCGAGCGCCGCGGCGGCCATGGGCACAGCGGAGTGCGGCAGCCGGCCGACCATGCTGGTGTCCACAACAGACATCGACATCCAGCCCAACTCGCCGGCGATGAGCGGCGCGGCGAGGCGGAGGAGCGGCGGGAGCTCCTGGCGGATGTCGGCTGCGCGCATTCAGACAGGGTAGCGGATGCGCATAGAGAAAGCGCCGAGATGATCTCGGCGCTTTCCGGTTGAGTAGAGAACTATCGAGAGGTGACTAATCGGATTCCGTGAACTGGATGTATGGTGTTGAGCCGCCGGTGGCGCTGCAGGTTTTGAGGGTGAGGTTGTTGGTTTCGCCTGTCGTGCCGTCGTAGCTGGAGGGCGAGACGCAGGTGGGTGCCGTGGTCGAGCCGTCGGTTACGGCGACCTTCACGGTGAGCGAGGCGCCCTTGTTGAAGTCTGCGCGCGAGCCGCCGGCGTTGCCGACTACGTTGAACTCGGCTTGTGTCCACTTGCTGGAGATATCCGTGTAGGAGTCTGCCACGCTGGCTGTGTAAGCCTCGGTGTCATAGGTCGCCGTGGCCCTGTCGGTGCCGCCGGCCGCGGCGGTGCCGGAAAGCGACAGGCTGGCCAGTTGGGTCGCCGGAAGCTGCCCGTTGTAGACAACGGTTGCGGGCGTGTTCTGCACGCAATCCACGCCTGTGCTGTCAGGACCGGCGTTAAGGAAGCCGCTCGGGCAGGAGGCGCTGGTGCTGGCGCCGTAGTTGATCAGCCAGTACTCGATGAACACCTCGGTCTTGCCCGTGAGCTGGTTGCTCGTGAGCGAAACCGGGGTGTCGGTCGAGATGACGTACTGCTGCCACGCGTAGCAACCGGAATATCCGGTGCAGGCGGCGGTGTTCACGATGTTGGTGTTGACCTGCAGCGTGTACTGATTGGTGCCGGTAATGCCATTGCTGTAGCCACTGCCGAACGGAACGTTTGCACCTTTCTCCGAAGTGACATTGCTCACGGTGGGGAAGCTGCCCACCACGGAGCTGAAGGTGTGGCCGGACGGCGCCTGCGCTACGTAGTCATAGCCGTTACCTGCTACTTGTGTGCGCATGTTTGGCCGTGCGGATTGATAGGCCGGGGGCGCGGCGCACTCTATCTTTTCCCATTCGGTGCTCGGAAAGGATGCGTGGTAGCAGCCTGCCTGGGGAGCTGGCATCTGGTGCATGGCGTGGCGCCATGCTGAGTGCTGCTGTTCCTGATCCTGCTGGACGGTTTGTGGGACATTCTGTGCCGCCGCAATGTGCGGGAGCAGGGCCGAGGCAATGACAAGGGTGGCTGAAGACAAAAGGGCCGTGGAACGTGGTGAGTGCATAGTTCTCCCGTGGATCGATTTGTGCGGCTTGAAACCGAGCGAAGAACACGTACAGCAGTGGCACAGCGAGGTGAAGTTTGTTCGTTCAGTGGCGCTCACTCTACTGAGGGAAAATATCCGGGTCAAGATCGGAAAGTAGTTAGACTTCAGTGTCGTGCTGTGCAAATACGACAGGCTGTCCCTTGGGTCGCATACACGACTTAACGACCTAAAAATGCGCGTGCATTTACGGTGTTATGCAATGTCACGTATCCGACCAGGACCTCGCGGCCGAAGCGCGTGAATGCTTCGGTGAGCTCAGGAGCGGCGGATGAGGCCCAGGTGCGTGGCAGCGGCCTAAAGGTCGGCGGCGCGCTTGTGGCGGAAGAGAAAGCGGGCGCCCGGGGCGAGGGTGAGTGTGCCGGTGCCGCTCGGGAAGCCTGAGCTGGGCGAGAGCGTGAGGTCGTAGGTGATGGAGCTGGTGTGCAGTGCGGGCGTGGCGGCGAGACGAGAAGCAAAAGGGCCGCCGGGCAGAGCGACGACAGCAAACGGGATGACATGGTTGAGGCTCCGGAGATATTTCAGTGGGCTCCGGAGAGGGCGCTGGCGGGGGAAGCGACCGGAGTGTCCTTCTTCAGGGCGCGGACGGACGTCCGGGTGAGTGCGAAAAAGGGCAGCAGATCAAGTGCCTGATACTGCGACAGAAAAGGGATTTCTTGACAGGGGGTTGCGCAGCGGAGATGCTTAAGGCTTAGGTGTACGTTGCCTCGGGAAGGCCGACGTGTCCTGGGTTGAGCGATCGGGTGCGATCGGATT
>DASZBM010000005.1 GCA_035944135.1 Acidobacteriaceae bacterium
TTCTTCGGGTTGTGCTTCGACAGCACCTTCGTGATCGCCGCCGTCAACGTCGTCTTGCCGTGATCAATATGACCAATCGTCCCAACGTTCACATGCGGCTTGCTGCGATCAAATTTTTCCTTCGCCATGACTACCTTCTCCTCCATCCAGCCGGAATTCCCGGCGATTCAAATCAAACCTGTGAGCTTTTTCTATGCCTCAGTAATAGGCGTAGAGCTTGAAGTACTTCTCGCGCAAGGACGGCTCGACCTTCTCGAGCGAGGCGAGATAAAACTCGCGAATCTGCCCCTGATCGCCGTCGGTCAGCTTGTTGTACTCAACCGCCGTGCTGACGCCCAGCTTGCCGCCGTTCAGCACCGACTCGAAGTCGCGGATGCGGAGGCTCGCACGCTCCAGCGAACGCAAAAACTTCTCCACATTGTGCGCTGCAAAGGAGCTCTCAATCGCCGACTTCACAGTGCGGAAGGTCGGCTCATCGGCAATGGTGACCGGCGGACGCTCATAGAGCGCATGCGTGCGGTCCACCTGGCTGAAATCTGTGTGTTGAGGTTGCGACATTCGTCTCCGGACTGCCTATCTCGAAAATCTGGAGCGGGAGACGGGAATCGAACCCGCGACCAACAGCTTGGAAGGCTGTGACTCTACCACTGAGTTACTCCCGCCCACCTTCAAAAATCTGGAGCTGATGATGGGGCTTGAACCCATGACCTCTCCCTTACCAAGGGAGTGCTCTACCACTGAGCTACATCAGCCTTTACACGTCACATCCGGTCGCTTCCGCGCTCCGTCTGTTCGTATCCCATCTTACGCGCGCGCTGCCAACCAATCAGCACACGTGCGGCAAAAAACCCGAGCAGCAGAAAACAAAGCTGCTGAATCTTTCCCGGGTCGATCGTGCGCCACACCAGCAGCGCCAGAACGCCCAGAACTACCAGCGCGACCACCAAACGGCCGGTGCTGGCGGGTGCCATCTTCGAAGGACCCTTATTCATCTGGTCCTCCGTTCAAAACGTGGTGCACAGGGGAGGATTCGAACCTCCGTACGTCATAGACGGGCAGATTTACAGTCTGCTGCCATTAACCACTCGGCCACCTGTGCCCTGCTCTGCCTGCCCGGCTCTTCTACGGAAGGCCGCTTGCCCGAACGCACCGCCTGTTCGCCAAAACTCCAGCGCATCAGAACGGAGGTTGTGGGCTGGCGGACACTCGCGAGGAAGGAATCCTGACAAGCAGTACAACCAAACTCTTCTCTGCACCGTTTCGCGACCTGAGTCACGCCGGAGGACTGGAGCTGGCGAAGGGATTCGAACCCCCGACCGCCTGATTACAAATCAGGAGCTCTACCAGCTGAGCTACGCCAGCCTGATTCCGATACCCACCCGGCATATCTCCGAACGGGCGCAAACAGCACAGCGCGCTGCCAGAACGCGCAGCGCTGAATATGACTCTACCACATCAGGCTACTGAGATACACAGGCCGCCGGCGCAGAGCGAGCACACAGCGCACGGAGAATTCTACTGAACCATCTTGCTCTGCCCTGGACCGAGATCACCACAGTCTGCAGCGACAAAGTGTGACTCCGTCGTCAGCTTCATCGGCGTCGTCTGGCCACCCGCCGTTACATTCAGTTGAACCGTGCTCGTCATCGTGGTTGGGTCGGGCATCTCCACGTCAATATGCCCCGTCGTTGTCCCGCCATGCTGCAGCGTGCAGCTCAGGTCTCCAGAGATGCTCGTCGGCGTCTGCATCTTGTTTGCAATCGTGCAGCCCGGCGGAACGCGCGTCATCGCATCCTGATAGCTCTGCGGCGTTACGCACGACCGCGTCTTCAGCGTCTTCGAGATCAGGGAATTCGTAATCGTCGCCTCCCACAATCCCATCTTGATCGGCGGCGCGGCCACAATCCCTGAAGCCGGCGGAGGTGTAACCGGCGCTTTCCCATTCTGCGTCTGTATCGCTGAAGGCAGCAGAAGTGCTGAAAGGAAAACAAGCTCGGAGATGGTCACCAGGAGCCTCCCCTCTGTGATGGATTGCGTACAGCCAGGCCCGGACTCGCGCAAGAAGCTACCCCGAGGGTGTACCACATACGCACGCCCGATGAAAGCACCGCACGCAGCCCCGCTTCGGTCTCACGGGAGTGTTAGCATTCTGCGCATGACGAAGTACGTCTCGTCGCCTGGGTCCTTTCGCCTGCACGCTGTTGTTGCGGTCCTGCTCGGTCTTTTCCTCTCTGTCGGGGCACGCAGCGCGCTCGCACAGGCCGCTTCCCCTGACGACGGTCCGCTCCAGCCGTCCAATGACCTCTCGAAGCCTCACTTCCTCGACAATGACACCATCGTCAAGATGAGCAAGGCCGGCCTGGATGACACCGTCATCATTCAGACGATCCAGACCCAGCCCGGCCGCTACGACACCGCCCCTGACGACCTCATCTCCCTGAAGAACGCCGGCGTCTCCCAGCAGGTCATCGCCGCCATGCAGGCTCGCAGCGCAGGCCTCGTATTCCACGCCAAGGGAAAAATCGCTCCTGCGCCCCTGGGCGCGGGTATCGATGAGATCGGCGTCTATTACCAGGACACGAAGACCGGCGAGTGGCTGCCGCTCAAAACTGAGCGCGTCGAGTTCAAATCCAGCGGCTGGCTCAAGAACGCCGCCACCGACGGCCTCGTGAAGCAGGATATGAACGGCCATCTCGAAGGGGACAAGTCGCCGCTTGTCCTCCCCACCGGCGTCAACATCCTCATCTACGCGCCTGCCGGCACGCAGGCCGAAGAGTATGACTTCCTTCGCTTCGAACAGCACTCCCACAGCCGCGATTTCCGCGTGAAGACCGGCGGTCTCTTCCATTCCACGACCGGCTCCGACCGCGATGAAGTCGAGTTCACAGCCCACAAAGTCGCACCGCAGATGTATGAGTTCACCGTTCCCGTGGACATCATCAAGGGCGAATACGGCGTGCTTCCGCCGGGCTCCTCCAACGTTCCCGGCATCTCGAACGCGGGCAAAATCTTCACCTTCTCCATTCGCGAGTAAAATTACTCTCAACAGCTGATGCGACGACGCACGTGGATCTCTCTCGTCATCGCGCTCGCCGTTCTGGGAGCGCTTGTTCTTGCGCTCTACCTCCGCGCCAAAGCTCCGCCTGAGGCCGCACGTCTGCTGCCCGAAAGCGACGCGATCGTCTACGTCAACCTCAAGCCTCTGCGCGCCGCCACTCACTTCGACGACTCGCAGGTCCCGCGCAGCGCTGATCTGCAGCGCTTCATCGACCAGACCGGTATCGTCCCCGAACACGACCTAGACGCCGCAGCCTTCGCCCTCCACCGCATGCCTGACCCGCGCGGCCCCAACGGCGCCGTCGCCTACTCCGAGGTCTTCGTCGGTCGCTTCGACGGCCAGCGTCTCGCGCAGTATCTGACCAGCATCTCGAAGTCGCAGGAAACCTACGCCGGCCAAACCATCTACACCATCCCTGTCGAAGGCCGCCAGCTTCGCGTCGCCCAGCTTGGCTTTGACATGATCGCGGCCTCCAACACACCCACGCCCGAGCAGATTCACTCCATGATCGATCGCTCCCGCGCTTCGGCCGTCAGCTCCCCCGGTTCCTCCCTGCTCGCCGCGCGCTTTCACAATGTTCCGCTGCTCGCACAGGCCTGGGGCATCGGCCACATCGGCCTGCCCTTCGCACATAACGGACAGATTTCCTTCCTCGGCCTGCAGCTTCCTGTCTCGTCCGAAAGCGACCTCGTCGCCAGCATCCGCTGGTCCACCGCCGTTCCGCTGCATGGCGGCTCTGCCGAGCTTCGCGTCGAGGAGTTCGCCGGTGATCCGCTCGACGCCGAGCGCACAGCAAACGCCCTCAATGCTCTGCTTGGCATCGTCCGGGGCATCGCCAGTGCCGAGCCGCCGCACGGCGCCGCCGACATCGCTCTGCGCCAGGTACTCGACTCCGCCACGCTACAGCACCGCGACGACCGCGCCCTGCTCCACGCTTCCGCCACGCTCGATCAACTCAAAGCCATCCTCTCCGCGCACGATCCGGCCTCTGCAGCCCCCACCTCGACGGCTTTGGACCCTGCGGCCACATCCAATCCGGCAACGTCCAAGTAACTAGGGCCCCGTTCCCACCAACCCGCTTTCCCAAAAAATCTTTGTGAGGTTTGGATGTTCAGGCTGAATCGTCTTCTCTTCGTTTCCGCGCTCTGCGGAGCTGCCCTTACCGCGACCGCGCAACAGCCCCTTCTCACTGGCCAGCCCGCGTTCACCGACTGGGCGCAACAGCAGCCCGGCGTTCGCCACAAGATCACCCTCGCCGACCTGCCCGCACCCAATCCCGCGGAAGCCGTCGACAACGGCCCGCAGGTCATACCGAAGCCCGCGGACGCCTGGCCCACCGCTCCCGCCGGCTTCAAAGTCACGCTCTACGCCGGCGGAGACTCCACGCCAATGCAGCGCAGCGAGAACAAGCGCGAGACGCACCAGGCCACCGAAGGCACCTTCGTCATGCCGCGCCTCATCCGCTTCGCGCCCAACGGAGATCTCTTCCTCGCCGACTCTCAGGCCGGCACGATCTTCGTACTTCGCGGCCTGCGTCCCGACGGCAAAGCGCAAACCATCGAAAAGTTTGCCACCGGCCTTGACCACCCCTTCGGCATCGCCTTCTACCCGCTCGGCCCCAACCCGCAGTGGGTCTACGTTGGCAACGCGACCACCATCGCGCGTTTCCCGTATCACGCGGGCGACCTCCACGCGACCAGCGGCCCGCAGACCATCATCCCTGACATCCCGGGCTACGCGCAGCTTCGCGGCGGCGGCCACTGGACGCGCGACGTCGTCTTCACCGCGGACGGCAGGCACATGCTCGTGTCTGTAGGTTCGGGCTCAAATGTCGATGACGCCGATACACACCCCCGCGAGTTCCACCGCGCCGATGTGCTCGAATACACGCCCGATGGAAAGTTCGAAGAGGTCTACGCGCACGGCATCCGCAACTGCGTCGGCGAAGCGATCAACCCCGAGACCCACCAGCTCTGGTGCTCCGTCAACGAGCGCGACAACCTCGGCAATCATCTCGTTCCCGACTACGTGACCAGCGTGCCCGAAGGCAGCTTCTTCGGCTGGCCCTGGTACTACATGGGCGGCCACCGCGATCCACGCCTCGAGGACCCCTGCGCCAACGGCACCGGCCCAAACCCGCAGTTGAAACAGCCGCTCGATCCCTCACAAGCCGCCAGCTGCAAACGCGAAGACATCCACGCCCAGGTCCGCACGCCTGACGTCCTCGTGCAGCCGCACATGGCCTCACTCGAAATGAACTTCTACCCCGATCACGGCGGCTCGTTCCCCACGGCCTTCGACGGCGGTGCCTTCGCCGCCGAGCACGGCTCCTGGAACCGCAAGAACCGCGCCGGCTACAACGTCATCTTCATCCCCATGCACAACGGCCACGCCACCGGCGAATACGACGACTTCCTCGACGGCTTCGTCACCAAAGACGGCCAGGTCTGGGGCCGCCCCGTCGGCGTCGCCGTTGCACCTGATGGCTCGCTGTTCGTCACCGACGACGGCTCACGCAGCGTCTGGCACGTAACTTACACCGGTAAATAGCTCGCATCCCGCACTAATCTCCGCAAAGCATCGCCGTCCGCAAGAAATCCGCTCCAGTCATGCGCGCCTGCCGTATCATGGCGCGCATGACCAGCCGGACAGTCTGCGCTTTTCTCTGCTCAGCGGCGCTTTACGCCGTTACCGCGCCCGCGGGCTCGCAGACCACCGCCGCCCCACCGGCCCAGCCCCCTGCCGCTGCCAGCGCGAAGCCGCCCGCCAACACGACCTCGACACCCGCCGCGACTCCTCCCGCACCCCCCGCCGCCAACACCAAGTTCATCTCCGCCCGCGCCCTCTACTACACACCCACCGCGCAGGGCCTCCGCTCCTTCAAGTGCACCGTCGACTTCAACTGGAAAGACTTCCTCACTCGCTACTCCGGCTCTGACATCAAGGACGACAACCCCTTTCTGCAATATCTCCGCGCCGTCCACCTCTCCGTCACCGACGAACTCAACAGCGATGGCCATCTCGAATGGGCCAACGCCGCCTCGCCGCCCGCAGGCAAGGAAGACGCCGCCACGAAGATGAAGGAAGGCATGGAGCAGATGATGACCGGCTTCTTCTCCTCCTGGAACGCCTACATGAATGGCAACATGGTGCCCATCCCCGACGCCACCACCACCATCACCGAGACCCCCGATGGCTTCCGCCTGCACGCCACCTCAACCGGCACCGAGGTCACCGAGCTCTACGACAAGAACCTGCTTCTCACCGAAGCCCACGTCGTCCAGCCCAGCAACGACGTCTACGCCTACCCCACCTACGCTGACACCCCTGACGGCCGCCTCGTCTCCGCCATACGAACCGTCTTCCGTCAGCCGCCGACCGCGCCTCCAGCCGAGCTCAACATCACCGTCTCCTACGCGCCCGTGCAGGGCTTCCGTCTTCCGGCGAGCCTCGCCTACGACCTCAAAAACGTCGGCTCCTTCGAGTTCAGATTCTCCGCCTGCTCCACCGAGACCGCAAAGAAAGTCACCGACGACACGGAGTAATCCCGCAAGCTCGCGGCTGTCGTGTCATTCAACACGCGGACGTGGTCACGTATTATGGCGCGATGAAATCTTCGACGGCCCTTTCCCTCGTTTGCGTCGCCGCGTCTCTCATTGGCGCGAACATACACGCCCAAACCAAGGCAAGCGACAAACTCTATAGCGCCAGGGCTCTCTACTACACACCGACCACCCAGGGCCTGCGGTCCTTCCACTGCGCTCTCGTCATCGACTGGAAGGATCTTCTCGCGCGTTTCAGCGGCACGGACATCCAGGAGGACAATCCCTTTCTAAAGTACCTTCAGACCGCGCACCTGTCCGTCACCGATGACCTGAAGAGCGGCGGCCAGCTTGATTGGGCAAATACTGCCGTTCCGCCTGAGGGCAAAGAAGGCCCAGCCGCAAAGATGAAGGAAGGCATGCAGAAAATGATCACCAGCTTCTTCCAGACGTGGAACGGCTATATGAGCGGGAAGATGGTGCCCGCTCCAGATGATTCCACTACGGTGACGGAAGTTAATGGCACTATCCAACTGCATGCAAAAGCGGCGAACATGGACGTGACCGAGAGTTTCGACAAAAACATGCTTTTGACCGAAGCTCATGTGGTCACGCCTTCGATCGACGCCACAGCGTACCCGACCTACGTTGACACTTCCGACGGGCGAGTCGTCTCAATCATCCGCACAGTCTACCGTCAGCCGCCGACCGCCCCGCCTGCCGAGGGCACCTTCACCGTAAGCTATGCCATGGTCTCCAACTTTCGCCTTCCCGAGACCCTGTCGGTTAACGCGAAGAACATTGGCGCGTTTGTCTTTAAGTTCTCCGGCTGTTCCGTTGAAACCGCCGAGAAAGCCGCAGGGAAGCTCTAGCCCGCCTCCAGCATCCTTCCCTGCTTCTGCTTCAGCTCGCTAAGCAGCCGCTCGACTTGCTCATCCTTCTCCAGCCGCTCGAACTTATCTTCCAGCGAATCGCCTGAGATCGCGCCGTTGCCCAGCTGCTTCGCCGCATAGTTCTCCGCTTCCTCCGCGCCGATTCGCGCCTTCATCCTCGTGATCGCACTTCCGCGCGCCACGGATCCAACGGTCACACCAGCGACCTTCTCCTGCGCCGCCGTCGCCTTGCCAACCATCTTCGCCCGACGATGTTCCGCAACCAGCAGCTCGCACTGCGCCTGCGTCTCCTTCAGCTTCTGCTGCAGCTTGTTGTACGTCGTGCGCAGAGCGTCAGCTTCGGCCGACTGCTCGTTTACCTGCCGCGCGAACGCCTCGGCCATGCCGTCGTGGCTCAGCGCACGCTCCAGCGCCAGCCGCGCCAGATCATCCTCATTCTTCTCCACCGCAAGCTCCGCCTTCTTGCGCCATCCGTCGGCGTTCCCCTTCTGCTCCACAGCCTTCTTCTCCAGCAGGTGCTGATCCGCAATCGCAATCGCCACCTGCGTCTTCACCTGGAGCAGCTGGTTCTCCATGTCGATCAGCAGCTGCTTCAGCATCTTCTCCGGATCCTCAGCGCGATCAATCAGGTCATTCACGTTCGCGCGCAGCAGCGTCGCAACTCGCTCCATAAGTCCCATGACTTTCTCCTTCCAGCAGTGCTCCGTTCGGTGATTCGTGTCAGTTCGTATTTCCGTCCGTGGTCCCCTCGAGCATCGCCGGACTCGAACTCGGTCCGGATCCATTCGACGTCCCATTTGGCGAAGCCCCATTGGGCCGCGCCGCCATACTCTTCACGTTCGACATCAGCTCCTTCAGGTTCATGCCGCTCAGCGCCTCAAACAACGCCGGCACCTGCGCGGCAATCTCCGTCATCTCGCCGGTCAGCTTTGATGCGCCCGTCGTCTTCCCATCACCCGTAGACACAATGGTGATCTTGTCGACGTTCGCCAGCGGCTCGCTCATCGCGCGCACAACATCCGCAAGGTTCGTGATCAGCTTGTCGACGACCGCGGCCTGCGACCACTCCTGGTACGCCTCCGCCTTCACGTTCATCGCCTTCGCCTCGGCCTCGCCCTTCTGATAAATGATCGAAGCCTCCGCCTCGCCCTGCGACCGGATCGCCTGCGCCCGGCCTTCAGCCTCGGCCACCAGCCGCGCCTTCTCGGCGTTCGCCATGTTCTCGATGCGCTGCCTCTCGATCTCCGACTTCTTCAGCACGGTGGCGATCAGCTCCTTCTCATTGCGCTGGATCTCGGCCTCCTGCACCTTCACCTGCGCCTCTTTCTCAACCTGCTGCACCTTCACCTGTTCGGCGATGACCTTCTGCTGCATCACATTCGTCTGCAGCTCATACGATTTGTCCGCCGTCGCCTGTTGACGCTTCGCCGTCTCGGTGAACTGCGCCTTCTGCACATCAAGATCGCGCTGCGCCTCGGCCTGCTTCGCCAGCGACATCGTCTCTGCCAGCACGCGCTCCTGGTCCGCCGTCGCCTTCGCCACCGCGGCCTCACGCAATGCAATGGCCCGCCGGATCGCCGTATCGCGCTCCGCTTCCACCGCCGCAATCTCCGCATCGCGCTTGATGCGCGCGATGTCCGGCCGGCCCATGTTGGTGATGTACTCGTTCTTGTCGCGGACCTCCTTGATCGTGAAGCTCACGACCTCCAGGCCCATCTTGCTCATGTCTTCCGCGCAGGTCGCGCGCATGCGCTCGCCCACCATCTCCGGCTCTTTCACAATCTGCTCTACCGTCAGCTGCCCGATGATGCCGCGCAGATGGCCTTCCATCACCAGCCGAATCAAGCCCTCGCGCTCCGCCGGCGTCTTGTTCAGAAACTGCTCAGCCGCGGTCATGATGCTCTCGGCGTCCGAGCGCACCTTGATCTGCGCCACTGCTTCAACCGTCACCGCAACGCCCTGCTTCGTGTACAGGTCCTGCTGCGGCGCCACATCAAAGCTCATCAGTTCCAATGACAACGTGCGCGCGAGTTCCACCACTGGCAGAATCACCGTGCCGTGGCCCTTGACGACGCGGTGCCCGCGTATGCCGTAAACAATCAGAGCCTCATTCGGCCCCGCCTTGCGAAACATCCGCGCCAGCATCCCCATCAGGACCAGCGTGGCCAAAACGATAAGACCGATCACGACGATAGTGTTGTTCGACATCATTTTCTGCCTCTCTTCTTTCGAACCGCTACAGCCTTACTGCTGCTCCTCTGCATTACGCGCCGGCTCGTTGCCGAGCAGGCCATGTTCAAACTCTTCCCAGCGCCGCACGTACGCCACGCCCTTCGCGCGCCGCATCACAATCACCTCCGCGCCGCGCTCAATCTCAGATCCATCCTCCGACCGCACCACCGCCGACCAGCGCGCGCCGTTCTGCGAATACAGCATCTCGCCCACGCCGCCTTTACGAATGCCGCCACTCAGCTTGCCAATCATCCCGACAATGTCCGTGTCCGCCGGCTCCAGCGGCTTCTCTCTCGCCAGCAGCACGCGGCTCAAAAACCAGAACACCACCGACGCGCCCGCAAATCCGCTCACCGCGGAGAACAGCAGCACCAGCGCATTTGAAAACACACTGCCGTGATGCAGCAGATATCCCGTGCCTCCAAACCAGCACAGAAACGCCACCACCGTGAACCCGTTCAGCGGCGACATCTGCGCCGCGTGATGCGCTCCGGCCTTTAGCGCCGCACCGTGATGCGCTCCGCCCACAGGATGATGTCCCACATCCATTCGAACGTGTCCGAAGTGCAGATGCCCAAACCCGCTCAGAAACGCAAGCAGGCTCAGCACCAGCCCCACACCGAAACACGTCAGATAAATCGCTTCCCAATCGAAGGTGATCATCGCTTCGACCCTCCACGTTTCCCCTGCGAACTCTTCACTCCATTCCCCTTCAAACCATTGCCGGAACTCTTGCCAGAACCATTGCCGCTCTCAGCGCTCTTCTCTCGCGCCGGCTCCGCCGTAACCAGCAGAGGTGTCTTGCGAGCCCGGGCCGTCGAACCCTCTTCCGGCCGCAGCACCTCCAGCAGACGCTCGCTCAACGACGGCGTCTCCAAAATACTCTCGAGCAGCAGCAGACATCTCCGCGAGTCGTCATGCCGCGCAATCGCCAGCAGCGCGCGGCTCAACTCCGGATCGCGCCGGAACCGCTCCGCTCCGCCGATCAGCCAAAGATCCAGCTTCTCGTCCAGCGTCACCTGCTGGCGCAGATCGCTCACCAGTTCGTCCTGGTACCCTTCCGGGTCTTCGACCAGGTAGCCCGGATGCACCTTGAAAAACTTGGCCAGCAGCAGCCGCGTCGTGTTCGTCAGGTGCGGCCGCGCCCCGCTCTCAATCTGCGACAGGTAGCTCTGGCTGAGAGGCTCATTCATCTCTTCGCGAATCGCCCGCACCATCTCGCCCTGCGTCATCGCGCGCCCCAAGCCGCGAAGCTGCCCCTCAACCTCACGCAGGTACCGGATTTTGTCGCAAAGCTTCATAAGAGCCACAACCGAAATTTGCATCCGCAATGGGCGCTCATTGCGGATTGCAATAAGCATATCGCAATTTGCGATGATGTCAAGCGAGAAAATCTCAAAAAGCCTTCTTCCTTTCTCTATGTCGTTTCTGCCGTTTACTCTCCTGGTGGCAGAAGTGCCGAATTTGGCCTCATTGCCACGCCAGCCTCGCCAGTTTCGCCGACATCTCCTAGGCTCGTAACGCCCAGTTCCGCATGCAGGTAGCTCGCTCCGCGAACTCCATTCAGAAGCTCAAATCCGACCAGCACAAAGAGATACGCCGTGCCCCGGACCAATGTCCTCCCGGCTGCATGGCAGGTGCGTGCAAGGCCGCGCCAACTCCGAACGGGAACAAGATCATCGCCAGATCCATCATCCCTGCAGATCCTTGATCAATACGCCATCCCGCAAAGCCAAACAACACCGCAAAGAAGGTCATCACTTCAGTGCCTTGCGAGTTGTGGGCCGTCCATCCATCAAACGCCAAAAAGGCAAAAAACACGGCAGACATCAGCGCACCGTTGCGACCTCTTTCCACGCCTTGCCGCGCGGTCTCGTCGTTCACGATCGTGAGCCAGAGCCTCAGCCTCCGCATCCTCGTCACCTCACGTCGCCATCAGAACACGCGGCTACGGGCCGCACAAGAAAATCCTCGCTCCTCGAGAACCAAGTCAGCGAGTCAAAAAGTTAGGGAGCTAGGATGCGGTCGACCCGCCCCCTAACTCCCCAACTCCTCACTTGCTAACTTCCTTAGCCGATCGTTCCCGTTCCACCAAGCTGCGCCATCGTCGTCCGCAGGTACTTGTGCGGATTCACCGCCGTCCCGCGCACCTGGACCTCATAGTGCAGATGCGATCCGGTTGTCCGTCCCGAGTGGCCAACATAGCCAATCACCTGGCCCTTGACCACCAGCTCGCCCACCGTCACGTTATATCCGGACAGATGGCCGTACACCGTGGTGATCCCGTTGCCATGGTCGATCTCAATCTCGCGGCCATAGCCCGTGCCCGGCCCAGCCTTCACCACACGCCCATCCGCAGGCGCATGCACCGGCGTTCCATCCGGCGAGCCGATATCCACGCCCTTGTGGAACTCGCCCTCCCCGCCGCCGATGATCGGGTCCTCGCGCTCGCCGAAGCCGCTCGTAATCGGTCCCAGGATCGGCCACATATCCGGCATATTCATTCCGGACACTTCCATCCCTGCAAATCCGCTCAGCGCCGCCCGCTCACCCAGTGACGGATCAACGTGCATCGTGCCTATCGAGAGCCCCGTATCCGCCGTCTTCTCAAGCGCCAGGTAAGTGTCCAGCGACTCGTGATAGCCCACGTCGCTCGTCAGTGGCGCATTGGCCGCCTCCTGCGCCGCTGTCTGCTTCACCTTCGGGTGACGCAGGTGCCCCAGGTTCAACTTGCCCGCCGTCAGGCCGTAGATCGCTGAAATCTCGCCGGCCAGCGATCCCAGGCTGGCCACCTGTACGTCCTTCTCGCGATTGGACTTCTCTAAATGCGCATAGTCCTGCCGGCTTACCGCCAACTGGTCGCGCAGCGTGTTCACCGACTCCGCCTTGACCAGCATCCGGGTGTACGAGCCCGCCATCCCGGCGAACGTAAACATGCCCGCCACCGCCGCGGCGATGAAAACATAGACATATCGCATAGGAATGGAGACACGATCAGTCGTGCCGTCCTCTCCCTGGGTAACGTAGACAATGTGGCGTTTGCGCAACGTTTGGGCCGCTCCGTGCTTGCCATCAGCGCGCGCACTCAACTCCAGCGCGCAGGCTCAGGTCCTGGTTTCGCCCCGATCCACGTTGCGCGGTCTCAAGGCAGGAGACCGATCAGCCGGCAGAGCCGCGCTGCGATCCGTGTACCTCTATGGTAAATGCTCGCCTGCCGCGTAGCAAACGCAAATGACCATTTCCGAATGCCATTTGCCTACAACTTTTGCCCGCCTTTTGCACCATTCGGGTCGGCCGAGTTTTGCACCGCACCCGCACAGAACCGCACAGCCTAACCGGCGTATCCTTAGACCGCTACCGATCCGCAATGCCCCTGACGCAGAGTTCAACCAGCATTCCCTCACAACCCGCCTCAGACCTCCCTGCCCGGGCGCCTTCAGCGCCGCCCCACGGCGAACTCGCCTGGATTGAACGCATTCGCCAGCGCGCCGCCACCACTGCCCGGGGTGCCGGAGCCCTCCGCCTTGGCATCGGTGACGACTGCGCGATCCTCGCCCCGCCCCGCGGTCACGAGATCGTCGTCACAACGGATCTCTCCCTCGAAGGCCGGCACTTCCGCCGCGACTGGCACCCCGCCCGCTCCGTCGGCCACCGCGCCCTGGCCCGCGGCCTCTCCGACCTCGCCGCCATGGGCGCTCGTCCGCTCGCCGCCTTTCTGTCTATCGCCATCCCCCGCGCCATCGCCGCCGAAGCCAAATGGGTCGAAGGCTTTCTCGACGGCCTGCTCGCCCTCGCCGCCGCCACCAAAACCCCTCTCGCCGGCGGCGATACCGCCGAGGCCTCCTGCAACGACATCACCATCGACATCGTCCTTCTCGGCGCCACGCCCACCGGCCGCGCCCTCCGTCGCACCGGAGCCCAGCCCGGCGACCGCATCTTCGTCACCGGAGCCCTCGGTGGCTCCGCCGCTGAGCTCGCTACGCTCTCCTCTAAAACCGACCGAACAACGACCCGGGTGCCCCATTCATCCGCGGGTGCCCCATTCACACGCGGTCTCATCGCGGTTGAGTGGGCCGGCAAGAAGCCTCGAACCACCGGCCCGTCATCCCCAGACCACCCTCACCTCTACCCGCAGCCTCGCCTCGCCGCCGGCCAATCCATCCTCCGCCGCCGTCTCGCCTCCGCCTGCATCGACCTCTCCGACGGCCTTTCTACCGACCTCGCCCACCTCTGCACCGCCTCCAACGTCGCCGCCGAGATCGAGACTGCTCTCCTCCCACTGCATCCGCTCACGCGCACGCAATCACCCGAGGCGGCGCTCCACTCCGCGCTTCACGGCGGCGAGGACTACGAGCTCCTCTTCACCGCACCACCCTCCGCCTCCGTCCCGCGCAACATCGCCGGCGTCCCACTCACCCGCATCGGCGAAATCCGCCGCGCCGGTCGCAACCGTCCGCTCATGGCCACAATCGCCGCCGACGGCACACGCACGCCTCTCGAACCAGGCGGCTGGGAGCACCTGAAATAATTCAGTCCGTGTCCCGCGAATCCCAATCGCATCTCATCTTCCCCGCAACCTGGTCCGCGGAGATCCTCTCCACCCCTCCGCTCATCGCCCCCGCGCGCCAATTCACCTGGCCCCAGCAGGTCCCCGGTGAAGAGGACGCGCTCGCCCGCGGCGCCATGCTCCTCCAGGTGCGCCCCGCATCCGGCGGCATCTTTCTCGCAACCTGCGCCCTTGGCTTCCGCGACCCCAACGCACTCACCGGCGTCTGGTCCTGCCCGCGTCCCGACGACCTCCTCGCCGTCGCCGGCGGCTACGCCTACCTCGCCGACACCCTCGCGCCCGAGCGCCCGCTCCACCTTCCACTCCGCCCCGTCGCTCAAATCCTGCCCGCGCCCGAAGCCAACCTTCTCCTCCTCGCCGGCTTCCACACCATCGCCGCCATCGGCCCCACCGGCCTGCTCTGGGAAACAAAACGCCTCACCTGGGAAAGCCTCACCCTCACCGGCATCCGCGACGGTCACCTCCACGGCCTCGGCTGGGACATGCGCACCGACCGCGAACTCCCCTTCACCGTCGACCTGGCCACAGGCCATCACACCGGCGGAGCGTTCAGCTGAAGCGAGTCAGCTAGTCAGCTAGTCAGCGCCAAGGCCCGGTGGGTATCGTTCGCAGTAGCCAACGAGAAGAACCTGCCCCGCTGCCCCGGTGACTCCCTGACTAGCTGACTCGCTTGTAGAAACTCAGCGCCGCATCGCCCTGTTCCAGCACCCTATACCTCTCCAACCTCCCAAACCTCTCCGCGAGCGCCACCTTCCGCGCATGCTCCGCAATCACCACCGCACCCTCCGCGAGCACCTCCGCCGCATGCTCACCGAGAAACCCCATCGTCCGCGCATACTCCTCCGCAGCCTCATACGGCGGATCCAGAAACACCAGATCCACAACGCGTCCGCCCTTAACCAGCTCTGACAGCAGCCGCGCCGCGCCGCGATCCTCGATCGCATAACCTCCCGCAATCTTCAGCGCGCGCAGGTTCGCCCGAATCGCCGTCACCGCCGGCGCGGCCTTCTCCGCAAACCAACAGAACTCCGCACCCCTGCTGATCGCCTCAATCCCTACCGCACCCGATCCCGCATAAAGGTCGACAAACTTCGCGCCCGCAAGACGCGGCCCCAGCACATTGAACAGCGTCTCGCGCAGCTTATCGCTCGTCGGCCTCGTCGCCATCCCCCGCGGAGCCTGCAACTGCCTCGACCTGAACTCCCCCGCAATCACCCGCATCTCTACGCTCTATCCTCTACCCTCTATCCTCTACCCTCTACAATCAAAACAATGCTCCGCTCCTCAATCCCCTTCGGCAGATTCTTCGGCGTCGAGGTGCGTGTGCACATCTCGTTCCTCCTTCTGCTCGCGCTCTCCGTCGGTTACTCCACGCTCCTGCTCAATAATCTCGGCCGCGGACTCGCACTCTGGCTCGCTCTCTGCTTCGCCGTTCTCGTTCGCGAAACCGCACGCGCCATCGCTGCACTCTACACCGGCCTCCACCTCCGCGGGCTCTTGCTGCTCCCTGTCGGCGGCGTCATGGCCTTCGCTCCGCGCGAGCACGGCATTCGCAAGCCCAGCATGCGCCTCGTCACCGCCGCCGCGCCCATCGCCAACTTCGCCGTCGGCCTTCTGCTCATGGGCTTCTCCTACGGCCTCGAGCCCAGGGTCTCGCTCTTCGCGCAGCCATGGTTCAGCTTCCATCACATCCTGCGCAGCACCGTCTGGATTCAATTCGTCGTTGGCGCCGTCAATCTTCTTCCCGCCGCCGCCATGCCCACGCGACGCATCATCCGCGCCCGCCCATCCGCTCCTGCGCCCATGCTCCGCACGCTCAACCCCGGCTTCGGACTCAACATCGCTCTCGCCGTCATCCTCATGATCGCCGGCTTCGTCCTCTCCAACGTCTGGTTCATCTTCTTCGGCGGCCTCATGCTCCTCTGGAGCCAGTTCCGCATGTCCGCTCCACTCGATCCCGTCGAGACCAACGCCATCCTCGTCTCCGACGTCATGCTCACCGAGTACACCCTCCTCTCCGCCTCCGACACCCTCCGCGGCGCACTCGCGCAATCCGCTCACAGCCTCCACGACGTCTTCCCCGTCATCCGCGGCGACCGCCTCGTCGGCTCCATCTCCCGCGACACCCTCCTCTCCCGCCTCCAGCTCGAAGGCGACGGCTATCTCCAGGCCGCCATGAACCGCACGCTCTCCTTCGCCGAACCCTCCGAAAAACTCGTCGAAGCCCTCCGCCACGCACCCTCCTTCGGTCCCACCGGCATTCTTGCCGTCATCGAAGACGGCGCGATGCTCGGCATCCTCACCCCGCAAAACCTCTCCCGCAGCGTCCAGTTCACCCGCCTCACCCGCCCCGCCCAGCCCGACCGCACCGAACAGTAATGGCCAGGGCTCTGGAGGGGAACGGCTTCAGCCGTGCCGTAACCCGCGAAGACTGAAATCGCGGCTTCAGCCGCTGAGGTACGTTGGAAGCAGCCTTTGAATCTTCAACCGCACATGACCCGCGACGAATCCAACCAACCCCTCGCCCCCGGCCTCTACCTCGTCGCCACTCCCATCGGCAACCTCGAAGACATCACCCTCCGCGCGCTCCGCGTCCTTCGCTCCGCCGACCGCATCGCCTGCGAAGACACCCGCCAGACCGCGAAGCTCCTCAACCACTTCGGCATCTCCGCCCCCACCGTCAGCTTCCACCTGCACAACGAAGCCGGCCGCGCCGACGAACTCCTCGACCAACTCAAAACCGGCGCCCGCATCGCCCTCGTCTCCGACGCCGGCACACCCGCCATCGCCGACCCCGGCGCCGATCTCGTCGCCCGCGCCATCGCTGCTGGCATCACCATCTACCCCATCCCCGGAGCGAACGCCGCCCTCGCCGCGCTCATCGCCGGCGGCCTCTCCACCGAGCGCTTCACCTTCCACGGCTTCCTTCCCTCAAAATCCGGCCAGCGCCGAACCGTCCTCGAAAGCCTCCGCACGCAGATCAAATCCATCCCCACACAGTCATATAGTTCTGTCACAGATCAGGCACCCCAAGGCTTTAGCCTTGGGTCTCATAGCGCCGTAGGAGAGATGAGGGGCTTTAGCCCCGGCGCCCCACCGACCACACACATCTTCTACGAAACGCCGCACCGCATCCTGGAAGCCCTCGAAGACATCGCCGCCACTCTCGGCCCCGCGCACCGAATCGTCCTCGCGCGCGAGCTAACCAAGCTCCACGAAGAATTTCTCCGCGGCCCTGTCTCCGAAGTGCTCGCCACGCTTCAACAGCGCCCCGCCATCCGCGGCGAAATCGTCCTTCTCCTCGATGGCACCCTCACCACCAACGCCACCGAGCCCACACAGAAATCCCTCGCCGACGAGGTCACCACCCTCATCCGCTCCGGCCTCTCTGAAAAGGACGCCCTCAAGCAAGTCGCCAAATCCCGGAGCCTCGGCAAGAGCGAAGCCTACCGCGAGTACCAGCGCACCAAACGCTAAGAAGCGCTGAAGGCGCGCCCCAATACCAGCCTGGGGTGAAGCCCCAGGTATCCGTCCCATAGGCAGCAGAGGGCTGAAGGCCCGACCTATAAATGCCGCCGCGCCTAAACCGTCTCTCTTCCCTTCAATCGGTCGTACAAATACTTGTCGCTCACCGTCCCCAGCGACTCGTTGTACAGCACCAGCGCGCCCAGCGACTCCTTCAGTTCCTCGCTGAACTTATGCAGCGACCGCAGGTGCTCCGCCGTCGCCGGAACCTCCAGCTTGCTCGTCTTCAAAAACTTCTGATACCCGCGGTCCACCAGCCGCGAGATCTCCCCACCCAGCACCCAGCCCGGCTTGGCGATAATCCGCACCGGCGCGTCTTTGCTCTGGCCCGGCGCAATCTCCGCGGCGCACCCATACTTCGAAACCATGCGCGCTCCCGCAGCGTGGTTTGCACCGTCCGCCGCCGGCGCCACATCAAACCTCTGACTGCCGAGAATCGACAGCACATCATCAAACGTCTTTTGCTTCACAGCCTTCGCCATCTCAACCTGCTTAGAACCCGCGGGGACTCCAGAGCACCACCCGCAGTAAACTCAACTCAAGACTCGCACATCAGCTCGGTCCGTTCAAACCTGGTCCTTCACTAACCACTAACGACTAACCACTAACTACTCGCCTTCCCCAATGATCGCAGCACCCGCCAAACCGCTCGGCCTCACCCTCCTCGACCGCATCGGGAACACCCCCCTGCTCCGCCTCGAAGGATTAACAGCCGGCCTCGTGAACAATCCCGGGATCCAGCTCCTCGGCAAAGCCGAGTGGACCAACCCCGGCGGCAGCGTCAAAGATCGCGCCGCATCCGCCATCGTGGCCGACGCCATCCGCCTCGGCCGCCTCACCCCCGGCTCCCACGACAAAGCCCTGCTCGACGCCACCTCCGGCAACACCGGCATCGCCTACGCCATGCTCGGCGCGGCCATGGGTTTCCCCGTCACCCTCTGCGTCCCCTCCAACGTCTCGCCAGAGCGCAAAAACATCCTCGCCGCCTACGGCGCCCACGTCCATTGGACCGACCCCGCCGACGGCTCCGACGGCGCCATCCGCATGGCCCGCAAGCTCATCGCCGAGCACCCAGACCGCTTCTTCTACGCCGACCAGTACGGCAACGACAACAACTGGCGCGCCCACTACTACACCACCGCCAACGAAATCTGGGACCAGACCGCCGGAGCCATCACCCACTTCGTCTGTGGCCTCGGCACCTCCGGCACCTTCATGGGCACCACCCGCCGCCTCCGCGAGCTCAACCCCGCCATCCGCTGCATCTCCATGCAGCCTGACTCGCCCTTCAACGGTCTCGAAGGCCTCAAGCACATGGCCACCGCCATCGTCCCCCCCATCTACGACCCCACCCTCGCCGACCGCAACATCGACATGCCCACCGAGCGCGCCTACGCCATGTGCAAGCGCCTCGCCCGCACCCAGGGCCTGCTCGTCGGCATCAGCTCAGGAGCCGCCGTCGCCGCCGCCCTCGACGTCGCCGAAGAAGAAGCCCGCGCCGGCCGCGAAGCCGTCATCGTCACCATCCTCCCCGACTCCGCCGACAAATACCTCTCCGACCGCTTCTGGTCCGAAGACCACGAAGAGGAGCCTGTCGCCGCCCAATAATCTGTCATCCTGAGCGAAGCAGCTCACGCAAGTGAGCTGCGAAGTCGAAGGACCCCGAGGATGCTGGTCGAGCCCTAACTGTACGCACCTTTCAACCACGAATATCTAGTACCTAGCACCTAGTACCTAATACCTGGCACCTAGAACCTATGTCCCTCATCCTCTCCCGCGCCCTCTACGACGACCTCCGCTCTCACGGCGAAGCCACCTACCCCAACGAATGCTGCGGCATCCTCCTCGGCCGCGCCGACGCCGCCGCTCTCCGCGTCACCTCGCTCCTTCGCGCCGGCAACACCCGCACCGACTCCGCGCACAACCGCTACAACATCGCGCCCTCAGAGCTCATCGCCGCGCAGCGCCAGGCCCGCGAGCAAGGCCTCGACATCGTCGGCTTCTACCACTCCCACCCCGACCACCCCGCCCAGTGGTCCACCACCGACTTCGCCGAAGCCCACTGGTTCGGCTGCGCCTACGTCATCACCGCCGTCGCCAAGGGCCGCGCCACCGACACCAACAGCTTCCTCCTCACCGGCACCACCGAAGACGACAAACGCCTCGAACCCCAACCGATCGTCGTCGAATAACCGCTGCCGCTACCTTTCTTTCTGTCATCCCCGCAGGGGATCTGCTTTTCGTACCTCGCGCCCAAGCGGCTCGCCAAGAGCTTCCGCGACGAATACTAAACAGATGGAGGGCGGCCACGCTCAAAATGACAAGGCGCCGAGGATCGATCTCCCCGGCGCCTTTTCCGCCAATCACCCTCTACGACAGCTCGTCCACGTAGTGGGCCAGCAGGACCGTTTGCCCCGAGATCGGGTCCTTCACCAGCAGTCCAACCACGCGCACATTCATGCCGCTCGTGACCGAACTCAGACTGCTCAGGCCGTTCCGGAACACAGTCGGGCTCGCAATGTAGACGGTCACCGTCTGCGGAATAAGCGCACCCGCAACTCCTCCCACCTGCATCTGGAAGGTGCTGTTCGAGATGTTCACGCTGCCACTAACTACCGTCCCGTTGTAACCCCAGTGCCGCAGCACCACGCGGTTTACCGAAACCGCCTGTGCGTTCGCTGCGCCGCTCGCCGGTCCGCCCACTGCAATGTTCTGCCCCGCCAGCAGATTGCTCGGATTGAACAGGAACTGCGTCAGCGGATTATGCATCCGGTAGATGAAGAACTTCTCCTGCCCGCTCAGATCCACCTGCGCGATCTCACCCAGCGACAGTCCCGTCGTCGTCGGCAGCAGCCCGCGCACATACATATCGAAGCTGCTCGCCGCCTGCCCCGACGCCTGCTGCACATATGTGATCGGCCCCGCCGCGTAGAAGCCATTCTGCGAAACGATCGCAACCTCATCCGCATCCAGCGTCGCGTCCGTCCGGTCGAGCGTGCCTGAAACCTGCACAATACTGCTCGTGCTCAGCGAGCTGATGCTCTCGCTGTTGTCCCACTCCGTCTGTCCGTTTACGTTCACTGTAAACTGACGCCCGTGCGGTCCCTGGATCACGAACGTCTGATTGTTCGCATTAACGCTCACTACAGCCGCATCGAACTCATCCACGTACGCGCCAGGATCGCTTGGCCCAACCGCGTTGACATCGAACGTCGGCGTTACCTGCCCATTGATCTGCCCATTCGAGTCAACCTGGATCGACTTCCTCAGATCGAAATCCATGTGCAGACCAACCGGCGCAGCCGACTGCGCAACGACCAGAGGCGTCGCAAGCGTCACGTTGACCGTCGACGACGTCAGCGTCGCCGTCTCCGTCTGAATCGTCGGCGCAGATCCCGTCTGCGTACTCAAATATCCGATCGTCGCCGGGCCCAATGTAATCGAAATCTTGTCATAGGTGCCCACCGGAACATCGTTCATGTCGAGCAGCGTCTGCAATCCGTTGTATCGCGCAAAATCGACCGTTGGTGACCCGCTCACCAGCGGCACGCTGTTCCCACTCGCGTCAATCGCATTTACGCTCTGCACCTGCACCGCAAACGAAACAACATTCGCTGCCGGCGCATCGGTACCCACAACAAACGAAGCGCCCGTAACCTTGTTCGAATTAATCGTCGAATTCATCGAGTCAACGCCGCTGCACCCAGCTGCAAGCAGGGAAATCGCAGCCAGCGAACAGAGCACACCTGGAGCCTTACACCAAATTGGTAGCCGCATACAGATCACTCGCTTTCCGTGAACTCCCGCAACTTATGTGGAACGAACGCTGAGTAGGCAAACCACGCCCCTCTCCCGGAGGACACTCGGACAAAAGCCGCACGGCACACCAACGCCTGCACCCATCCAGCTTCTTACCGTCAGCACAAATAAAACCGTTCCCCCGATGCGCCCGCGTACGGGATCATCACTGCAAAACACGTGTCGCCTGAATCGGAACCCGCTCTGGGATGTCAGGCGTCACGCACCTCTCTGACACAACGGTCTCTCTGAAGTTGCGAAGTCGGGAATAGAAGTCTCCCATTCGCGCCTACAACTTCTGATCCCGTTTTTCTTCTCCGATTGGCCGATCGCTTGCTTACCGCCGATCTTCACTCCAGCTTTACGCGCACGCATCGGATTGTCCGCAGTCTCGCCTTCAACGCATACTTCTCCCATGACCGTCCGCAAGCTTTCGCTCATTGCCGTCACCTCGCTCCTCGCCTGCGCGCCTCTTTTCGCCCAGCAACCCGCCATCACCGCCGACCCCACCCCCAACCCCTCCGCGCCCACGCAGAATCTCGAAACCGTCCTCGACTCCCACGGCAGCCACATCGACGGCGTGTTCCTTCTCGCCTCCGGCACCGAGCCGCACCCCACCGCCATCCTGCTTCACGGCTTCCCCGGCTACGAGCAGAACATCGACCTCGCCCAGGCCCTCCGCCGCGACGGCTGGAACGTCCTCGCCCTGCACTACCGCGGTTCGTGGGGATCACAAGGCGCCTTCAGCTTCACGCACTGCATGGAAGACGTCGGCACCATGCTCGCCTACGTCACCGCGCCCGCCAACGTCACGAAGTTCCACATCGACACACACCATCTCGTCGTCATCGGTCACAGCATGGGCGGCTTTCTCACCGTCGCCGCACTCGCGCAACATCCCGCGCTCAAAGCCGGCGTCGTCATCACCGAAGGCAGCCCCGTCCACGACACCAACGACTACTTCGCCAACATCGACCCCGCCGACTTCGCCCCACTCGCCGGCACCTCACCCGCCGCGCTCCAGCACGAAGCCCAAACCCACGCCACCGATTGGACCTTCCCTGCCTTCGCCGCCAAAATCTCCCCGCGCCCCATCCTCGACATCTCCGCCAACGACGGCCTCCGCGCCTCCAACGAAGCTCTCGTCGCCGCGCTCAAGCAGGCCGGCTCGCCCGTCACCTCCATCCACTTCGACACCGACCACGGCTTCACCGACCACCGCATCGCGCTCGAGTCCGCCATCCTCAAGTGGCTCGACGACACTGCCCGCTAGCCGCCATCACCGCGGCTTCAAACTCTCTCCCGGCACATACTGCCCCTTCGAGTTCCCCGGGCCGCCCACAAACTCCAGCACCGGAATCCGCTCATCCACATCCGGCAGCGCCGGAAACGGCTCGTGCGGCTCCGCCTGGTACCAGTACGCCACCGACGAAAACGTGTCCGAGCGATGATTCGCATGCCCATGCTCAATCGTCGCCTTGAAATACTTCGTAAACGGAATCGGCGAATCCAGATGAAAGCGATACACGCTCCACCGGCTCCCCGCAATCTCCTTGCCCACCAGCGGAGCTCCGTTCATCATCCCGCTATATCCCGCGCCGCCAAAATCCCAAGCGCCTAGAAAATAGTCCTCGCTCCCCGTCCCAATCATCGCGGGCTTCGTCTCATCGTCGATGAAAAAGAAATCATCGCCCTCGCCCCACCATCCATCCTGGTTCTGCAATATCGACATCGTCACGCCCACGAACTGCCCGTGCCCCTTCGCCTCCATCCACACATAGTTGTCCTTGCCATCCAGGTTGCGCCGGTAGTTCACAATCGGATCGCCGTTCTCGTACCACTCTCCGGTCCATCCCTTGTTCGGCTGCGCCTGCCGGTACTGCGCATGAAAGTACAGCGTGTTCTTTGCCAGCGCATGCGTATACGTCCGGTAGTCGATATTCCAGTAAAGGCTGTTGAGCGCCAGCTTGCCTTCGTTCGTAATCGTGATGCGCGCATGATGCCCAAACGGCATCGGGAAATAGCAGTTCATCGCTCGGTCATGCGACACCGTCAGCACCGCCGACTGCCACGGCACAATGTCGCCCGTCCCCTGGCCAAAGAAATCGCCAATCGGCGTCTCCACACTCGGCGTCTCCTCGCCATCCCAGTACATCCGCAGCACCACGCGCTTCAGAAAATACGGCTCGCGATCGCTCAGCGTAAACCAGATGTGCGAGATCATCCCCGGCCCATCTGCATCCAGAATCGTCAGCGTCTGCCCCGGCGTCACCGTCCGGAAATCCGCATTCGCTCCCGTAATCTCGGCACTGCTCGAGCGGTGCAGCGCATACGTCTGCTGCTGCGTCGGATCCGGCATCCACGACGGAATCTGTGCCGAAGCAAACATCGACATCACGACTCCAAACACACCCAGCGCAAGTACACGCATAACTTTGCGTCCTCAAAAAGTCAGGGATCAATAACAGCCGCCGATTATACCGGGAACCGGTCTCTCGCCTCGCCCTCACCTTAAAAACAGAAACAGCGCCGGCGGCCCGGCGCTGTTTCTCTCACCAATCTCCCGCTAAAAAATTACCTTCACCGCAAACTGCACCACTCGCGGCGTGAACGTGCTCGAGATAATCCCACCCGCCGTCGGATTCCCTCCTTGCGTCCCCGTCGGGCTGCTCGGCAGGTACAGGTTCGTGTGGTTGAACACGTTGTACAGTTCCGAGCGGAACTCCACCTGCATCCGCTCAATCGGCGTATGGAAGCGCTTGTTCACATCCAGGTCCGTCTGATACAGCGGCGGCGTTCTCCCCGGATTCCTTGAAAGATTCCCGAACGGTGACTGCAGCACCCCGCTCGCGTTGTTGATCGCGGGCAGTTGAATCGCCGCATAGTTGATGTACTGCACATACCCCGTGTTCGCCTGCTGCACACTCCGCCCCAGCGTCAGCGGCACGCCCGGTACCCGGTTCGGCCTATACAAATTCACGCCGCGATAATTCGCCGTAATCTGCGTCGATGCGAGCTGCGCCGAGTTCGGCGAGTACGTAATGTTGAACGGCGTCCCTGCCTGCGCCGTGTTTACCGCGCTGATCTGCCATCCGCCTACCACCGCATCCAGCGCTCCATTCATGTGCGACCCGAAGTGCCGCCCACGTCCGATCGGCAGGTCATAAACCAGGCTCGTGATGTTCGCGATCGGCAGGTTGTAATCCGACTGCGCATAATCTCCCGCAAGATTGAACCCATCCTGCGGCGAAGGCGTGTTGCCCTCCAGCGACGCGCTCGCGTTGTCCAGCGAGTGCTCCCACGTGAAGCTGTTCAGCAGCGTCAGCCCCGCCGTCATCCGCTGCTCATACCGCACCTGCAGCGAGTTGTAGTTCGACATAAATTCGTTCAGCGCCTCCGTGATATCCGAAGGCCAGTTTGCAAACGGCCGCACATATCCACCCGTCGCCGTTACATTCCGCTGGTTGCCGTTGATGAAGCCCTGCAGCTTCAATCCGTGATTGCCCACGTACGCGACGTCCACCAGCCCGTTCTTGAAGAGCTGCCGCTGCACCGCCAGGTAGTAGTTCTCCACGTAGCTGTCGCGCGTATTCTTTGGCACCCACGTGATGTTGTCCGTCGCCGGATTGAAGTTCGTCGCCAGCGCCGATGGGAAGCCCTGGTCCGCCGTCACATAGCAGCTCTCCGTCGTCGACCCCGTCGCAATAATCTGCGCCGGCAGCGGCGACGCGCAATGGTTCGTCGTGCTCGGCGCGATCTGGCTCACCGCCGCAAACTGCGCCTGTGGCGCATTGATCGCCGCGATGTCACCTGACCCCGCGCGCGTGTAGTGCACATAACTCGTCCCAAACCCTCCGCGAATCGACAGCGACGGCACCGGCGAATACGCAAAGCCCACGCGCGGCGCAAGATCGTTCAGGTCCGGATTCACCAGCGTCTTGCCATACACACCTCCCGCACTCACCGGCGTGATTCCGTTACCCGCCACCGCGCCCGGCGAAATCGTCAGCACCGTCTGCGATGTCGGGTCCCAGTTCGACACATAATTGTCCTTCTCCGAGTACGGCGATCCATACTCCCACCGCAACCCAAGGTTCAGCGTCAGGTTCGGCCGCACCTTCCAGTCATCCTGCGCATACACACTCTGGATCGTCTGCCGCAGATGCGCCTCAAAGAAGTTCGCCAGCGCATACGCACTCGTCGTCCCAAACAGAAAATCCGCGAAGTACGTGTCCGCCACCTTCGCCGTCGACAAACCCACCGGCGTTCCGCTCGCCGACGAGCAAGTCCCCACACCGGCAATCACCGTCCCCGCCGGGCACGCGCTGTACCCTCCGCCAAACGTAAACGACCCATAAAGCGGATTGTTGTCCAGCACGCCCATCCAGATCTTCTCCCACTCATACCCGAACTTGAACGAGTGCTCCCCATGCAGCCATGTGTAGTTCGCCTTCGGGTCCATCAGCGCCGGATTCTGAAACTGCGGATTCGTCGTCTGTCGCCCAAACGATGTAAACCCGCCCGAGATCGCAACCGCCGGCAGCCCGCCCGCCAAATTCGGCGACGTCGGCAGCCCCGGTATCGGAAACGTCTGCGTCCCTACACTCGGCGGCGTCTTGCCTGCCTTCGTCCGCGACAGCCCCAGCCGCACATCCAGCACGCGGTTCGCCCCGAAGATCCCCGTGTACCCCAACGCAATCTGCTGATCCAGAATCCGCTGCGGCCCCGCCACCTGCCCTTCCAGCGGCAGCGGAATAGTCGGGAAATTCGTTCCCGTCTCCTTGCGATCGCTCACACGCAGAAAGAATCGCGACGACGCACTCTTCGCATAATCCAGCCGCAGATCGCCCTTGTCGCCAAAATCCCTGAACGGTATCTGCACCGAGTAATCGTTCGCGTTCTGCCCCGTCGACCCCGACCCCGTCTGCGGCAACCCCGCAATCTTCTTGAAGTCCGCCACAATCAACGACGACAGCGGATTAATCGCACTCGCCGGAATCGCCTGCCCCGCCGGATACACCACGCCCGTCACCGGATTCCTCACCGGAACCACCAGCACGCCATTCAGCTCATTCTGCGTCGGCAGCGTCAGCACAAACAGCGGCTTCGTAATCGCGCGCAGCCCTTCATAGTCCAAAAAAAAGAACAGATGATCGTGCACAATCGGCCCGCCCAGGTCGCCGCCAAACTGGTTGCGGTTCGTCGTCGGCTTGCGGAACGGCACCGGCCCATTCGTTCCGATCAGCGTCGGCTTGAAAAATCCCGCCGCATTCAAATCCGTATTGCGCAAAAACTCATAAATCGTCCCATGAAACTGGTTCGCCCCCGACTGCGACGCCACATTGATCGTTGCGCCCGAGCTCCGCCCATACTCCGCGCTCTCGTTATTCGTCACCACGCTGAACTGCGCCACCGAATCCGGCGGCACCGAAATAATCTGGTTATCAAACCCCTGGTTCGACTCCCCATACGAGTTGTTGTCCATCCCATCCAGCAGAAAGTTGTTGAACACCGACCGCTGCCCGTTCACGTTATACGCGCCCTGCCGGATCAAGCTGTTCCCATTGCTCGAGGTCGTCGCTGCCGTCGGCGCCTGCCGCACACCCGTCACCAGCCCCAGCAGGTCCGTATAGTTCCTGTTCACCAGCGGCAGCGCCTCACTCTGCGCATTCGTTATCGTCTGGTCGCGCTGGCTCGACTCCGTCTCAATCTGCAGCGCCACATCGCTCACCTCGACCGTCACCTCCGCCCCGCCCACCTTCAGCGTCAGGTCAATGCGCTGCCGGTTCCCCACCGAAACCGTAATGTTCCGCGCCTCCGCCTTCGAAAACCCCGTCGCCGACGCCACCACGCTGTACACGCCCACCCTCAACTGCGGAACGTCGTAATTCCCCTCCGTATCCGTCTTCGTGTCGCTGCTCACACCCGTCGCCGTATTCGTCACCGACACCGCCGCGCCCGCAATCGGTGCCCCGGTTGTGTCGCGAATCGTGCCCAGCAAACTTCCGTTTTCGTACTGCGCAGCCAGCCGCGAAACCGGGAGCAGGAACAACACCACACCCAGCACAGACAGGAAAAGGGGGAAACGCTCTGTTTTGAACATGCGGGGCAGTGTACCGAACTTCTCTAAACGTCCGTCAAACAAAAATTCGATCTTGTGACGAACCGAGTGCCCCATCCCAGATATCCCATTGACCCACACTCTGATAACCATTCACAAAAACCTGGGCGCCCCATCTTACCTTCACCTGCGTGATCCGATCAGACGCAGCCTGTGGATGCGAGTCCGCGAGGCCGCTTATGACGGATGTCCGAATAGTCGGGTCAGCCTTTCTTCCTGCATCCGTCGGCCGACTGTCTTCAAGGCTTCCGCCTCCGCCCACTTTTTCATCTCTAGAGGCCTAGACGAGCTAGCGATATAGAAGCTCAGCACCTCCGCCCACCAATCGTCGCCGCGAAGGTACGCACGAAGAGCATTCTTCTGGCGGTTGCCGGATGGATCTCCTAAATCCCTTGCGGCCAAATACTCTTGGAAACTGAGGTGAGAGAACGTCAGTTCTCCTCCGACTCTTGTCAAAAGCGAATCCTCCAGGACTTCCGACAGGAGCACTCGCCAATTTGGAAGACTTGTTCTCCATACGTCATCGACAGCGAGCTGAAACTCTCGCTCTGTCGCTTCTCGCCGGCGATTCATGTGAAGAATGCCCGCTAGACGGGTCAGAACTTCGCGCTTCTGATCAGAACCAAACTTTAAGTTGCGCGGGATGTTTTTCGCGAGATCCCATCCTCCGCACATTAATTCGGTTACTATGTCATATAACCGAGCGCGGCTCTGCGGTAACTCCCGGTTCCTACGGAAAACGCCGATGATTAAAGTGCAGAGCAGCGGAATGCGAATTAAGGAAGTCAGCGTTCGCGCCTGCTCGAGTTGCGTGAAGAATGCGGAGTAATCTTCCGACTTATCACCTAGCCACTTACCGACAAGCGTTTCTGCTTGCTCTTCGCTCATTTCGCTGAGTTCGATCCGGGAGAGCCAACTCAGCCACGAGCCTCCGACATGATCTCTAGCCGTTACGACCACGGAAACCATCGGATAGCGCTCGCTCAGATTCTTAGCTGCTTCGAGTAGGTCGCGCTGACGTTGGATCGTGGTCACTTCGTCAAGACCATCGAAAAATACGGATGCGCGCTTGCCCGCGGAACAGAGTTCTTGAAAGTGTCTGACTAGAGCAGGATCATGTAGAAAGATTTCTTCCGGCGTGCCATCCAACTCTTGCACTGCGAGCTGATGCAGCGGCACGTAAAACGGGAGACAATCGCTAGTGCGTGATTCCAGTTCCCGGATGCTCTCCAAGACCCGCCACTTACAGAAAGATGTCTTCCCGTGACCGGCAGCCGCAGTAATCATGATTGGTGCAGTAGTCTGCTCGACAACAGCTCTTGCAATCGGAAATTTCCTCGGAAGGACACGCGCCTTTAGGAGCTCTGGATATCGACCAGCTAGGTCATCTATCCTGCAATATTCGAGCAGGGCCGGATCTCCAAGCGGTGGATGTGTATTCAAAGACTGGACGAAGTCGTTGCTCGACGAAACCGCTTGGGCGAACGAATCGAACGCCGCTAGTATCGCTTGCGTTGCTGCGCTCCACCTGGCTGAGAGGGCGGAAGATATAGCAACGGGACGCGGGTCACGTTTCGAGCCCGAAGAGGGCAAAGGGCCGTCATAATGGATCTGCCAAGTTTCCTCCCAATCTGTGAGGAGATCCGCCGCAAGAGACGTAAGCTCGGCGCAAAGATTACGAATATTGGAACGATCCGACTCGTCCTAGATTTGCTCATCGGCCAGTCTGACCTTGATATATTCCAACCAATCCGGCAGGAGTTTGAACTCTTCAAACGTCAACGGCAAGTTGGGGGAAAATGGCGGTTCTATTTCGCCAACAAAGTCATAAAGTCTGAACGTCTTCCTGAAATCCTGTTTTACGTAAACGGCCTCAAACTGCTTCAAGCCTGTCGCGAAGATATCGTTCTGCGCTGCGATAAAACTGATCGGGTCGGACTTGAGCAGCGCGGATCGCAGCTGAATTACGTAGTTTCCCAAGAAAGATGAATCGAATATGAGCCCGTTCAGATAATATTTCTCGAACATCTCAAGCAGGCGTGAGCCACAAAGGAACTGTATGCTGCCCCGCCTCTGTTCTAGGCTGCCCTGTATCGAGGCCATGGCTGATTCGGAGCACTCATAAGGGGAAACTATGTAAACCATTCGTGCATACTCACTGGTGCCATCGTCTGCAGTTCGAGATGTGTCGAGGCACTGTTGGGCCTGCAAGAAGACAGTTCGGGCGCCCTGGTTGCTAGACACAGAGCCGACAATTCGGTCACTTTTCACGACGCAAGCGCAACAGTAGTATCCCGTCAGCGGGTCACTAGCGTAGAAAATTACGTCTTTGCCTCGCTCCATGTTGCCGTGCGTTATTCGGACTCCCTGATAGCCAGGAACATTGCGAAGCATTAAAGAAAGCTTTTCTCTTAAGTCTTCTTCATGGCGAAAAAGCCCCGCAAATTGCTCAACAGTGATCACGTTTGGTCCTGGAAATCATTCCGGTATTTATAGCTACTCCACCCTAACACTCTTCGCTAGATCCACTTACCTGATCGACATCGCGCGGTCGGCCCGCATCCGGGTGCCCAACTTCTGGCCGCACTCGGTCAGAAGTTGGCTCCGCTCTGCCGAAGGCTGGAGTGAACCCGAAGCGCAGCGAAGGGGTAACGACTGAATTGCCTTCCTGTCCTGGCCGCAAACGCGGGCGCACTCGTGAAATGCAGAGCGACCGACTCGGACGACGATGCCCCGCCGCATCAGAAATTTCTCACTGCTTAGATCGCGATTACGCTGCTTCAGGCTGCCGCTTCGAACCGGATCGCGACGGCGACGCGGCCTTCATCTGCTCCCGAATCCCAAGAAACGCACGCAAAGCGCGGTTGACCGACTCGGAGTCCGGAAAGTGCTCGTGAAGCTCAGGGTCGATGATGGCGAGGTTTGATCCCTCGAGCTTATTGAAGTACTTACCCCGGACGGCCGTCTTCGACCTGGCCGAAGACCTCTGCAAGCCGGACTTAGTTCTCTGAGTCTTCATAGAGCTTCCGTTCTGCACGTGTGGCGTGACGCGCACTGATGATGCGGATCAGTCCACCGGTTTCATTATGGCTGATGAATAGGAGTTTGCCAGAGGCTGAGACCCCGATGGTGAAAAATCGCGAGTCGGTATCTGAGTGGTCGGGGTCGAAATCGGTGTATGCCGACGGGTCGCCTTCGAAGACCGTGACAGCTTCGTCAAACGAGACCCGGTGCTTGCGAACGTTCGCAGCAGCTTTGCGTGGATCAAACTGGTACTTCAACATGGGGCCCGGCGGTGTCAGTTCGCTTCTACCGGACCGTCACGCTCCTTGCAACGCCCCGGATAGGTGAGGCCGCAGACCCTCCAAGCCCCCAACTCTGCACCTACCCCACCCCGGCGAGCATCCAATACCCACCAATAAAGCGAATCCTGCCACCCCCACGGTGCAGGCGCGGACAGGTACGGCATAATAGATAACAATGAAAGTCCATATCCCAACACCACTTCGCAACTACACCGAGCGGCAGCAGACCGTCTCGGTCGGGGGCGTGACGGTCGCTGAGGGTCTGGAGCAGCTGGTCGAGCAGTTCCCTGCCATGCGCCAGCATCTCTTCACCCCTGACGGCAAGCTCCGCTCGTTCGTGAACGTCTACGTCAATGACGAGGACGTCCGCTATCTCCCTGAAAAAGAACACACTGGCGTTGATGATGCCGCCGAACTCTCCATCATCCCCTCCATCGCTGGCGGCTGTTGTCCCCTCGCTGCCTGTTGTTGTCGCTAGAAGCGAGAACAACCCGGAGCTCAGCTCCCCCCCAAGATTCCAGACTGCCGTCATCCTGAGCCGTAGGCGAAGGACCTCTGTATTTGTTTTTGTCCGGAGCTCCACGAATCCACGGCTCAAGCCGCCGCATCTCCATAGAGGAGACAAGTCGCCCTGCTTGACAAAACCGAACCCCGCTTGACCCACGGTATGATTAACCAAGGACGGCCCGAGCTCGAAGGTGGAAGCTAAACCACCTGTATTGAATACTTTGCGTACAACTCCCCTGTTTTGAATACTTTGCAATTAAAGTCCAAGGCTAAGTCAAATCTTTTGAAGACTTTGCACCAAAACAGGGGGGAGGGGGGGTACCCCCTCCAGAAGGAAAAAATGCCAGCCACACTCGACGATCTGAAAACCGAACTGCCGAAGCTGACCAACGAGGAAATCGCCCGCTACTCGCGCCACCTGATCCTCCCTGAGGTCGGCATGGAAGGCCAGCAGAAGCTCAAGGCCGCCAAGGTCCTCTGCGTTGGTACCGGCGGCCTCGGCGCCCCCCTGGCCCTCTACCTCGCCGCCGCCGGCGTCGGCACCCTCGGCCTCATCGACTTCGACGTCGTCGACGAATCAAATCTCCAGCGCCAGATCATCCACTCGCAGTCCACCGTCGGCATGCTCAAGGTCGACTCCGCCGAGCAGATGATCAAGGGCCTGAACAAGAACACCAACGTGGTGAAGCACAACACCATGCTCACCTCGGCCAACGCCCTCGAGATCTTCCGCGACTACGACATCGTCGCCGACGGCACCGACAACTTCCAGACCCGCTACCTCGTCAACGACGCCTGCGTCCTCACCGGCAAGCCCAACGCCTACGGCTCCATCTTCCGCTTCGAGGGCCAGGCCTCCGTCTTCGCCCACGAGGACGGCCCCTGCTACCGCTGCCTCTACCCCGAACCCCCACCCCCCGGCCTGGTTCCATCCTGCGCCGAAGGCGGCGTCCTCGGCATTTTGCCGGGGCTGGTCGGAATCATTCAGGCGACCGAGGTCATCAAGCTCATCCTCGGCATCGGCGAGCCGCTGATCGGACGCCTATTGCTCGTCGATGCGCTGGGCATGAACTTCCGCACCCTGAAGCTGCGCAAAAATCCCAACTGCCCTGCCTGCGGAACGCACGAAATCAAAGAACTGATCGATTACGACCAGTTCTGCGGCATTCAGAAGCCGACGGAAACCGGCCCGCTCGAGGTTTCCTCGCACGGCAAAGTCGCAGATCTGCCTGTCGTCGACGGCATTCCGCAGCTCTCGGTCGAGCAGCTCAAGGCCGAGATTGACGCAGGCCGCAAGCCATTCATCCTCGACGTCCGCGAGCCGCACGAGTACCAGATCGTCAACATCGGTGCTCCGTTGATCCCCGTTGGCCAGCTCGAGCAGCGCTTCAACGAGATCCCCGTCGGCAAAAACGAGGAGATCGTGGTCCACTGCAAGACCGGTGGCCGCAGCCAGAAGGCATCGCTCGCGCTCAAACAGGCGGGCTTCACGAACGTGAAGAACCTTGCCGGCGGCATCACGGCCTGGGCGGACAAAATCGACAAGTCGCTGCCGAAGTACTAACGCGACTGTTCGCAAAATCGAAGCTCCGCCACAAGGCGGAGCTTTTGCTTTGCACGATCGTCAGAGCTAATCGCGCTCTGCATCCTCTTCCACGAGAATCTCCAGCACGAGCGGCGGTTCGAGCATGAAGTCCATCGTGCTCATCTCCGCGACAGCGCGGTCGAGCGTTGAGCGCAGGCACGGCTCAGTGGTGACGACAAACGGCAACCGGTCGAAGGCATGGCCGCGATGCTGCAGGATCGAGTCAATGTTGATCTGCTGCTTCGCCAAAGCTCCCGCAATCGCAGCGACGATTCCAGGACGGTCCGCGACAACCAGCCGCAGGTAGTGAGGCGCCTTCACGTCGCCTGTGACCGGCAGCTTCTGGACCGGGAGCCGCACCGCGGAACTTCCCTGCGCGACGGCGAGCACATCGCTCACCACCGCAACTGCCGTAGGATGTCCACCGGCGCCATGCCCGCTGAAGACAACATCTCCGCCGAACTCGCCGCTGGTGACAATCATGTTCTGCGTGCCGCGCGACCAGGCGATCGGGGAGGTTTTCGGCACGAGCATCGGGCCGACGCGAGCGCGCACCACATCGCCATCAAGCTGCGCGCGGGAGACCTGCCGGATCGTGCAGGCCAGCTCCTTTGCGTAGGGGAAGTCGACGGCGCCGACGTGCCGGATGGTCTGTGCGGGCACATCTTCGGGACGAATCTCGGCCTGGAGCGCGAGGCGCGCGAGAATACAGAGCTTCGCACGTGCATCGAAGCCGTCGACGTCAGCGGACGGATCAGCTTCGGCATAGCCGGCACGCTGCGCGTTGGCGAGCACCTCACCGTAGTTGAAGCCGTTCTCCATGGAACTGAGGATGAAGTTGCAGGTGCCGTTCACGATGCCGCTGATGCGGCGGATGCGGTCGCCGCTCAATCCCTGCACCATTCCAGGGATTACCGGCACGCCGCCAGCGACGGCCGCACCGAAGAGCAACTGCACACTGTGCTTTGCGGCAAGATCGAGCAACTCGGTTCCGCGGAACGCGAGCAGTTGCTTGTTGGCCGTGATGACATGCTTGCCCGCGGTGATCGCGGTGCGCAACCATCCCTCGATCGGATCGAGTCCGCCAATCAACTCGACTATGGCATCGACATCGGATGCTTCCAGGACGTCTTCGACGCGGTCGGTCCAGATTGCGTCGGAAGGCACAAACTTTGCGCGCGCATGCTGACGCTTGCGCTGCACGTCACGATTGAAGACGCGCGTGATCCTGATCTCGCTGTGAGCACCAGCAGCGAGAACCTCAGCGAATGAACTGCCAACCGTACCGAAGCCAAGCAAACCTAACCGCAATCGTTACTCCTATGGTGTTGATTAATATTTCACTTTGTTGGGGCTCGCTTCCCATGCGGCGAAGCTCTCCCACGCTTTATCGGCGAGCAGGTTCCTGATCGGAATGGTGCGCTGATCAAGAGGCTTTCGCATCTCGTCGTAGAGGAACGAATCATCAAAGCCGATGCGTGCAGCGTCTGCCGCACTGTTGCCGTAATAAATGGCGCGGCAATGGGACCAATAAAGAGCTGCAAGGCACATGGGACAGGGCTCGCAACTGGTGTAGATATCGCAGCCTTCCAGCCAGAAGCTGCCGAGCTTTTTGCAAGCTTCACGAATGGCGACGACCTCAGCGTGGGCCGTAGGATCATTCCATTCGGTTACGTGATTGACGCCGGTGGCAAGCACCTTGCCATCCTTCACGATCACGGCGCCGAACGGACCGCCGCGGCCGCTCGTGACGTTCTCAGTCGCGAGCGCGATCGCCTGCTCCATGAATTCCGGACTGGCTTCGCGAAACTCGGGACGGGCTTCGCCGAATTCGGGACGAAGATCGTTCATCGGATGGTCTCTGTCTGGCCTGTCAAAAGGGGCATAATCAGCATCATGGTACACGGTCTGCGGTCCAGACATGTTGTCACGCCGGATGGCGAGCGCGATGCGGTGGTGCTGATCGAGGGCGAGCACATCGTTGCAGTGAGAGACGCCAGCGAAGTTTCGGCTGAGACTTCGCTGGAGGATGTTGGCGAGCTCGCGTTGCTTCCGGGCCTCGTCGATGTGCACACCCATTTGAACGAGCCGGGTCGAATGGAGTGGGAGGGGTTCGAAACGGGAACACGCGCGGCCGCCGCGGGTGGATTCACCACGATCGTGGATATGCCGCTGAACTGCCTGCCGGAGACGACGGACGTTGAAGCGCTGGAGTTGAAGCGTGAAGCAGCGCGGGGCAAGGCCATGGTGGATTATGCGCTGTGGGGCGGAGCGGTGGATGGAAATCAATATGAGCTGGAGCCGCTGGCCATCGCAGGTGTGGCCGGGTTCAAGTGCTTCCTGATCTATCCGGGAACGGACGGGTTCACGGAGATCGATCGGGCAAACCTGGAGCTCGCGGTGCCACACATTGCGCGCACTGGGCTCCCGCTGCTGGTG
>DASZBM010000006.1 GCA_035944135.1 Acidobacteriaceae bacterium
GCGATGCCGCTCTTGCCGAGGCCAACTACGAGTACACGCTTGTTCTTGAGTTCCATATTGTTCTTGAAGCTGCCTCTCGTTTATCGCAGCTTCAGCGTCGTGAGTGCAAACAGGGCAAAGACGAGCGCCATGATCCAGAAGCGCGCGATCACTTTGGACTCCGACCAGCCGCCGAGCTCGAAGTGATGGTGCAGCGGGGCCATGCGGAAGATGCGCTTGCCGCCGCGCAGCTTGTAGCTGCCGACCTGCAGCATGACACTGAGGGCCTCCATGATGAAGACGCCGCCGATGAAGGGCAACAGGAGCTCCTGCTTGATGCAGACCGCGACCGTGGCAATCGCGCCGCCCAGCGCGAGTGAGCCGACGTCGCCCATGAAGACCTCGGCCGGGTGCGCGTTGTACCAGAGGAAGCCGATGCTGGCGCCGACCATTGCGCCGCAGAAGACGGTGAGCTCGCTGACGGCGGGCATGCGCTGGAGTTCGAGGTAGTCCGCAAAGACGACGTGGCCGCTGACGTAGGTGAGCACGGTGAGCGCGCCGGCGGCGATGATGGTGCAGCCGATAGCGAGGCCGTCGAGCCCGTCGGTGAGGTTGACGGCGTTGCTCGAGAAGGTGATGACGAGCATCACGAAGATGACGAATGGGATGAACGCCAAGCCCCACAGGTGCGGAACGCGCAGCCAGGAGTCGATCATCAGGTTCGGGCGGAAGTGCTTGACGAACGGAACGATCAGCCGCGTGGAGTAGAAGCCCTGGCCTTGAAGAACGATCAGCGCAACCGCGATGGTGCCGCTGACGATGAATTGCAGCAGGAGCTTCTGAATCGACGTGAGGCCGAGATTGCGCTTCTTCGCGACCTTTGTGTAATCGTCGGCGAAGCCGATGGCGGCGAAGGCGATGGTGGCGAACATCACGAGCCAGACGAATGGGTTGGAGAGATCGCTCCAGAGCAGCGTGGGAACGAGGATGGAGATGCAGATGAGCACGCCGCCCATGGTGGGCGTGCCGCCTTTTTTCTGGTGGCTCTGCGGACCTTCTTCGCGGATGTACTGGCCGATCTGGAACTGGCGGAGGCGGTCAATGACGAACGGGCCGATAAGGAGGCCGATGAGCAGCGCGGTCAGGCTCGCGAACACGCAGCGAAACGTGACGTAGCGAAAGATCCGGAAGTACCGGAAGTATGGGAAGAGCTTTTGGTAGAGCAGCCAATAGAGCAACGAAAGCCGCCTCGCGCGCGTTCGATCTGACCGTCCGACAAATCGCGGTTCTTCGATATCTTACGCTGGGAGCCTGCGCAAAACCGGGGTTTGACGCGCAGCGAACCAAGCTCGCTCCCTGCGCGAAAGCGCTATTCCTGCAAGGCTTCGATGGCGTGTTCGAGATGCACGCCGCGCGAGCCCTTGAGGAGAACAACGTCGCCTTTGCGGAGGTTCTGCTCCAGCCAGACGCCGGCTTCGCCCGGGCTTTCCACGAACTCTGCGGTCACCCCGCTGGCACGGGCGCCTTCGACGATCTCCGACGCGAGTCCGCGCACGCCGATGACGCCGTCGAGACCGGCCATCTGCTCGCCCGCGGTGCGATGCAGCGCGGCGCCTTCAGGGCCGAGCTCGAGCATCTCGCCGGCGACGACGAAGCGGCGCGAGGCAGGCGTCTGGCGGAGAGCTTCGACCATGGACGCGAGCGCCTTCGGGTTGGAGTTATAGGTGTCGTCGATGAGGCGGGCGCCGTGGAATTCGAGCACGCGGCCGCGCTTCTCGGTGGGACGCATCTCTTCGACGGCGGTGATGCAGGTGTCGATGTCGATGTCACTGAGCAGGCCAACGCTGATGGCGGCGAGTGCGTTGAGCACGTTGTGACGGCCGATGAGGCGGAGGTGGACCTCGCGGCGGAGCTCTTCGACGACGAGAGCGAAGCGCGTGCCGTCGAGGCCGGCGTCGCGGATGTCGTCGGCGCGGACGTAGGAGCGCGAGTCCGTGCCGTAGAGCAGCGCGCGCTCGCCCATACCGCGGGCGAAGGCGGCAACGCGCTCATCGTCAGCGTTGAGGATGGCATAGCCTTCGGGCGGGAGGGCGGCGACGAGCTCGTACTTGGCGCGGGCGATGCCGGCGATGCCATCGGGAAAGAACTCGAGATGCACGGGCGCAACATTGGAGACGACGGCCCAGTCGGGCTCAGCGATCTTTGCAAGCGCGGTGAGTTCGCCCGCGTGGTTCATGCCCATTTCGAGCACGGCGACCTCATGGTGCGGCTCAAGGCGGAGTAGTTGCAGCGGGACGCCGAAGTGGTTGTTGAGGTTGCCGGTGGTCTTGAGGACTTCAAACTTTTTGGCGAGAACGGCGGCGACGCACTCTTTTGTCGTGGTCTTGCCGGCTGAGCCGGTGACGCCGATCACGCGGCCTCCCCAGACGCGGCGCACGCGATGAGCGAGGCGCTGCATGGAGAGCAAAACGCAGTCCGATTCCTCGTCAGGAACGCGCAGGAGTTTGGCGGGATCAATGTTGGGTGGCGTGAGCCACCGCATGCTGACGACTGCGGCGATGGCACCGTTCGCGAGCGCGTCCTCGACGTAATCGTGTCCATCCATGCGCTCGCCGCGGACGGCGAAGAAGAGCTCGCCGGCGTTGAGGGTGCGCGAGTCGATGGAGTAACCGACGGCAGTGAGGGTGGAGTCGAAGTCGCCCTCGGCGTGAATCCAGTCGGCAATCTGTCCCAGGGTCAGGTTCACGCGCGCACCTCGCGGAGTTGTTGGAGGACTCGTGAGGCCTCGGCTACATCATCGAACGGAATCGCTCCGTCAGCGAAGACCTGTACCTTTTCATGTCCCTTTCCGGCGAGAAGGACGATGTCGCCCGGCGTAGCGGAGCGGATGGCGCGCTCGATCGCCGCGTGGCGGTCCGGCTCGACGATGAAGGGCGTGGCGGTGGCGCGGACACCGGGGAGGATCTCGTCGATGATGGCGGAGGGCTGCTCGCTGCGCGGGTTGTCGCTGGTGACGATGACGAGGTCGCTGGCCTCTGCGGCTGCGCGACCCATCTTGGGGCGCTTGGTGCGGTCGCGGTCGCCGCCGCAGCCGAAGAGCGTGATGACGCGGCCGCTGTGTGCGCCGACGCTTTCGCGGGCGAGGCTGATGAGGTTGCGCAGCGCATCGTCGGTGTGGGCGTAGTCGACGACGACGCTGAAGCCGATGCGTTCGGAGCCGGAGACGACCTCGAAACGGCCGGGGACCTGCTTGAGCGTGGGAGTGGCGCGGGCGATTTGCTCAAGCGTGAGACCACGAGCGAGTGCCGCGCACATGGCGGCAAGCAGGTTGTAGACGTTCACGCGACCGCTGAGCGGGGATTGGATTGCTATTGTGCCGCTGGGCGTGACGAAGTCGAAGCGAGTTTTGCCGACGGCGAGCTGCAAGTTTGCGGCGCGATGTGTTCCGCGCGATGTGTCGACGCTGTAGGTCATCAGCTCGGCGCCGCGGAATGCTTGTTTCATCTGCGGGGCGTACGCGTCGTCCTCATTGAGGACGGCTACTCGTGGCGGCGGAGCGCCGACTCCAGCAAAGAGTTTAGCTTTCGCGCGGGCGTAGGCGTCCATGGTGCCGTGGAAGTCGAGATGGTCCTGAGTGAGGTTGGTGTAGATGGCGACGTCGACGGGAAGGCCCCACACGCGCTCCTGCTCGAGTGCGTGCGAGCTCATCTCCATCACGGCTTCGGTGCAGCCAGCGAGCACGCCTTCGGCGAATGTGGCGTAGATGTCGCGGCTCTCGGGTGTGGTGTGCTCGGTGGGGCGGACATCGCCGGCGATGTGCGTCTCGATGGTGCCGAGGAGAACGCTCTTGCGGCCAACGCTTGTGAGAAGTTGTTCGAGGAGAAAAGTTGTTGTCGTCTTTCCATTGGTACCGGTGACCGCGCTGAGCTTGAGTTTGCCCTCGGGGTGATCGAAGACAGCGGCGCTGACTTCGGCGAGTGCGCGGCGGCCATGCTCGACGAGCGCGAGTGGGAGTTCTGGATGCGAGGTGTGGAGTTGCTCGAAGATTTCAGCGGAGTCGGTGACTAGAGCTGCCGCGCCCTGCTGCAGAGCGGTGGCGACGAAGCGATTGCCATCGGTTGATCCACCGCGCATTGCGACGAAGACATCGCCCGGACCGACGCGGCGCGAGTCGTACTGAACACCGCTGATTTCGATGTCTGCAGGTCCGGCGACCTTCTTCGAATGCAGTTCCGCGGTGATGTCGCTCCATCTCATCCTGCCCACCTCAGATAAAGACGAACTCAACGCGCGAAGCGCACAACGATCTCGGTCCCGGGAGGAACCATCGTGCCGGCGGTGGGCATCTGGTCGTGGGCAACACCGCTTCCGAGTGTTTCCACGCGTAGGCCGAGGTCGGTTGCGCTCTCCACGACCGAGCGCAATGCGGAGCCACGGAATTCAGGCACGGCGACACGCTTGCCCGCGTCAACGATAACGGCGCCGTTGCCTCGTGGCTGAACCGCAGGGTCAACGTGCGGCAGAGTGAGGGGCTGGTTGTTGGCCGTGTTCGCGTCAGGCATCACGGACGTGGTATCGCCGTTTGCGTGAAAGGCAGAGAGAACCTTATTCGGCAGCCCGAGAATGCCTTTCCTTGGAGGCGGTGCGTCCGCGGCTTTTTCAGCAGCCGCTGCAGTTGCGCGTTCGTCCGCGATCTCGTTCTGCTGCATCGCGGCTGCGGTTGCGGGCTGGCGCAACGGATCGTCGGCGGGCAGGCTGTTGATGTCGTCGAACATCGCGGTCAAATCGGCGTTCTCATCAGGAACGTCGTCCGGTGGCACATTCGCTGCTAACTGCTGCATCTGCTGTTTCGTCTTGAGCGGCTGATCGTGCGGCACGCCCAGATACTCGAGGACCTGCTGCGCGACCTCGGCGAAGACCGGGGCGCTGGCCGCGCCGCCATAGTGCATATCTTCACCGCCTGCTGTGGGTGTGTCGATGACGACGGCGATTGCGATTGCGGGATCGCTGACGGGAGCAAATCCGGCGAAGCTGGCGACGAGCTTTGTGTGCGAGTAGGTGTGTGTCGCAGGGTCGATCTTTTCCGCAGTGCCCGTCTTGCCAGCGGAGCTGTAGCCGTTGAGTGCGGCGAGTTTGCCGGTGCCCTCGATGACGATGCCCTGCATCATCGCGCGCATCTTGGCGGAGGTCATCTCCGAGATGACGCGGTGCGAGCCGTCGGGAAGATTTGCGGGAAGCTGGAACTCGGGACGGAAGGGCTCCGCCTTCAAGTTTTGGCTTCCTTTCGTGTCGTCGGTAGATGCAAGAAGGATGTGAGGTGGGATGTATTCGCCGCCGTCAGCGATGGTCGAGACCATGGTTACGAGCTGAATGGGAGTCACGCCGATCTCCTGGCCGATGGCGAGCGAGAGGATGCTGGTCGATCCCCACTTGCGCGGCGGACGGAGCAGGCCGCGCGTCTCACTCGGCAGTTCGATGCCCGTGCGGTCGCCGAAGCCGAAGGCGCGCATGTACTTGTAAAACTTGTCGGGGCCGAGCCTGAGCGCCATCTTGGCGGCACCAACGTCGGAGGAGTGCTCGAGCGCCTGCCGGACGGTGACGACGCCCAGGTGATCCGACTTGTCGTCATGCAAGGTGCGGCCGTACATCGTCATCTGGCCGCCCTGGCAATCGACCATGTCAGTGGGCTGCACGCCCGCTCCGTCGAGCGCGGCAGAGTAGGTGACGAGCTTGAAGGTCGAACCGGGCTCGTAGATGTCGCTGACGGCGAGATCGGTCAGGTCCTGCGGATCGATGTGGCGCGAGTCGTTGGGATTGAACCGGGGCGATACAGCGAGTGCGAGGATCTGGCCGGTGTGCGGGTCCTGCACGACGACGGTGCCGTGCAACGCTTTGAGTTTTTGCACCTGCTCATCCAGCGCGCGCTCAGCCATGTATTGGATATTGGCGTCAATGGAGAGAACCAGATTTTCGCCGGGCATCGGCTCGCTCTCTTCGGAGCCCATCACGTGGCGCTTCGCATCGACCGCGGTGAGCATGTGGCCGGGGACGCCGTGCAGTTCGTCGTCGAACTCGCGCTCCAGACCGCCGAGACCGTTGTCGTCAGTACCGACGTAGCCGAGGACGTGCGCGGCCAGGTCGGCATCGGGGTAGAAGCGCTTGAACTCTTTCTGAAAGTAGACGCCCTTGAGGTTGAGCTCGCGAACGCGGTCAGCGACATCGGGTGTGACCTTGCGCGCGACCCAGGCGAAGTTGCGCGAGTCGTTGAAGCGCGCGAGCATCTGCTGATCCGTGGTGTAGTGGTCGAGCGGATCGGTGTGGACGATCTTCGAGAGGAGCGCGGCGTCCTCAGGACGGTTCTCGCCGAGCTCGCTGGGAACCGCGTAGATACTGTCGACGAGCACGGTCATGGCGAGCTCGCGCAGGTTGCGGTCGTAGAGAACGCCGCGACGGGGAGCGACCTCAAAGGTGCGCTGCTGCTGCATTACGGCGCGCTTGACGAAGTCGCCGTGACGGATGACCTGCAGCCAGAAGAGACGCAGACCGATCGCCGCGGCCCAGAAGCAGAAGAACATCGCCACGTAGACGAAACGTACCCGCCGGATCGGCGCGGTCATCGTCTGACGTGGCGAGGACTTCATCTGTCGGGTTCCTGTTGTGTGGGAGCGAACTCCAGGGGTGACTTGCTAAATCGACGTTATTGAACTGCAGAGAAAATCGGCTTATGCGCCTGTGCAAGAACGGGTGTGACACCGCCCGAGCCATCCGGACGAACGACCTGTCCGGGGAGCGGCGTATTGAGTCCAAGCTGCTTGGCAATCTGATCGATGCGGCCGGGGTCGCTGAGCTGCGCTTCAGAGAGACGGAGCTGGCGGTTCTGCTCGCGAAGCTGCTCAACCTGCTGTTTTTGCGCCTCGACCTTGTAACCGACCTCGATCGCGGAGAAGTGCTGCCACACGTAGACCATCGTGAGCGCGAAGAGCAGCGTCATCACCATGGTGAAGGTGCGCATCTCGCGGTGACGCTCGGGGTCGTCCGCCTTCACCAGGCGGGTGTTGTCGAGGTGCTTGGTGAAGAACATCTCGGGAGTGGGGCCGCGGCGACGAGCGAGCTGCGCCTCAAAGAGCTCACGATTGCGCTCAGAGATGCTGACGGTGCGCGCGTGCGCGCGCCGCGCCTGCATCTGCTCCATCCCCTGACCTGCTATTGCCATCGTCGCCATCGCCCGCCTCCTTTCAGAGTAACGTTACTTTTGCACTACAATTCCACCGCATTTTCCACATCCGCAAAGTTTCCCGGGCCGGGGTTGCTGATGAGGAAGGGACTGTTTGTTACGGGTTGTCTTTCGCCTGAAAGCACGGCAGGACAACCCCGGCCCGATCTCAATTTTTTTGTGCAGCGCGGAGTTTTGCACTGCGTGATCGCGGGTTCCGGAGCGATTCTTCCTCCGTTGCCACGACCGGTTTCTTCGTCAGCAGCTCATACTGGCCTGCCTTTGCGCCGTCTCGCAGCGCGTCCTTCACCAGCCGGTCCTCCAGGGAGTGAAAGCTGATCAACACCAGCCTTCCGCCCGGCTTGAGCAGTGATCCCGCGCTTTTGAGCAGCGATTGGATCTCCTGCAATTCGTCGTTCACTCGAATTCGGAGCGCCTGAAAGGTTCGGGTCGCCGGATGAATCGGGCTTCTGCCACGCTCAGCCTTTATTGGCGGGGCGACGGCCGAAACGACTCGAGCAAGCTCTGCTGTTGTCGATATCGGCCGCGCCCGCACAATAGCTCTGGCGATTCTCCGCGACCTCCTTTCCTCTCCGAATTCGTAAATCAGGTTGGCGAGCTCTTCTTCGTCCGCCTGATTTACCACTTGTTCGGCCGTCAGGGGGCTGCGCGGATCCATCCGCATGTCCAGCGGCCCTTCGGCCCGAAAACTGAATCCTCTGTGCGCCTCATCGAGCTGCAGGCTGCTGACGCCGAAGTCGGCAAGCAGACCGTCGAGCGTGCCCGGTGCGATCACTTCCGCGATCTCTGAGAACGGCCGGCTGATGTACTCAACCGTAGGCATTTCAGGACCAAGCTCTTCGGCCACCGTCGCAAGTCGCGCTTGCGCTTTGCCCATCGCTTCGGGGTCGCGATCGAAGGCGATCAGCTTGCCCTTGGCTCCGAGCCTCCGCGCAATCTCCGCGGAGTGTCCGCCGAGCCCGAGCGTCGCGTCTGCGTAGACGCCGCCTGGATGCACAGCGAGGAATTCGAGACTCTCTTCTAAAAGAACCGGTACATGCTGCGGTCTTTCCATCTATTCCCGCCTCATGCGCCCCCTGAGGGGCCTGAAACTTACAACCCAACCACTCCCAGCGACTCGATGTCTTCGTCCGTGGCCGGGTTCTCGGTGATCTGAGCCCTGAGCCTTGCATCGTTCGCCACAACCAACTTCTTCTCGATGCCCATCACCGCGACATCTCCGACCAGGCTTGCCGCTTCGCGCAGCAGCTGCGGAATCAGCAGCCGCCCCTGGTCGTCCATCCGTACTGCCTGGCCGTAGTAATTCGTCGCATCGAGAAACCGTCTCTTTGCGGCGCTGGCGGGCAGCTTGGCCAGCGACTCTTCAATCTGCTCCCAGTCCTTCATGGAGTGAATCTCGGCCCGCTGTCCGTCCCGGCTGGTGATGAAGCACTCCCGGCCCTGGGCCTCCAACGCGGCCTTGAACTCCGACGGGACCTTTAACCGGCCCTTCTCGTCGACCCGCGCTGGATGATTGCCCCGAAACATGCCAGAACCTCAACTGGTACTCCGTACAGAAGCTGGGAAAAGTAGACTTGAGGAGGTCGAAATCGTTCTTCTTGCCCTCTTTTTTCTACTTTTGACCACTCAACTCCACTCATCCTCCAGTTTCCAGTGCGCCGTGTAAAGAACTAAATTGCGAGTTAGGACGCAGTTTTCCTCGCGTTTTGTGGAAAACCGGGCATATTGCGCGGCAAATTCAAAACACCACTAGATGTAGTGTTTGGATCGTGGAGTCTTTACCAGATGCTCACTTGCCCGAATGGGGCATGCTGGGATAGCGAAATTTAGGCGAAAGTCGCACTTCAGGACGCGGGAGCGGATCGCTCCGGCCATAGTTGCTTACGGAGCAGCCAAACAAGGTATGCAAGCACGGCCAGATTCACCACCAACAGCGTGATGCGCGGGATGGTGAACTCTCGATATAACTCGAAGCATTCCCAGGGCAGCGCAAGGATGGTGAGCGTAAGCGTGAAATACTCCGCCCACCGCTTTTCGAGCATGAGACCCGTGCCTTCAATCAGGCACAGCCCGGCGTAGGTGAAGGTCAGCACACTGAAGTGCTTCAGTTGCGGCGCACCGATGAGGTCGGCCTTGCTCATCACAACGCCGACCAGGCGGTTCTCGGGGTCGATCTTCAGCACCTCGCTGATGTGCAGGATGACGCTTGCGATGTCGTGATGGAGAAGCTTGAGCGCACCCACGCCCAGGGCGACGGACAGAATCGCTTTGCTGAGCTTGAAGAGGCCGATGAGTAGCAGACCGCGCCGATGCTCCGGGCTCGCGCGCCGCGGGTCGGCGGAGCGGTCGTCCGGGTGCGCGGAGCGCTCTTCCTGCTCTTGCCTGCTGACTTTGGCCTGCAACATTCGTTTCTCAGCTACCAGTTGATGAGCCCTCCTGCGGCTTTGTCAACGCGCCGGACCATCAGCGGGTTCACACGGCTGAAGAAATTTCTGCAATCCGGTTGTGCATGGCGCACGTAGAGAAGATGGACGTTCTTGATTGCGGCCGCACGAGAACGGGATTCCCAACTTTCGAATGAAGGATCAATCATGAAGAAGATCATCAGGAATTTGCTCGCATCTACGGCGGCCGTGTGCCTCGCGATCGGCTGTATCAGCGCCACGGCAGCAGACAAAAAGGATCCGGACGTGGGTGGCGCGCCCATGTACCCCAACAAGACTATCGTGCAAAATGCGGTGAATTCGCCCATTCATAAGACGCTCGTTGCAGCGGTAAAGGCAGCGGGCCTGGTGGATACACTGAACAGCCCCGGACCATTCACGGTCTTTGCGCCGACGGATGATGCCTTCGCAAAGCTGCCTGCGGGCACGGTCGACAACCTCGTGCAGCCGGAGAACAAGGCGACGCTGACCAAGGTCCTCACCTATCACGTTGTGCCGGGCACCTACAGCACGGCGAAGTTAATGAAGGGGATCAAGGCCGGCGGAGGCACGTTGAAGCTGAAGACCGTCGAAGGTGATGAGCTCGCCTTCACGATGGATGGCGGCAACATCAAGATCACCGACGACAAGGGCGGCTCAGCGATGATCACGACACCGAATGTGTATCAGTCGAATGGCGTCATCCAGGTGATCGACTCGGTGTTGATGCCCTAACCAGTTCCCTGACCCATGTTGAGGGGCGGCGAACCCAGCGCCGTCCCTCTCTTTTTATGCGCGCCCGCGTTATATCTCCGCCCATTGACGCAGCAGGTTGTGATACACGCCCGTGAGCTGCACTGAAGTTTGCTTTACGTCTGGCGCTGATGCCTGCTCGGAACGAGCAAGACGCTGGATGCTCTCGTCGAGATCAAAGAGCAGCGTGCGGTGCGCGTCCTGGCGAACCATACTTTGGATCCAGAAGAACGAGCTGATCCGGTTGCCGCGCGTCACGGGCTCAACGCGGTGCAGGCTCGTCGCAGGATAGAGAACCATGTCGCCGGCTGCCAGCTTCACGCTCTTCTCGCCGTAGCTGTCCTCCACGATCAGTTCGCCGCCGTCGTAGTCTTCCGGTGCGGTTAGAAAGAGCGTAGCGCTCAGGTCTGTGCGGATTCTCTGCCCCGTTGTCGCCAGCTGGCGAATCGCTGTGTCGACGTGCGTGCCGAAGGTCTGGCCGCCGGCGTAGCTATTGAACATCGGCGGAAAGACACGCAGCGGAAGTGCGGCCGACATGAAGCGTGGAGAACGTGCGAGTGCGCCCAGAATCAAATCGCCAAGCTCTTTAGCTACCGGGGAGTCTTCGGGGATCTGTGCGTTGCGCTTGACCTCCTGCGCCTGATAGCCAGCGGTGACTCGGCCATCCGTCCATTGTGCTGTGGCGAGCTTCACGCGCGCTATCTTCACCTGTTCCGGTGTCAGCACCTTCTCAATCGTTATCAGCATCGTTTTCCTGTTGCTTTAGAAGCGGTAGTTCGCGCCGATCAGCGCGCTGCGGCCCGCGCCTGGGATGAGATGGCTCGGGTGCGGCTGATCGATATAGAAGCGGTTGAGCAGGTTGTAGACGTTGGCCTGCAGTTCGAGCTTTTCAGTGATGGGGCGCTTCAGCAGCGCATTGAAGACCCAGTAGCCAGGAACCTCTTTCATCGCCGTTGCGAGTACGGGATAACATGCGGTCGCTCCGCACGGAGACGATGCGGCTGCGAACGCTTGTGCCGAACCAAACCCAATCGGCACGTACGGCACCGTGGAACTTGCGGTCCGGGCAGCGACGTAGTTGCCGCCAAATCCTGCATTAAAGTGCCAGAGAAGGTTGCGCGTGAGGAATGCGTTGAAGGTCTGGCGGGGCACGTTGGCCAGCGGATATCCGACGGAGGTCGGAAACAGTTTTGAGTAGGTGACGGCGCTGTCGAGGTATGCATAGCCGAGCACGAGATCTGTGCCGCCGTAGAATCGTCCGACTGCGCTCGCCTGCACGCCTTTCACAAGTTGATTGCCTGCGAGCACGATGTTGTTCGAGTTCGTCGGGTCGGTCTCGCGCGCGTTATCCTTGGTTGTGTGGAACCACGCAGCTTCAAGTTGCAGACGCTCATGCGCGAGGCTGTACTTCGCTCCCGCCTCGAAGGTTTCGTTCTCTTCCGGAGGCAAGACGCTTGTCGCGACGCTGAGACTCAGCGACTCGGCGGACGGATTGAAGCTCGTGCCGTAGTCGAAGTACACGCTGCCATGCGTATTCGGTTTGAAGACAATCGCCGCGCGGTAGCTTGGCTGGCGAACCGTTTGATCAATGTAGGGTATGGGCGCGGTTGTCTTCGCTCCGGAGATGCCCGCGGGCGGAGCGTAGAGGTTGAACAGCGTGTTGAAGTAATCCCATCTCACGCCGCCCGAGAGCTCGATGAACCGGTCAAACTTGATCGTGTCAATGAAGTAGGCGCCGGCGCTCTTCGATTTGAGGTGCGAGACCGAAGCGATGTAGCCTTCGCCACTGAAGCTATCGTGCGGATTCGGATCGATCAGGTTCGTCGACGGCACGGAGTTGATGTTGTTCTCCGTGTAGCTGTATTTAGTTGGGTTGGAAATCTCCTGTCCGCCCTCAACGCCCGCAGCGAGGTCGTTGCGAACGCCCGCGAGTTTGAACTGCGCGGTTACTTCAGTCTGGTCCCACAGCTCGCCCTCGACGCTCTGTATCTGAATCTGGTTGCGATTAACCACCATCTGCGAAGGTGGCGTTGCGAGTGTGTAGGGACAAGGCTTCGATGTGTTCACCGCGCTTGTCGGGAGCGCTGCAACGTACCCGCCCACCGGAATGCTGACGCTCGCGTTGGAGCAGATTTGTGGCTCGGTAATCTGCACATCGCGCGGGTAGTTCGCCCAGCGCGCGATCGTATGCACATCGACGTTGTTCGCGAAGCTATGGTTTGCCTTCACGGTAACGATGTCATCGCTCGTGCGCAGATGATTGGCGTCCGGGAAGCCAAAGTAGGCGTGGCGATCGACTCCGGGCGCAAGCTGGTTGAAGAACCACGGCAGACCGTAATCAGGCGTGTCGCTCTCGGTGAAGTGGAAGTAGCTGATCGTCAGGCGCGTCGGCTTGTTCATCCCGAAGCTGATGGAGGGCGCAACACCGTAGCGACGGTTCTGCGCATACGGCCGGCCGGCAACGCCGCCCTCCGTGCCCATCGCGTTCAGCCGGAACGCGGAGCCGCCGGCAACATCGCTCATCGGCTCGTTGATGTCCGCCGTGATGCGACGCGTAAGGTCGGTTCCGACCTCGCCGTCGATGTGTACGAACCTGTCTGCGGCAGGAACCTTGCTCTCCTGGTTGATCACGCCGCCAGTGGACCCGCGGCCGAACTGCACGCCTGCAGGCCCTTCAAGGACCTCCACCTGGTCGTAGTCGAAGCTGTCGCGGTAATAGCTGCCGAAGTCGCGAATGCCATCCAGAAAAATGTCATTGCGCGCAGTAAATCCGCGAATGGTGAGATTGTCGCCTTGCGCGCCGCTCTCGCCCGCAGCGATGCTGATTCCCGGCACGTTGCGAACGGCGTCGGTGAGGGTACGATTCTGTTCATCCTGCAGAACAAAGTCCGGCACAACCGCCACAGTTTGCGGAGTGTGCAGAAGATCCTCGGTGAACTTGCCGATCGAGATGGCCGCCGGCAATTGCGCGGTGACGTCGACGGTGTCGGCGCGCTGCAGACCCACTGTGGCGTGGTCGGCGCCGGTGAAGGTGCAGCTAAGACCGCTGCCCTTCAGCAACTCCCGCAGAGCCGCCTGAGGCGTGTACAACCCTTGCAGACCGGCAGTTTGGAAGGCTGCGATCTCATCCTGCGCAAGCGTAATCTTCACCGCGATGCCACTCTGCTGGCGATACGCCTCGAGCGAGGTGTCCAGCGGGCCCGCAATGATGTGGAACCGGTGCACCGGGAGCTGTGCCGGGGGGGGTAACTTCCCGGCTGGATCCGTCGTTCGTTGAGCGATTGCCGACTGCCGGTTTCCGACGGCGCAGGCCGTCATAGCAGCCATTGCCAAAAGGCTCCGCCGCTTTGGTTTACTCTTGTTCAAAGCCACCTCAGATTTCCAGGCCGATGTCAGACTCAGTTGGTCCTATATAAGACTACCCCAATATCAGACTGAATCGGACCTATATCAAAGGTCTGTGGCGATATTCGCTTAGCATTTGCTCGAGGCAGATAAATGAGGCACCGTTTCCGAACGACACAGTGGCTTCCATACACCGTGGAATTCGTGTTTGCCTTTTTCGCGAATCCGGCGAATCTGCCGAAATTACTGCCCGATTGGCAGCAGGCGCGCATCGATGAGATCGAGCTCTATCCGGCGGACCACAATCGCCCGGAGGGCTCCGATGGCCTGGTTGCTGCCGGCCGCGGCACCCGCCTGACGCTGAGTTTTCGGCCCACGCCGCTAGCTCCTGTGCGTGTCTCCTGGGTCGCGCTCATCGAGGATTTTCATTGGAATGAGCGCTTCTGCGATCGTCAACTGGAGGGTCCGTTCCGCTACTGGCGGCAGTGCCATCGGGTGCAGGAGTGGCAATCCGAGACCACAGGAGAGCACGGCACGCTGCTCATCGACACCATCGAATATGAGCTTCCCTTCCGAAGGCTCGAGCGCCTAGCCAACCGGCTTGCGGTCAAACGAATGCTGACGACCGTCTTCGCCCACCGGCATAGCCGCACCGAGCAACTGCTTCGCGAACTCAGCGAAGGTGCGGAATCCCCCGAGTGAATGTGCCCGGAGGCGCGAGCGATTTGCGGCACGGAGGCTCCGCCATATCACGGCGATCGCTCGTGAAGATTGCTTCGTGCTGCGAGATCAGATAGTCGGCCGTCCGTGCAGCGAGCGCCTGAATCGTCAGCCCGGGATTGGCGGATCCCTGCGTCGGCATCACCGAGCCGTCCATCACGAACAGGTTGGGCACATCCCAGGTGCGGCCGAACTTGTCGCACACTCCGGCGTCCGGAGTCTTACTCATCCGGCAGGCCCCCACGAGGTGCGCATAGCGAGACTCCTGCACGACCTCTACAGCACCGGCCGCCCACATGATCTCCATCACCTTGTTCTTGCCGAACTCGATCATCTTCTTGTCGTTGTCTTTAAGGCTGAAGGTGACCTGCGCAACGGGTAGACCGAAGCGGTCGCGCGCATCCTGCCGGCCGTCGCGCCCATCGGCCAACTCAATCCGGTTGTCCTCCCACGGCAGAATCTCGCCGAGCAGACCGAGCGGCGACCAGTGGTTGTAGTCCATCATGTTGCGGCGCATGCCCCATCCCCACGCGCCTTTGGCAGCCATCATCTGCTTGGCGAACGCAATGGGCAGTGGACCCACGGTCTGCACGGCAAATCCGCGCGCGAAGTCCCGCTTCGGGTCCGTCTCGTAGAACTCCTCCGTCAGCGCATGCGCCGGCGGCGCCTTGTACATCCGGACAAGATTTTCAAATCGCCCGAGGATAACGTTGCCCGCCTGCGCCATCAGGTACTTCCCTAGCGTCCCCGAGGAGTTTGCGAGTCCTCGCTCATGCCCCGGGCACGCGGAGTTGAGCAGAAGGCGTGGCGTCTCCAGGGCGTATCCGGAAACGATCACCGCACGCGCGCGCTGGAAGTGCTCTTTACCTTCGGCGTCGAAGTAGACGACGCCATCTGTCCGTCCGTCTTTGCCCATCGAGACGCGGCTGACCATGCAGCAGTCGCGGATCTCTGCGCCGTTGTTCAGAGCGTCCGGCACATGGGTCACGAGCGTCGACGCCTTCGCTCCCACCTTGCATCCCTGGATGCAGAACCCGCGATAGATGCAGTGCGGCCGATCGCCATGCGACGCGGAGAGGATTGCGACTGGGCCACCTGCACTGACCCGAATGCCCAGCTTGGTACAGCCATCGATGAGTGTGTCGCCAACGCCGCCCATCGGATGCGGAGCGTATGGATGCCCGTGCGGCTTGCCCCACGGATACCACGCCGGGCCTGCGACCGGAATCTCCTGCTCGAGCAGATCGTAATAGGGCTCGATATCGTCATAAGTTATCGGCCAGTCTGCACCGACGCCATCACGCGTGTAGACCTCGAAGTCCGATGGATGAAAGCGCGGAACAAACGCAGCCCAGTGAACTGACCCTCCGCCAACGCCCTTGCCGCTGTTGTTCGCGCCCAGCGCGAGCGGATGGTCTCCGCCTGTGATGCGCAGATCATTCCAGTAAAGCTTGTGCGATCCCGTCTCGTCCGAGACCCAATCGCGCTCCGTATCCCAGAACGGGCCCGCCTCGAATCCGACCACCTTGAAGCCTGCGCGTGCGAGCCGTTGCAGCAACACGCCGCCAGCGGAACCTACACCGACAATCGCGAAATCGATGACGTCAGTGTCTTTGAACCGCCGCGGCGGCACCTTGATCTGTTGCATCGATCCAAGACGATGCACGTCGTCCTTCGGCTTCTCGAAGGCTCCTCCCAGCGGCGCATTGTGTTCGAACAAGCTCAATGTGTACCTGCCTGTCCTGAGTGAACCTGATGCTCCCCGGCACCTTGCGCGTGCATCTCTTCTACGTTGCTGATCGAATCCGCAGGCGCATCCCACTCGTAGCGCTGTTCGTCGACCTCCCACGGCTCCGGCTCGCCTTCTTCAAGCCGCATATAGCCGCGCGGATAAGCCGGCCCACCGAAGCCGATCTCATCCCACGCCCACGGATGCGCGTAATACACGCTGACCACATCGCTCAGCAGCATCGTCCAGAAGCGCTCGATGTTCATCTGCTTCCAAAGTTCCTGCGCCGCTTGCGGTTTTGCCTGATGGATGGACTTGAGAATCTCCTCCTGCTCGCGAACCGTCAGCTCATGAAACGCGCGGCCGTGCAGCGTCTGCGCCATCTGCTCAAACGCGCGCGCTGCGATTCGATAAGCCTCCTGATCAGGCGGCATGTCTTCGAAGCGATAGCCGTCCAGCCGGTTCTCATAAAGCCGCTCGTCGATGCCGGGCAGAATGGGAATGCGGCGCTCGTCGATGCGATCCTCCTGCGGCAGCATGCGGTCGACGACCGCCTCCATCGTGCGCGCCTCCTCGGGCGTAAAGAACCGGATGGGCTTTTCGCGCGAGACTCGCTCTTCAACAACCTTGCGCGTGGCGGCATCCCAGTAACGCTTCTGTTTCAGGGTGCTGAAGCCCGGGTAGTAGCCCGGCTGCTCGCGTTTCGGCAGCGGCCGTCCACTTGCCGGATCCGTCAGCGGCATGCGTTCGTTCGGTTGATCTCGTGCCATCGTCAACGCTCCCGCCTCATCAGATAGGCCATCATGCCGAGCAAGCCGCACGCTGCGACGAGCAGCGGCGCGAAGATCGGCGGCCCATAGAGGATGTTGTAAAGCGGCTTCTTCTTGCCCCCTGACCGCTTCAAAATTCCGCGAATGTGATATCCGAAGCCGATCGTTCCGTCCAGCATCAGGAGCGCGGACACCGCAGGCAGCGCCGTATTTGCCAGGCGCTTGCTCCTCCGCGCGCCAAGCGTCGCAGCCAGCATCAACGGCGTCAGCAGGATCGGCGACCACTGCACCTTGTACTTGAAATTGTCCTTGTAGTGCGAGTACCAGCTCTCCATTCCGGAGCACACGGTCCACACCGCGGCTACGAGGCAAAGGTGCTTCTGGAATCTGCCGGTGCGGATGTCATCACGAAAGTCTCGCTTGCGCAATCGTGTTGTCGCAGCAACAACGCGGCTCCGCATGCCGTAATCTTCTTCGCGCTGAAGATACGAGGCGATCACTCCCAGGTACGCGCTGGTGCCGAAGAGTAACGGTGCGAAGAGCGGCGGTCCCATCACGACGTTCGTCACCGGCATGCGCCATCCGCCCGGTTTGCGTGCAACACCGCGAATATGGAAGCAGAATCCGACAACGCCATCGACAAGCGTGATGTAGCTCAGCCACCGCATCCACGTGTTTGCAGCGCGCTCGCTGAACACACCCGCGGTCGCCGCGATCGTGAGCGCACCGCCAAGAGTCACCGGCGTATACATCACCGGATTCGAATAGCTCCCGCGATAGTGCTCGTATCCAACTTCGATCGTGCTGACGAGACTGCTGCCTGCAACCAGCAGCGCCATCGAACGCTGGAAGCACCCACTCTGGATGTGATCCAGGGCCGCCTCCGCGAAGCGGCGTACCGGCTTTGGCACACTCTTCACCAAGGCGCGCGGAGTCGTGTCCGGCAACATCATCGCGAACTCCGTTCAGCAGGCTTACACATCATCGCGATATTGCTCCGCATCTGCACGTTTGAACTCCAGCCCAATTCCCGGCCTGGACAAGTCGGGATACATCACACCCTCTTTAGCCGGTCGAAATCCATCGAACAGCATGCTCTCGATACGAACGTGATCGTGGAAGTACTCGACATGCCGCAGCGGACGCGCTGCACATGCGAGGTGGAGATGCACCGACGGGCCGCAGTGCGCAGAGAGCGGCAGAGGATGCGCATCGGCGATTGCCGCTGCGTCCATGAAGCCGGTGACGCCGCCGCAACGCGTCGCGTCTGCCTGGATCACATCCACCGCTTCGGCTTCGATCATGTTGCGCAGATACATCGCGGTCCATCCATACTCACCGGCCGCAATGTCCATCCCCTCAGGCGCGCGATCACGCATCAGCTTCAGCCCGGCGAGATCGTCTGAGCTCACGGGCTCTTCAAACCACGTCACGTTGTAGTCGCGAACGAATCGCTCGGCGAACTCAAGCGCCTGCTTGCGCGAGTATGCACCGTTGGCGTCCACAAAAAGCTCTGCGTCTTTGCCGATGGCCTCGCGCGCCACCTTCACGCGCCGCAGATCGTCTTCCGGATGCGTACCAATCTTCATCTTCACGCGCGGAATTCCATCGCGAACCCAACCGCCGAGTTGAGCTCGAAGCTGCTCATCCGAATAAGTTGTGAATCCACCCGACCCATACACCGGCGCACCTGGGCGCATCTGCCCGAGCACCGCGCACAGCGGCGCGCCGACCAGCTTCGCCTTGAGGTCCCACAGCGCGATGTCGATCGCCGACAGTGCGGTCGCGGCAATCCCATCGCGGCCATAGTTGCGCTGGGCCTTGCGCATCGACGAAAAGAGTGCGTTCGTGTCGAACGGGGAGCGGCCGTAAACATGCTCCTTCATCAGCTCACGAGCGAGTGGTGCAGCCGTCTTATGCGAGTACGTGTACCCAACACCGGTACTCTGCTCGCACCGGATCTCCACCACGATCAACGTGGTCTTGTTCCACGCAAACGTTCCGTCCGCCTCCGGCGCATCCGTCGGAATCGTGTACGCAACCGCACTGGTTTCCGCGATCTTCGGCTCAGAAGAGGTCATCGTTCTCTCGGTAGGTTGGCAAAGTGCGTTGGCCCGTGATGACATTCCGCGGCTTCACACAACCTGGCGCACCGTGTCGCTCGCCGCTGTCAGAGCAATCCGCATCCGATGCGGCTCACCCTTAATCAGCGCTTCCGAGAACTTCACTGCCTGCTGCGGTGTGATTTTCGCGGGCAGCATCGCTGTGTACTGATCCACGACCGCCTCAATAATCACGGGTCCGGGCATCGCAAGTGCCTTTTCAAACTGAGAACCCGCCATCTTGGGATCGTCGATCTTCACGCCCTGTGCCCCAACCGCCTTCGCCAGCGCAACAAAATCAATCGGGAACAGCTCGCACTGATACTCCGGATTGCCTTCGAAGACCATCTGCTCCCACTTGATCTGTCCCAGCGTATTGTTCTTGATGATCACGAACTTGATCGGCAGTTTGTACGCGACCGCCGTAATGATCTCCCCCATCAGCATCGTGAACCCGCCATCGCCAACCACCGCGATTACCTGCCTGTCGGGAAATGCAATCTGCGCCGCAATGGCGTACGGCATCCCGCACGCCATCGTTGCAAGATTCCCGGAGCAGGAGTGCATCTGCCCCTTCTTCGCCTGCATGTAACGCGCCCAGACAGTGGTGTTGGTGCCGGAATCCGACACGATAATCGCGTTTTCCTTGGTGTACTTCGAAAGCTCCCACCCCACCACCTGCGGCTTCATGGGTGTCGCCGTGCTCGTGCCTTCCTTCTCTATCACTTCGCGCCAGGCTTTCATGCCCTTCTGCGCGCCTTCCAGGAATCGCCGGTAACTATTGCGTTTTAGCAGCGGCAGCAGCATGTTCAAAGTCTTCTTCGAGTCACCCACCAATCCAACCTCGACCGGGCAACGCAAACCGATCCGCTGCGCATTCGAATCGATCTGAATACACCGGCAATCGCCGGGTTTAGGCAGGTACTCAATGTACGGGTACGAGGTGCCGACCATAATTAACGTGTCGCATTCCTCCAACACCTCTTCAGAAGGCTTGGTGCCCAGCAACCCGATTCCGCCCGTCGTATACGGCGAATCGTCCGGCACACATCCCTTGCCCAGCAGCGGCTTCACGATCGGCGCTCCCAGCAACTCGGCAAGTTGAATCAGTTCATCGCCGGCATGCAGCGCTCCCTGGCCTGCAAGAATTGCAATGCGCTTGCCATCTTTGATCACCGCAGCCGCAGCCTTCAGATCCTCCGGCGTAGGCACGTTGCCGCTGATCGCATAGCTGCTCGACGAATGGTGCGGCCGGTTTCTCTGCGACCTGTCGTGCTTCCCCACCTCCATCATCTGCACGTCGATCGGGATTGTGATGTGCGCAACCTGCCGCTTATCGATCGCCGAACGTATCGCCAGGTCGACCGTTGGCTCCATGTGCGGGGCGCTCATCACGCGATTGTTGTAACAGGCAACATCCATAAACAGCTTGTCCAGCTCGACATCCTGCTGCTGGAAGGTGCCCGTCACGTCATTGAACTGCATGCCTGTAATCGCGAGCACAGGTTGCTGATCCAGCTTCGCGTCATACAAGCCGTTCAGCAGATGAATGCCGCCCGGGCCTGAGGTCGCCAGGCACACGCCCAGCCGCCCCGTGAACTTCGCATACGCGCACGCCATGAACGCGGCCGATTCTTCATGGCGCACGTGGATGAACCGGATCTTCTTCTGCTGCTTGCGCAGGGCCTCCATCACTCCGTTGATCCCGTCTCCGGGAAGGCCAAAGATCGTGTCCACGCCCCACTCAATCAGCTTCTCAACCAACACATCGGCCGCAGTCATTGTGCTCCTTCCGCAGGAATCGCAAGCAATCCCTTAAGCCGATAGACGCCCTGCGTGTAAAGCGGGGTTTGCTGCGGAGCACGATGAATCGTGCCGACAATCGCACGACCTCACGAATTTTGTCGGCGCTTTCACGCCATGAATTCAGTCCACCTTCTCTTCGCCGCGTCCCAGCCGGTCGCGGTGTTCTCGCACGAGCCGCAGAAATTCCAGCAGCGCCGGCCCCTCGCGGCGCGGATCCCACACCGCTGACAACCCCGCCGACAACGCGCCCGCAAACGGCCGAAAAACCAGCCCGCGAATTCGCAACGTCCGCACGCCTGACGGAACCAGCGCGATGCCTTCGCCGGCCTCCACCAGCGTCAGAACGCCGGACCATGTTCCTGAGGTGTTCACAATCTGCGGAGAGAATCCCTCGGCCGCGCAAACCGCCACGACATTGTCAAAGAACTCGATGTTGGATTGCCGTTCCACGCAAACCAATCGTTCCTCTGCCAGATCGCGAACCTCCACTGTCCGATCAGCAAGCCGGTGATCCGGCCGCATCACCACTACTGCGGGATCGCGGAACAGCAGCTCCGACCGAAAGATCCTGTCGAGCGGTGGCTGCAGCGGTCGCGTGAGTGCGACATCGATCCTGCCGGCCTCGAGCGCGCCAACCTGCTGCGTCGCATGCATATCCACCAGCGAGAGCCGTATCCCCGGACGGAGCTTGCGGAATTCCCGGATGATGCGCGGGAAGAACCCGGCAGTTCCCCATAGAAAGAACCCGATCGACAGCGTCCCGACCTCTCCGTGCGCCGCCCTCTGGGTTACATCAATGGCTCGCTGAGCTGCCTCCAGTGTCCGCCTCGCCTCAACGAGAAAAACCTGTCCCTGCGGCGTAAGCTTAATCTTGCGGCCAGACCGATCCAGCAGAGCGCAACCCAGCTCATGCTCCAGATCGCGAACCTGCTCGCTGATAGCTGACTGCGAAACGTACAGCCGTCGGGCCGCCGCCGTCACGCTGCCAAGCTCTGCAACTGCTTGAAAATACCGGAGATGTCGAAGCTCCATAAAATCATCCTATCGGTTTTTCCGATGACAAACCCCGGAAAGAACTGCGTATCCCCGGCGTAATCTGTGATGTGCTTTTAACTGGGGCGGCTTTGTCCCACGGGAGCAATAAATGTCGATCGTGCGTCTGGCTCTGGACAGACCCTATACCTTCATCGTGCTGGCAATTCTGATTCTGATTGCCGCGCCGGTGGTCATTCTGCGCACGCCGACGGACATCTTTCCCGAGATCAATATCCCAGTCGTTTCAGTCGCATGGCAGTACACCGGCCTCAGTCCCGAAGAGCTCGAGGGCCGGCTCACCACGCCATATGAGAAGGCCCTCACGAATCTTGTCGACAACGTTCAGCATATCGAGTCCACAACCCTGAACGGACAGGCCATCATCAAGATTTACCTGCAGCCGGGCGCGTCACTCGACACCGCCAACGCCCAGGTCTCCGCCGCCTCTCAGTACATGCTGCGCCAGTTGCCGCCCGGCATTCTTCCCCCGCAGATCATCAACTTCTCCGCTTCCAGTGTCCCCATCCTGCAGCTCGGAATCTCTGGTAAAGGACTCTCGGAACAGCAGCTAAACGATTACGCAACGAACTTCATCCGCCCGCAGCTCGTCACCGTGCCGGGAGCTGTTCTTCCCAACGCCTACGGCGGCAAGCAGCGCTCCATCATGGTCTATCTCGAGCCCAAGGCGTTGCAGGCCAAGGGGCTCGCACCCAGTGACGTGCTCAACGCCCTCGCCCAGCAGAACGTGGTCGAGCCCGGCGGTACGGCCAAGATCGGCTCGGCCGAGTACGACGTCCGCCTCAACAGCAGCGCCGAGACCATCAAGGAGCTCGGCGATATGCCGATTCGCCAGGTCAATGGCGCCATGGTCTACGTGCGCGACGTAGCCTCCGTCGCCGACGGATCGATCCCGCAGACCAACATCGTGCGCCAGGACGGCCATCGTGGCGTGCTGATCACTGTCTTGAAGTCCGGCACCGCCTCTACTCTCAGCGTCGTGCAGGGAGTGCTCGGCTTGTTACCGCGAGTGAAGTCCACGCTTCCTTCCAATCTGACGATCACGCCCCTCGCCAACCAGGCCACCTTTGTCCGTGGATCGATCAGCGGCGTGGTTCGCGAAGGCATTATTGCCGCGGCGCTCACCGGCCTGATGATTTTGCTGTTCCTCGGATCGTGGCGTTCGACCATCATCATCGCCGTCTCCATCCCGTTGTCGGTGCTGACGTCCATCATCATCCTCAGCCTCCTCGGCGAAACCATCAACATCATGACGCTGGGCGGTCTCTCTCTTGCCGTCGGCATCCTGGTCGATAACGCTACCGTTACGATCGAAAACGTCGAGCGCTACCTTGAGGAAGGCCACGACCTGCGCAGTGCGATCCTCGAGGGCTGCGCCCAGATCACAATCCCGATTTTGGTCGCCACTCTCTGTATCTGCATCGTGTTCGTGCCGATGTTCTTCCTGGCGGGCGTCTCGCGTTATCTGTTCGTCCCTTTCGCCGAGGCGGCCTGCTTCGCTGTCCTGGCGTCGTTTGTGCTGTCGCAGACACTCGTGCCAACCATGGCGATGTACCTGCTGAAGGCCCACGACGAGCATGCAGTGCCGTCAACCAATATCCTGGCTCGGTTCCAGCGAGGCTTCGAGCGCGGATTCGAGCGGGTGCGCGGCAGCTACAGCGTTCTGCTGGAGCGCGTCGTTGCTAGCCGCAAACTATTCATCCCTGTATTTCTCGGCTGCATCGCGCTCACGCTCCTGCTGATTCCATTCCTCGGCCAGAACTTCTTCCCTTCCTCTGACAATGGCTCGTTCATCCTGCACATCCGCGCCAAGACTGGCACACGTATCGAAGAAACTGCGCGGCTCTGCGATGAGATCGAAAACCAGATCCGCGCCACAATTCCGCCCGATCAGATGAACAACATCCTCGACAACATTGGCCTCCCCTACTCGGTCATGAACACGCAGCACGCTACCAGCGGACTCTTTGGCGCCGGCGATGCCGATATCCTGGTTTCGCTCAATGAGAAGCACTCGCCTACGGCCGACTTCGTCCGCACCCTGCGCCAGAAGCTTCCCCACGAGTTCCCCGGCACCACGTTCTACTTCCTGCCCTCCGATATCGTCACGCAAATCCTGAACTTCGGTCTGCCCGCGCCGCTGGACATTCAGATCGACGGGACCGACAACGCCGGCAACCGTCAGGTTGCCAATCACATTCTGCAGCAGCTTCGGCAGGTTCCCGGCGTGGTGGACGCCCGCCTCCAGCAGCCTGACGATTATCCGGTCATCAATCTCACCGTGGACCGCACCAAGGCCCAGAACGGCGGCTACACCGAAAAGGATGTGGGCTCTTCGGTGCTCAATATGTTGTCCGGCTCCTCGCAACTAAGCCCGATGTTCTTCCTGAACAAGCGCAACGGCGTGGTCTACCCGATCATTGCGGAAAGCCCGCAGTATCGGATTCAATCGCTGCAGGATCTCGAGAACATCCCCATGACCTCGCCCGGCGCCAAGGAACCCGAGATCCTGGCCGATGTCGCCGGCGTCTCCCGCTCCTCCGAAGTTCCCATCATCTCCCATTACGGCATTCGTCGCACCCTCGACATCTACGCCGGCGTGCAGGACCGCGACCTCGGCGCTGTCGCCAGTGATGTGCAGCGCATCATCGATCAGAACAGGCCTTCCCTCTCGCGCGGCAACTTCATCACCATGCGCGGACAGGTGGAGACCATGCGCAGCTCCTATACCGGCCTGCTGTTCGGCCTGGTCTTCTCCATCGTTCTCGTGTACCTGCTCATCGTCGTGAACTTCCAATCCTGGCTGGATCCGTTCATCATCATTACGGCGCTACCGGCCGCCATCGCCGGCATCATCCTGCTGCTCTTCCTCTCGCACACCACATTATCGGTGCCGGCGCTGATGGGAGCGATTATGTGTATGGGCGTAGCCACGGCGAACTCGATTCTTGTGGTCGCCTTTGCCAAGGACCGCCTGCAAGAGACTGGCGACGCAATCCGTTCCGCGATCGAAGCCGGAGCCACGCGCTTCCGCCCCGTACTCATGACCGCGCTCGCCATGATCATCGGTATGATTCCGATGGCGCTTGGGCTCGGCGAAGGCGGAGAGCAAAATGCTCCCCTTGGCCGCGCGGTCATCGGCGGCCTGTGCCTCGCAACTGTGGCCACGCTGATTTTTGTTCCTTCCGTGTTCGCGCTGCTTCACGGCCGCGGCCACGGCAATCAATCCACATCCGAGCCGGCTGAGGCCGACGCGCACATGCTCGCCTGATAGCCTGAGCCACCCGGAGAATCAGATACAAATGCCGATCGACATCAATACGGAAATGACCTCACCCGCTGTCAACGCTCACGGCGCTCCGTTGCCGCACACTTCGCCGCATCCCGACCCCGCTCACGCCCTTCCCCGTCCTCGCAGCTCCCGCCTCGGCTGGGTCGTGCTCGTCATCATCGCCGTCATTGTGGTCGCGGGCATCGTCTGGGGCATCCTGCTGCGTTCAGCCGATGAGCACCATCTCGCGCAAACCACTGACGCCAATGCTGCCCTTACCGTCAAGGTCATGCATCCCTCTGTCACGGGTTCAGAGGCTGAAATCGCGCTCCCCGGTAACACCCAGGCATTCGACGACACGCCTATTTACTCCCGCACCAGCGGCTACCTGAAGCAGTTCTTCGTCGACATCGGCCAGCACGTCAAGCAGGGCCAGCTCATGGCCATCATCGAAACCCCCGAGGTCGATCAGCAACTCCAGGTCGCCCAGGCCGATCTCAAAAGCTCGCAGGCGGATCTCTCGCTCGCGGAGGTGACCGCGAAGCGTTATCAGAATCTGCTCACGTCCGACTCCGTCTCTAAGCAGGAGACCGACGTCGCTGTCAGCGGCGCCGCAGCCAAGCGCGCGTCGGTGGAAGCCGCCGAGGCCAACGTTCGACGCCTGCAGCAGCTGCAGTCGTTCGAGCGAATCTACGCGCCGTTCTCCGGCGTCGTCACTGCGCGCAACACCGACATCGGCGACCTCATCAACGCCGGCACCGGCGACGCCGCACCCGACGCACACAAAGATCTCTTCCGCATCGCAGCCACCGGCAAGCTGCGTGTCTTCGTCGCCGTCCCTGAGGTCTACGCTCCCGACATCCATGACGGCGACACCGCCGCGCTCACGCTCGACGAGTACCCGGGCCAGCAGTTTTTCGGCCGCGTCGCCCGTAACTCTAACGCCATCGACATGGCGTCCCGCACACTCAACGTTGAGGTCGACGTCGACAATCCGCAGAACAAGCTGCTCCCCGGTGCTTATGTCTTCGTCCACTTCAAGCTGCCACAGCAGCAGGCCAAGCTCTCCGTGCCCGCAAACGCTCTGCTCTTCCGTTCGGAAGGTCTTCGCGTTGCCGTCGTTCGTGACGGCCATGTGCACCTCCAGCCCATCACTATCGCGAAAGACAACGGAGCTACGCTCGAGGTCGCGTCCGGCGTCAAGCCCGAGGATCAGGTCATTCTTGATCCGCCCGACTCGCTCGCTGAAGGCCAGCCGGTCCGCGTCAATCCCAACGGAGTTGCCGTACGATGACGCGTCGCACTCAGTCCCTCACGCTCTTCGCAGCTCCGTTGCTTCTCGCCGGCTGCATGGTCGGTCCCAAGTACATCGTGCCGAAAACGGGGATGGCTCCCTCCTTCAAGGAGGCTGGCCCCGTGCCGTACAAGGAGACCGCGGCCGATGGAACCACATGGCAAACCGCCACGCCGGAAGACGCAATTCCCCGCGGCTCATGGTGGACGCTGTTCAATGATGCCGAGTTGAACACGCTCGAGCCGAAGGTCGAGCAGGCCAACCAGACACTCAAGCAGGCCGACGCCAACCTCCGCGCCGCACGCGCGGAAATCAACGTCCGCAAGGCCGACCGCTTCCCAACCGTCGGCGTCAACCCCGTCTTCGGAGCGCAGCGCTACTCCGGCAACCCCTACTTCAACCCGTCTCCAGGCTTCACGCCAACACAGACCGTGCAGTATCCGTTTGAGGTCAACTATGAGGTCGACCTCTGGGGACAGGTTCGTCACAACATCGCCGCCGGCAAAGAGGAGTTCCAGGCGACTGCGGCCGAGCGAGCGAACGTGCTGCTCTCTCTCCAGGCCGAGCTCGCCTTCGACTACTTCAACCTCCGCACCGACGACACGCTGCACCAGCTCCTCAACGACACTGTCACGCAATACAAGGAAGCTGTTCGCATCACCACCAACCGCTACAACGGCGGCCTCGCCATAAAGAGCGACGTTACCCAGGCCGAGACTCAGCTCCAGACTGCCATCGTTGCTGCGTCCGACGTCACTATCGAACGCGCGCAGTACGAGCACGCCATCGCAAACCTCATCGGCGTCGCGCCCGCCTCGCTCACAATTCCATTCTCTCCGCTGCCCGAGGACACCACACCTCCCGTTGTTCCCCCCGGTCTTCCCTCAGAGCTGCTCGAGCGCCGTCCTGATGTCGCCGCCGCTGAGCGCCGCGCCAACGATGCCAACGAAGCAATCGGCATCGCCCAGGCCGCCTTCTATCCCTCCATCAATCTCAGCGGAGCCCTTGGCTTTCAGTCGAACGCCGCCGTGCAATCCATCTTCTCGCCGGCAAGCGTCGTGTACTCGCTCGGCCCCGGCCTCGCGTACACCTTCTTCGACGGCGGCCGCCGCCGCGGAATTAAAGAAGAATCTCTCGCACTGTTCGACCGCAACTCCGCGACCTATAAGCAAACCGTTCTCGACGCCGTGCAGCAGGTTGAAGACAACCTCGTCTCCCTACGCGTTCTTCAGCAGGAAGCCGCGCAGCAGCGCGCTGGCACGACGGCAGCGCAGGAGTCCGAACGCATCTTCAACAACCGCTACGTCGGCGGCGTCGATACCTACCTCCAGGTCGTCACCGCCCAGACCGCCGCTCTCAACAGCGAAGTCAACGACATCAACATCCTTCGCCGCCGCATGGACGACACCGTTCTGCTCGTCAAAGTGCTGGGCGGCGGCTGGGACCGCTCACAGCTCCCGACGCCGTAAAAGACAGTGGTTAGTAGTTATCGTTAGTGGCTAGTAGTTAGTGGTTAGTGGTTAGTTCCCCATTCATGACGACGTTTTTTCGTCATGGGTGGGGTCGCACATTTTCCAACCACGCGTCCGTGCTACCCTCACACCGAATGCCGCGCGCGCATCTCACTCGTCGCCACTTCCTCACGCTCACCGGCGCAACGCTTACCGCTCCCCTTCTCCCCGCACAAACCCCCACGGCACGCATCAACGTCGCCGACGCCGAGCGCCCACGCATTCTCGCCGAAGCTCCTCACGCGCTCGCGGCTCCCGTCACTCCGATCACCGCAACCCCTGCGCCGCACGTCGATGGCAACACCTTCGTCTCCGACATCGAGCCGGAGCGCGGAGTCAGCGACCCGCACACCAGCAGCAAGCTCTTCCGCGCGCACGCCATCGCGCTTCGCAATGCATCCGTAAACATCGCCTGTCTCTCTGCGGCGTTCGTTCTCACGCACGACGAGCAATACGCTCGCCGCGCCGGCGCACACCTCCGCGCCTGGTTCGTCACTCCCAACACTCGCATGCTTCCCAACGCCGATCTCGCCGGTCGCGAGTATGGCTCCGACACGGGAACGCCCGGCGGAATTGTCGACCTCACTCCACTCGCCGAACTTGTCCGCTCCACCAGCTTCCTCGTCGATTCCAAAGCACTCGAAGAGGATGAGCTCGATACCATGAACCAGTGGTTCCTCGACTTCGCCGAATGGCAGGACAACAACCGGAACGCACGCATCGCGCGCGATACGAAAGATCATCGCGCTTCCGCGTGGCTGCTCATTCGCTCGGCCATCGCGCGCGCCACGCGCAAAGATGAGGACATCGATGCCTGCCGCAAACGGTTCCGCGCACCGACTCTGCGCAATCAAATCAACGAACTCGGCGTCTTCCCGCAGGAGGTCGCCACACCCAACCCCTACCGCAACACGCTCTTCAACTTCGATCTCCTCGCCGGCGCCTGCCAGCTTCTGGCCTCACCGTTCGATCTCCTCTGGGACTACGAGCTCCAGGACGGCCCCGGCATGCGCTCCGTCGCCGCGCATCTCTATCCCATGATCCTCCACCCCGAAAAATGGAACTACATGGCCGACGCCGACCACTTTACGGAACTCCCCGGCCCGCGCCCCGCGCTGCTCTTCGCTGGCCGCGCGTACGAACGCCCCGAGTACGTCGATCTCTGGCGCAAGCTCGATGCCCAACCCGTCCCCGCCGACCTCGCCGAGTTCTTCCCCATCCGCCAGCCACTCCTCTGGACCGAACGCGCGCTACACGGCTACTAGTTACGCTCGACGGTTATTTCGACAGGACACCCGTTCTCGGCGAGTCGGTTAACGAGATGCTCGAACTTCATCGCAATGGTCCGAGCGTCCGCCGATGCCCCCGATAGCCCGCGGATCGCAATACGGTAAGGAACTTCGATCTGATTGATATCGCCAGTACCGATGCTGTCGTTCAGAGCATCGAAATTCCGCCCGTGCCAGGAAGGCGCACCCACAGCACGAAAGAAGGAATCGTAAAAGTCGTCGACCGTTCGCCATTCAGTAGCAACCAGTACGATCTCCCGCATTTCTCTTCTCCGTGGTCAGCCCTTCCGAAACTCCCGCACGATCTCCAAATACTTTTTCGCGCTCTCCGTAATCTTCTCCGGCTTGCCTTCGGCCATCGCCTTCGTATCGACAAGATCCGCACCCACTCCGAGCGCAAACGACCCCGCCTCCAGGAACTCCTTCGCCGTCGCCAGCGACACACCGCCCGTCGGAATCATCTCCACCTGCGGCAGCGGCGCCTTCAGCGACTTCAGATACTTCGCCCCACCCAGCGCGCTCGCCGGAAAAACCTTGATCACATCCGCGCCCGCCTGCCACGCCGTCACAACCTCCGTCGGCGTCAGCGCACCGGGCAGCACCGGAATCGAGTAGCGGTGACACATCTCGATCGTCTGCAGATTCAGCGCCGGACTCACCACAAACTGCGCACCCTCCAGCATGCACATGCGCGCCGTCTCCGCGTCCAGCACCGTGCCCGCGCCGATCAAAATGTCGGGGCGCTCTTTCGTCAGCCGCGACATCACGCGAATCGCGCCCGGCACCGTCATCGTGATCTCCAGCACCGTCACGCCGCCATCGGCAATCGCCGACGCGATCCCCAGCGCCTGCTCCTCACTCTCCGCGCGCAACACGGGCACCAGACCAATCTCGCGCAGCTTCCCAACAATCTCTTCCTTACGCATCACTTCCCCCGATCTCTGTTCTCTAATCTCTGTTCTCTCGCCTTATCTCTGAACGCGAGCGCCGCCGCCCTTCATCAGCCGCTGCACCTCATCGAACGTCGCCATCGTCGTATCGCCCGGTGTCGTCATCGCCAGCGCTCCATGCGCGCATCCGCAGTTCACCGCCCAGTCCGCGCCCTTCTCATTCAGGAACCCATAAATCAGCCCCGAGGCAAACGAATCCCCACCACCCACACGATCGTAGATCTCCAGATCCGGCATCGGCCGCGCCTCGTGGAACGCGCCCTCGTAATAGCAGATCGCGCCCCAGTCATTCACGCTCGCCGTCTTCGCATGCCGCAGCGTTGTTCCCACCGCCTTGAAGTTGGGATACTCCTTCACTGCGGTCTCAATCATCTTGCGGAAGCTCGCACTCTCCAGCTCCGCGAGCGTGTCACTCACACCCTCCACATGAAATCCCAGCGCCGCCGTGAAGTCCTCTTCGTTGCCGATCATCACATCCACAAACTTCGCCAGCTCGCGGTTCACTTCCGTCGACTTCGCCTTTCCGCCAATCGACTTCCACAACGAGTCGCGATAGTTCAGGTCATAGCTGATGATGGTCCCGTGCTTACGCGCCGCAGCCATCGCCTCGCGCGCCACCTCCGGCGTCGTCTCGCTCAGCGCGCAGAAGATGCCGCCCGTGTGAAACCACCGCGCTCCCTCTTTGCCGAAGATCTCATCCCAATCGATATCGCCTGGCTTCAACTGACTCACTGCCGTGTTTCCGCGGTCCGAACACCCCAGTGCCGCGCGCACTCCGAATCCGCGTTCAGTGAAGTTCAGCCCATTGCGAACTGTCCGCCCCACGCCGTCATACTTCACCCACTTCACGTGCGACTGGTCCACGCCGCCCTGCAGCATCAGATCCTCAACCAGTCGCCCCACAGGATTATCCGCAAGCGCCGTCACAATCGCCGTCTTCAGCCCGAAGCACCGCCGCAGACCGCGCGCCACGTTGTACTCGCCGCCACCCTCCCACACATCGAAGCAGCGCGTCGTTGCGATCCGCACATTGCCCGGATCCAGCCGCAGCATCACCTCGCCGAGGCTCACCAAGTCCCACTTGCACTCTTCTTTCGGCCGCAGCTTCAGGCTCCTGGAATCCGTCTTCTTCGCACTCATGCGCCGCACTCCGCTGAAACAGGTTGAAATTGCAATGCTTTCTATATTGCAGCCTGAACCGCACCTCTGTCTCGCAGATCTGGTTCCCGCTCGTACCCACCCCTCAACGCGGTGCCCAAACGAAAAAGCACGGCCTCAGCCGTGCCCTTTCTACTGTCTACCCTCTACTGTCTACTCTTAGTCGATCGAAATCTTTCGCAGCAGCCGGAAGTCGCTCAGCATCTTGCCGGTGCCCAGCACCACGCTGGCCAGCGGATCATCCGCAATCGAAACCGGCAGCCCCGTCTCCTCACGAATGCGCTTGTCAAGATTCTTGATCAGCGCACCGCCGCCCGTCAGCACAATGCCACGATCGGAAATGTCCGCCGACAACTCCGGCGGCGTCCTCTCGAGTGCCACGCGAATCGCGTTCATGATCGTCGCAATGGATTCGCCCAGCGCCTCACGAATCTCCGAGTCCTCAATCGTGATCGTCTTCGGCACGCCCTCAATCAGGTTGCGGCCCTTGATCTCCATCGTCAGCGGCTTGTCCAGCGGGTACGCCGACCCCAACTCCATCTTGATCTGTTCAGCCGTGCGCTCGCCCACCAGCAGGTTGTACTTCCGCTTCAGGTACGTCATCACGGCCTCGTCCATCTGGTTGCCGGCCATCCGAACCGAACGCGAGTACACAATGCCCGCCAGCGAGATCACCGCGATATCCGTCGTCCCGCCGCCAATGTCGACGACCATGTTGCCGCCCGGCTCCGTGATCGGCAGCCCCGCGCCGATCGCCGCCACCATGGCCTGTTCTACAAGGTGTACTTCGCTTGCCTTGGCGCGGTACGCCGAGTCCATAACCGCGCGCTTCTCCACCTGCGTAATCTCGCTCGGCACGCCGATCACGATGCGCGGGTGAACCATCATCTTCCGGCCGTGCGCCTTCTGGATGAAGTAGTTCAGCATCTTTTCGGTCTGCTTGAAGTCGGCGATCACGCCATCCTTCATCGGCTTGATGGCGATAATGTTGCCCGGCGTACGCCCGAGCATATCCTTCGCCTCCTTGCCCACCGCCTCAACCTCGTTCGTGACGCGATTTACGGCAATAATCGAGGGCTCATTGACGATAATTCCCTTGCCGTGCGCATACACCAGCGTATTCGCCGTTCCAAGGTCGATCGCCAGATCGCTCGAAAATAGCGAGAAGATCGACCGCATATTGCTTACGCGCGAGCTACGCGACGAGTAGTTTTTTGAGGACATGAACCTGATTAATCCTGACCTGACAGTCTTTGTCACCCTTATTGTACTGGCGGGAATCTAGCGCTGCACATGCACCTTCGGTCGCATCCACCTCTACAACACTGCCCCGGCCGCAACCACGTCCACCTCCACCCGTCGCACGAATCCGCCCATTTGGGTACGATACTCAGGCGAGGTTTTGAGCATGATTATTGGTGTACCCAAAGAAGTTAAGGACCACGAGAGCCGCGTAGGCATTACTCCCGCCGGCGCCAAGGCCCTCACCGAAGCCGGCCACAAGGTGCTCGTCGAGCACAACGCCGGCCACCTCTCCAGCTTCCCCGATGACGACTACCAGGCCGTCGGCGCCGAGATTGTCGGCTCTGCGACAGACCTCTGGCGCACCTCTGAAATGGTCGTCAAGGTCAAGGAACCCGTCGAAAAGGAGTACCATAACTTCCGCGACGGCCTCGTCCTCTTCACCTACCTGCACCTGGCTCCGCTCAACGAACTCACCGACATCCTGCTCAAAAAGGGTGTCACTGGCATTGCCTACGAAACGGTCAAAGACCGCACCAACGCGCTCCCGCTGCTCACTCCCATGTCCGAGGTCGCCGGCCGTCTCTCCGTCCAGATCGGCGCCGCCTACCTCGAAAAGGAACACGGCGGCCGCGGCGTCCTGCTAGGCGGCGTCCCCGGCGTCCCTCCCGGCAACGTCTGCATCATCGGCGGAGGCATCGTCGGCACCAACGCCGCCAAAATGGCCCTCGGCCTCGGCGCCAAGGTCACCCTCGTCGACCTCAACCTCAACCGCCTCCGCGAGCTCGACGACATCTTCAACGGCCGCGTCTTCACCCTCGCCTCCAACTCCTACAACATCGAGCGCGCCGCTCGCGAGGCCGACCTCCTCATCGGCGGAGTCCTCATCCCGGGAGCCGCCGCGCCCAAGATCGTCACCCGCGCCATGGTCTCCAAAATGAAAAAAGGCGCCGTCATCGTCGACGTCGCCATCGACCAGGGCGGCTGCATCGAAACCGCCAAGCCCACCACGCACTCCAACCCCAGCTACGAAGTCGATGGCGTCGTCCACTACTGCGTCACCAACATGCCCGCCGCGGTGCCCAACACCTCCACGCTCGCCCTCACCAACGCGACCTTCCCCTACGTCCTCAAGCTCGCCAACCTCGGCGCCGAAGCCGCCCTCAAGTCCGACCCCGGCTTCGCCGAAGGCCTCAACACCTACAAAGGCAAGCTCACCTACAAAGCCGTCGCCGACAACCAGAAGCGCGAATTCACCTCCGCAAATTCGCTGCTGCAATAACGCACGTGCGCAACACGCTTGGCTTCTAGGTAGCCCGACCCTTTTAGGGTCGGGTTTCTTAGCCCCAAACATCTAGCGGCTTTAGCTCCTGAGGTATGCTTTCGCTCAATCGGCTAGCACGCCTTTTGGGACGGCGACGACATGCAAAAAGATCTCCTGCTACTCATCCTCGAGCAGAACCGCTACACCAGCCACTTCTCATTCGACAAAGTCACAGCCGAAACCGCGCCACTCCGCCTCAACGAAAAGACCGCATCCATCGGCTTCATCTATCGCCACATAGGCGAAACGATGAATCTCTTTGGCCAGTTCTTCGGCATCCCGACCGACGTGAAAAACAGCACCATGGGCCAAACCGACACCGGCCAACCCTTCGACGTCGACTACAGCCGCGAACTCATCTCACGTGGCTACGAAGCGCTAAAAACTCTCATCGAAAACAGCGCTGACGAAGATTGGCTCAAACCCATCGACACTCCCTTCTTCGGCACAGTCCCGCGCATCAGGCTCTTCGCTCACGTTCTATTTCACAACTCACATCACGCCGGCCAGATATCCCTGACCTTGTCGAAAGGAAGCGTCTGGCCCCGCCACGACTAAATCGGATCCGATGCGGCCGTCCATGCGTTTGCACGGATGCATGAGCCGATGATGTATGAGCCACCACAAGCCAAGTGCTGAAGGCGCGTCCCATACCAGCCCAGGGCGCAGCCATGGGTTTCTTGCACATAGAAAGCAGAGGGCTGAAGGCCCGACCTATCGCTCCTCACCTGCAACTCCCCACCCCGCCAGCAACACCGTCGCCGCAAACAGCAACGTATCGCCGACATAGTTCAACCCCTCCACCGCTAGCTTCGTATGCATCTCGCCCAACAAAATCGGCACATAGAAGAACACCACCAGTAGCACCAGCACCGCGCCCGCAAACGCCGTCGCAACCCTCGCTGTCCGCCGCGCAAACATCCCCACTCCGCAAACGAGCAGCACCAATCCCACAATCCACGCGATCGCCACCGCCCCTGGAATCCACCCCGGGGTCATCTTCTCCAGCGGCACGCCCGGCACATTGCGCGGATGCAAAAAGTGCTCGATCGCATAGAACACCATTACCACCCCGACGATCACCCGACCCACACGCACCAGCACGGCCCGGCCCCACACACTCCCCGCCAGCACCAGCGCTGCCGCGCCAAAGCACGTCTCCCGCACCGTCAGAATCCAGAAGAACCGGTCGTGCATCTCCTTCGACAGTCCCGGCAAATCAACCACCAGCACGATGATCCAGAAGAAAAGGACCAGCCCCACGCTTGACCACCGCACACCGCGCCACACCACCAAGCTGATCGCCGCCGCCGCCAGCGCCACGCCGAAGAAGTAAGTCCAGAACAGCGGCCCCGGCAGCCACTTCGGCACAATTCCCATCAACTCCCGCGATGCCGTAAAGTGCTCCGCGGCAAACATGCCAAGCGCGACAGCCTCAAACACCGGCCCCAGCACCAGAATCTTCCCCACGCCGGCAGCCGCCCGAAACCTTGCCCCCAGCAGCACGATGCCCACAATCAGCGCAGCCACGCCCGCCGCCATCATCGCCCAGACCTCTACAGACATACGCATCTCCTCTGGTCGATGACAAAAAACAAACTTGTTTCAAAGGGAGCAACAGACTACCACTCAAAACCCTCTTCTTTGACCACGCTCGCGATACACTTGCCCCGCTCACCGTTATGCGTCTCTTTCGCTCTCGCCGGACCTACCTCGCGTTCTTCGCCCTTTTCGCCTACACCGCTTGGCGCAGCGCTTTCCCGCGCCACCATCAACCATCCATTGAATGGCATCCAGTCTTCTTTGGCATCGAGTTCGCGGTGACCATGCGTTCGCCATCTGCCTCGCTCTCGGCGCCGCTCAACTCACCTCCGTTCTCGTCGAGAGAGCGGCGCTTGCTCTGCTGGCGATCGGGTTCCTTCTATCCATGGTTGTCGATCTCCACTCAGCAAACCTGCTCCACGTGCCCGTACCTTCTTTTCGACTCGTCTTTCTAACACTGAACAATCTGGTGGCTCTGCTCCTCGCGATCCGATTCGTCCAGGTTCTTCGCGAACCACCTTTACGAGGCATCCTCAGCCGAACTCCCACTCCGAAACACTAACGACGAACCACTAACCACTCGCATCAACGAGTAAACTTCCCCCCATGGGCACATCCAACAGCCGCCGCAACCTCCTCATCGGTCTCGGCGTGTGCCTCATACTCTTCATCGTCCTTGCGACGCTCAACGCCTTCAACGTCAGCTTCCTCAACCCAGCCTCTCCGCTCCAGACGCTGGTCTTCATCACCCTCTCGACGCTCGCCTTTGTCCTCTTCGTCGTTGTCCTCGTCCTCCTCGTCCGCAATTTCCTGCGCCTCTACGCCGACCAGCGCAGCCGCATCCTCGGCACCCGTCTCCGCACCCGCATGCTCTGGGGAGCCGTCCTCGTCTCCCTCGTCCCGCTCGGCTTCATGTTCGCCTTCAGCTATCTGCTGATGAACCGCGCCGTCGACCGCTGGTTCTCTCAGCCCGTCACCCAGATGCGCGACGACGCCAATCGCGCCACCCTCGAGCTCTTCCGCTACGCCGCCGCCAACGCCCGCTCCGAAGCCGACTCCATCGCTGTCGAACTCAACAGCCTTAACCTGAGCGCGCACCCCGACACCGCCGCCATCAACCGCGTCCTCGACCGCCACTCCCTCACGCTGCAGGGCGGCTTCGCCATCGTCTACAACGACCGCCGTCCCATCGCCACCATCCATGTCCCCGTCAGCTCCGGCCCCGCCGAGCTCCGCTCCCTCCTGCCGCCCGACATCGCCTCCGCCTCCGACGAGAGCCCGCAACCGACAGAACCGATCCAGCGCACCCCCGTCCACGGCCCGCTGCCCTCAGTCGTCCTTCAAGCCGCCCAGCAGACCGACCAGCCCTTCTACTCCATCGGCTCCACGGACTACTCACTCGCCTCCGCCGGCCTTCAGCACGGCGGGCTCGTCGTCGTCGCGCTTCCCATCCCCGCCGGCATCTCGGAAACCGCCGCACAGCTCCGCTCCGCCGCTGACACCTACTGGACACTCTTCCGCGAACGCCGCCAGGTCCGCGCGCTCTACATGCTCTACCTGCTGTTGATGACCGGCCTCGCTCTCTTCGCCTGCTGCTGGCTCGCGCTCAACCTTTCCAAGCAGGTCACGCGCCCCATCGAAACTCTTGCCGACGCAATGGAAGCCATCGCTGCCGGCGACTACGCCCGCCGCGTCTCGCCCTCCGCCACCGAGGAGCTCGGTGAACTCACCGCCAGCTTCAACGCCATGGCCACCGACCTCGAATCCTCACGCGCCCTCGCCGAGCAGTCCCGCGCCCAGCTCTCCGAACTCAACGCCGCTCTTCAGCAGCGCCGCGCCGAGCTCGAAACCATCATCGAAACCATCCCGAATGGCGTCGTCACCCTCTCGCCCACCCTCCGCATCGTCCTCGCCAACCGAGCCTTCTCCGAACTCCTCGACCCCGGTGGCCAGAAACACTTCATCGGCTCGCGCCTCCACGAGGTCTTCCCCGCCGAGATCACCGACACCCTCGACCGCCTTCTCCGCCGCTCGCATCGCATGGGCACAGCGTCCGACGAGGTCCAGATGTCCTCACCCTCCGGCCCGCTGCAAATCTCCGCCACCGTCGCGCTCCTCGAAGGCACCACAACGGATGTCCATGAACACCTCGGTTACGTGCTCGTCCTCGAAGACGTCTCCGAGCTCCTCCGCGCACAAAAGCAATCCGCCTGGAAAGAGGTCGCCCGCCGCGTCGCCCACGAGATCAAAAACCCCCTCACACCCATCTCCCTCAACGCCGAGCTCATCCAGCGCCACATCGGCCGCCTCAAGCCTCTGCTCACCGAACACAACGTCGAATCCAACTCCCCCGCCGTCATCGAACGCGCCACTGAGGTCATCTCATCGTCGGTCTCAACGATGAGATCCTTGGTAGACCAGTTCGCTACCCTCGCCGAGTTCCCCACCTCGCGCCTTCGCCCCGCGGACATCAACGGGATCGTAGAAAACTCACTCGCGCTCTTCGCCGGCCGCCTCGGCAACATCCGCGTCCGCCGCGCCCTCGCGCCCAACCTCCCACTCGTCTCCGCCGACCCCGAAGCCCTCCGCCGCGCACTTTCCAACCTCATCGACAACGCCGCCGAAGCCATGCACGACTCCCTCCACCGCGAGCTCACCCTCTCCACTCGCCTGCTCCCCTCCGGTCTCATCGAGCTCTGCGTCGCCGACACCGGCCCCGGCCTCACGGACGAGCTCCGCGAGCGCCTCTTCCTCCCCTACTTCTCCACCAAGCAGCGCGGCACCGGCCTCGGCCTCTCCATCGCCGCCAAAATCATCCAGGAGCACCAAGGCACCATCCGCGCCGAAAAAAACGTCCCCGCCGGCGCCAAATTCATCATCGAACTCCGCCCCGCCACCACCTCAACCACCGACTCCGACTCGGAAGCCACTACAATCCCAACAACCGAACGCACCCCCGCATGACCCTTAACCCCTAACTCCTCACCCCTAACCCCTCACTCGTCTCCCCCTATGCCCCACGTCCTCATCGTCGACGACGAAGCCGACATCCGCGAATCCCTCGAGGCCATCCTCCGCGAAGAGGACTACGCCATCACATCCGCCGGCACGCTCGCCGAAGCCCGCACCATCCTCCGCGACGCCGACTTCCAGGCCGTGCTCCTCGACATCTGGCTCCCCGACGGCGATGGCCTCGACCTCCTCGCTCAAATTCACAACAACCAGCTCCGCGGCACCACGGACGGCCCGCGCCCACCCGCGCCCGAAGTCATCATGATCTCCGGCCACGGCACCATCGAGTCGGCCGTCCGCGCCACCAAGCTCGGCGCCTACGACTTCCTCGAAAAGCCCCTCTCGCTCGACCGCACCCTCCTCGTCCTCCGCAACGCCATCAACGCCCACAAACTCCGCCTCGAAAACCAGGAGTTCTCCACCCAGCTCACCGCGCGCGCCTCCATCACCGGCGATTCCATCTCCATCAAGGCCCTCCGCCAGCAGATCAAGCTCATGGCCCCCACTAACGGCCGCGTGCTCGTCATCGGCGAATCCGGCACCGGCAAAGAGCTCATCGCCCGCACCATCCATGCCGAATCCCTCCGCCGCGACCGCGTCTTCGTCGAGCTCAACTGCGCCGCCATCCCCGAAGACTTCATCGAGACCGAGCTCTTCGGCTACCGCCACGGCGCCGGCCCCCAGGCCTCGCAGTCGCCCGACCGCCCCACCGAAAAGCGCGGCACCTTCGAGCGCGCCGACTCCGGCACTCTCTTCCTCGACGAAGTCGGCGACATGAGCCTCAAAACCCAGGCCAAAGTTCTCCGCGCCTTAGACGAGCAGCGCTTCTATCCCGTCGGCGCGAGCACCCCAACGCACGTCGACGTCCGCGTCATCGCCGCCACCAACAAAGATCTCGAAGAAGAGATCGCCCGCGGCAACTTCCGCGAAGACCTCTTCTACCGCCTCAACGTCATCCCCTTCTACGTCCCGCCACTGCGCGACCGCAAAGAAGACATCCCCTCGCTCGCCCGCGAGTTCCTCGCCGAGCTCGGCCAGGAGTACGGCCGCGCCCGCGTCGAAATCTCCGACACCGCCATCAATCAGCTCAAGGCCTACCACTGGCCCGGCAACGTCCGCGAGCTCCGCAACGTCATCGAGCGCGTCCTCATCCTCAACCCCAAGGCCCAGCGCATCGAAGCCAAACACCTCCCCATGCTCGTCCAGCGCACCGACGGCGCCTCGCTCACCAACCCCTCGACATCCACCACCCGCACCGGCCGCGAAGAGTTCAGCACTCTGCAAGCCGCCCGCGAAGCCTACGAGCGTGACTACATCTTGAAAGAACTCGACCGCAGCCACGGCAATATCTCCCGCGCCGCCGAATCCCTCGGCCTCGAACGCTCCCACCTCTACCGCAAAATGAAAACCCTCGGCATCCAGTTAGGCGAGTAAAGCCGACGCACCGTAGGAATGCAAGATAGCTCGCGCTTCAGGTTCGCGGCATAGCGCGTGTCGATCCGCACGGCACCGATTGCCCTCCGCTACTTCAGCCCGGGTCACTCGTGCTTTCGCCGCTGGCGGAGAGAAGCAGTTCATTCTCGGTGGGCCGATATCCGCAATCTTCGCAGTCGAAGAAGTTATCGTCATATTCGTTGGTCCGTTCGTCCGCCAGTTCAAGCTGCCCCTCGTCATTGACTACCGGCCTTCGAAGGACGTATGCATCGGTATAGTGCAGGAGAGAATCGCTTCCACAACGCGGACACGGAACTTCCTTCATCGCGGCACCTGATCGGGCATATTGTTGAGTGAGTGATTCAGAGCAGCAACCGGTAAGTTCCCGCCCCACAGAATTCCAGATATCCCAAGTCGCGCAGAACCTGCAATTGCTGTCTGACCTTAGCGCGTATATTTCGGTTATCAGGGTACACCGAAGAGAAAAGGTGTTCTCTGTTGTAAATTTCAGCAAGAGAGAACTCCGACGTGTGTAACCCACGCAGCACGGAGAGAGTTAGCGCCGTCCAGCCACGCCGCTCAATTGGAACCTCTCGCAGTCGATTGAACCTTCGAAATTGCTCGCGAACGGATTCGCGGGGACGCGAAACGCCATCCTTGATTATCTCAATTGCCGCGTCGTTTCCCATCAGATCGAGCCGTATGTTGCATCCGACCCATCCTGCGCGACGCGCGGTCGAAGACAACGGCTTGCGTTTCTCCACTATGTCGGGAGTGAGAAACATCGGATGTATTGCGGTAAGTCCGGAGATACTCCAGCCGGAACTGCGCTCGATGAGCATGAGCGTGGGCGCGGCTCCGCATTGGAGACGCGAAATGAGCGCGCCATAAGCTCCGTCGATAAGCCTTTTCGCGGGCTTCCTCCGAAAGGCCTTTAGCTCATAGCTGCCGCTACAACTTCGGCACACGAAGTCACAAGCTTTTGTGTTGTTGGCCGTCGGCTCGAGCGCCTCGCAATCGCAAGCCAGACAAAACCCATTTCGTCGAAACCAAGCCTCCGACAGAATACGGGATATTTGAAGTGGGCTGGTATATCCGATGGCCGCGGAGAGGTCACAATTCAGTTCCATGGGGCTGTCCGTGCCAATTTATTCTGTTTTGCGATATCGCCGCGATTTCCACCTGCAACCAACCAACGGGACGGATCAAGGCTGAATGAACCCAAGACAGAAACGATATCGGCCCATTCAGCCGGACATACAGAACGAAGCACTGCAGCGGCAGAACTGGTTTCAAGAAATGCCCAGCGTGCTCGAATCGCAGGATCAAGCACTAGAGGATCATCATATGTGGCTGTTTCAAACATGGCCGTAGTCTAAATGCGCCCAAAGCGGGGGCTGTGTACTCCGGACACACACCCGATGCGAAAATTCTCACATGCGCATCGACCTCAAATCTGCGCTCTCGTCTCTGCCTCTACCCCCAACCACCCACCTGGCCTGAGGGCGTCTGGAAAGACCACCTTCCTTCTCCCACGACACCATGCCCGTCCTCATCTCCACACCGCGAAAACCCTCAGCATTCACCCCGGCGAGTAGCCCACAAGACTCATCGCGTAATAGATACGTAATTCCCGACCGAATCCGCATCGAAAGCAGGACTTTGTCCGCCACAAAGCGTCTAATCTATAGATACGGGCAGCTCTCGGATAATTCGTCTGCGACCTCGTGGAGGTGTCAGATGGCGCTCGCTCGTGTGTTGGTGGTTGACGATAATGAAGCAGTCCGTGTCAGTCTTTGCGCCATTCTTGAAAAGCATGACTTTGAGGCCACCTCTGCAGCCGACGTCAGCGCAGCGCTAAAGTTCATCAGTTCCGAGAAATACGATGTCCTCTTGACTGATCTACACATGCCTGGCGCCGGGGACGGACTTACCGTCGTGAGTGCCATGCGTCACGCGAACCCCGAAGCTGTGACCTTGCTCTTGAGTTCATTTCCCGAAATGTCCGCGGCCGCCAACGCGATCTTGATGCAAACCGACGAGATCCTCGTCAAACCAATGAATATCCCCGACCTCATCGAGGCGATCACGCAACGGCTCGCCAAGGGGCCGCTCCATAAGCGCAAGGTCGAAACGCTGGCCACAATTCTCGAACGTACCACCGAGGCGGGAATAGCTGATTGGTATGAACTGGTAGAGAAAGAGGACACCTTGATGGCGATTCCTCTCAGCCGGGCGGCGCGCTGCCAGCACCTGCCCCAGCTCTTCAGCGATCTCGGAAAGCGCCTGCGAGCCCTCAAGCCGCTCGGCACCAAAGAACTGAAGTCCGAAGCGGCCTCGAATCATGGGACTGCGCGGCGCAAACAGGGTTACACCGCCGCGATGATGGTGGAAGAAAGCCGCATTCTCCAGGTCACCATCTTCCATACACTTCAGAAAAACCTGGGCACGATCGACTTCAGCGTCCTGCTTCTCGGCGTCATGACGATTGCCGATGAGGTGGATTCGCAGTTGAGTCAATCGATGAAAAGCTACCTCGCGGAGTCCATTCAAGATGCACTGCCTGCGTAAGCGCCGGGCACCCTAAGTCTCCAAAGAGACGTGAGTTCGCAGTACGCAATTCCCGTGGCCACAAGCACGATCCGCCTCGCAAAACTGTTCTTAATTGACCACTCAAGGATTACAGAAGTACGACGAACGCGAATGCTTCTTCAGTGATCGAATAAGTACGGCGATAAGGAGCCCAGTACGTATGGCCACCGTAGTTCCAGCTCTCGAAACACTTCAGGTCTCAACCATTACCAACGAGTCCATACGTCCCGCAGGCCACAAATCAACTGTCCCGCCGCCAGCCATGCTCCTCGGCCGAACCTCACAGCGTCGATCACTCAACTGGCTGGTCTTTCTCTTCATGCTGCTCTTCCACATCGGAGCCATCGCAGCCTTCTTCTTCTTCAGCTGGTCCGCTCTTACCATCGCCATCGTCTTCTACGTCCTTGCCATCAACGTCGGCATCGGCATGGGCTATCATCGCCTGCTCACCCATCGCGGTTACAAAGTCCCCAGGTGGATCGAGTACACGATGGCCGTCTGCGCGACCCTCAGCCTCGAAGGCGGACCGCTGATCTGGGTTGCTACCCATCGCGTCCATCATCAGAACACCGATGTCCTTGGCGACCCCCACTCTCCGCACGAAGGCGGCTGGTGGTCCCACGCCGGTTGGATCATCTATGGTGCCGGCGCGGCCGGTGAGCCCGCGATCCTCGCCAAGTACGCTCCCGACATCGCCAAAGACCGTTTCTACGTCTGGCTGACTCGCTTCCACTGGGTTCCGCTCGTCGCTCTCGCGCTGATTCTCCTCGCGGTCGGCGGTTGGCCATGGGTCCTCTGGGGCATCTTCCTCCGCGTCACCGTCGGTCTGCACGCCACCTGGCTCGTTAACTCCGCCACGCACATGTGGGGATCAAAGCGCTTCCCCACCAAAGACGACTCCCGCAACAACTGGTGGGTCGCCCTCCTCACCGGAGGCGAAGGCTGGCACAACAACCACCACGCGCATCCCGTCTCCGCCCGCCACGGCCTCGCCTGGTACGAGTTCGACGTCAACTACTACGGCATCTGGCTGCTCGAAAAGATCGGCCTCGCCCGCAAGGTCCACGTCGAGCACCTCGAGCACGACTAAAATCTTCGCCGGCCGCCCGGATCAATGACGACCCCGCAGCACGGTCCGAACGCCAGTCCGCCAACTTGACAAAGCCCTCCCCCAACACCCCCTGTGCGCGAGCGGGAACGTCTGCGTCGGCACATCAGGTCCAAGCCTAAATTCTTTCGATTGAAGATTTTGCGCAAAAACAGGGGGGGAGGGGGGTACCCCCTGTTACTTGGCGAACTTGAAATCCAGGATCGCCGTCGTCGTCACCGCGATCGGCTTGCCATTGTCGAGCAGAGGGCTATATCGCCAGCGCTGCACCGCCTGTTGCGCTGCGTCCCGCAGCAGAGGCGGCCCACTCACCGCACGTGCATAGATCACGTTGCCATCAGGGTCCACAACCGCGTGCACCGTCACCTGACCATGGACGCGAGCCGCTGCCGCATCAGCGGGATACTCCGGCGCCGGGCTGAAGATCACACTCGCAGGCGTGATCCCCGCCGCTCCCTGCGGCACAATGGACCGCGTCTTCGCGCTGGATTGCGTGACGTCCTGTTGCCCTCCGGAGTCCGGTGCCCCCTTCGACGAAGCCGTAACCACCTGCTTCACCACGGTCATCGGCACTGCAGAACCCTGTGCCCCCCGCGCTACAGACCCGACCTGAACAGCCGCCGGCTGAACCGCTGCCTGATCGCCCTGCGTTACAGGGGCCGTCTGCGCTGCTCCGGAACCCGCTTCACTGTCCAGCCGCTCTGGCGGCTCCATCGGCGCAATCGAGCGAACCATCTTCGGTTTGTTCGGAGAACTCGAGGCACGCACCGCCACATGCATCTCCGCTGCAGAAACAACACGGTGGAACATCAGACCCAGGCCCACCCCCACCAGCATGCACACCACCCCAACAATCCAGACCGCGTGATTCCTCCACCACGAAGCTTCCGGCTCCTGCTGCGCAGCAAACAACCCACCCGTACGGAATGGCGAAAGCACCACATCCTCTGCTTCACGGCCGTCGGCCTCAACGACAGCGACCGGAGGCTCGTCCGGCTTCAGTTCAAGTTTCTTCGAGTTCGAAAATGGCGCGGACTCGACCCCCCTCGCCAGCAGTACCGGCTCGGAGATTGCCGGCGCCGCCTCTCGACGCTCAGCTTCAACCGCGCCTGTCGTCTCCTCTAATTCTGACTCCGGCTGGAACGTCGAACGGCGTGACTGCAGGAGAAAGCGCAGCATCTCGCGGACGTCTGCCTCCTGCGAATCGCTCTTCAGATCATGCCCGCTCCCTGCAGCGGCAGTCACCAGAATGCCAAGCAGGTCCTCATAGCCGATCCCCTCGCGCTCCTCATACAGGATGGCGCGCATTAGCGATGCGACATCCGCGCGGAAGCGAACATCCGTTTCGAGACGCTTCGACAGCTGCGGAATCGCTTCCGGCGAGTCGACCGGCAGCTTTTCCTTCAGCAGGAAGCCCCGTATCTCCTGCACGTGGCCTGAGAAGCGGCTCGAAATTTCCGTAAGCTGAGAAGCCAGAAACACCCGGGTTCGACCTTCTAATTCTCCGCCGCCGACGCGACGGCCTAAGATCCCCTGTCGCACAGCGGGGCTATGACATTAAGACGGTATGAGCGGCCCGATGTTACCCCGCTATGACCTCCGGTTGTGCGCCGCGACGAAGGATCAACAACTTGCAGTCGACTCAAAAAACATTTTCCGAGCAGCCCACGTCATTTGCCCGCCACACTGCAGTGAAGATCCTGAAGCATCTCTGGTTCATATTTGCTCGGTTGATGGCTTTTCCACTGCGTCACAATATCTTCGCGTTGCGTGCGGAGCAGATGCCAGGAAAGCGGCGCTCTGTCATCCGCCGAATAATGGAAGTACACCGGCTTAATCTTGTCCTGAATCTCCGGATTAAATCCCAGGTCATCCATAGTCGCATGCAGCTCGATGTCCGCCCTCGTCTCCTGTGAGCTCGTCCGCACCGCCAGCAACGTTCCTACCGGCGCAACAATCTGCCGTTGCCAACTCCACACGCCGCCAGCGCTCTTCTCTGAGGACATCGCGTCGATAATCACCAGATATACCGGATGACCTTTCAGCTTAGGGCCCGCCCCCATCAGCCACTGCAGCGCGCTCAATAGCCCGGAGTTGTCGTAGTATCCGCCGTCACCCAGATGCAGTTGCGCGTATTTCAGATCCGTGTCCGGGCGGCTCATCGGTGAAACGAATGGAAACGTCGCGGAGACCCTCGCCGCCGTGCTCACATCCATGTCCTCTTTGGTGAACGTGGGAAAGAACTGCAATGCGGCTGGGCGGCCTTCCGCCGGCTGCTCGTACAACCCCGTGGTGGCGGCCATGAATCGATTTCCGGTCTCGGAAATCGTCGCGTTGAAAATGACCGCGGGCCGCGTGCCTCTTCCAACGTCATCGTTCCATTCACTCAACTGCGGAGGCGCGGCATGAGACTTCCAATGCGTTACCCATTCCCGCTCCAGAGCCGAACCGCGATCGAAATTTTGCGGCACCAAAAAGTTCACACCCGGAACCGTCCTGAGCAGGTCCGGATAGACAAGCCCCCAACCAACTGCGCCCAGATCCGTCCTCGCCGATTCATCGAAGATCGTTCCGCTCTGCTTCGGATCCGTGTTGCCGTTGCCGTCATACCATCCGGCAAAATACATCGCGCCCTCACTGCCGCCGGAAACTGAGCTAATCAGCACGACTGACGACGTGAACGCATTCTGTGTCCCATCGGCAGACTCGCAGTCATCCGCGAGCCCCGTAAGCACCTCCGTCGTCCATGCCGAGGCGCGAATTCCTCCTCCCGCCGTCGCAACCACCACGATCGGCGCTTGCTCGCGCTTCCGGAAGTTCGCCCATGCATCGATCACATGCGATGGATCCTGCACGGACACCACCGACTGCAGCGGATGCAATTCGAACACATGATCCGTTCGCCAACCGGCAGCCAGCACCATCGATATTCCAAGCACCGCCGTCAGCACTGGCACGCGCAGCTTGTCCAGAAAGAACGCCACGCCGGAGAAGAACCACGTCAGCAGACAAAGCAGCAGCAGGACGTAGAACATCGCTGCCGGGTTGCTGATCCTGCTGCTCGGCGAAGTGAAATAGCCGACTACGGCATAGATCAACAGCGTGGCGATCAGCGCAATCGTTCCAACCCGATGCCCCGATCGCAGCACGAGCTCCGTCTTTCCGCCAACAATTTGTTGCCGGATATACCCCGCGTCGAGATTGCCCGGTAAGACCCTGTCCATCGCTTCCGCAGTCCCGGTAGAAAGCGCATTCGGCGGTGCACCATGCGCATTGAGTCCGCGGAACGGCGGATAGATAAAGCAGACCGTATTCGATCCTGCGGTCTCCTCCAGCCACGCGTGGAACTGCGCCGTCGCATACAGAAACGCGAGCGCAGCCAATGCTGCCAGAACAACGCCCGCAACCCTCAACCATGCGGAGAAAGGGTCGGAAAGGCTTCCCCGCCATGTCATCACCACCATGGGCACAGCCAGCAGCGAAAACAGAATCGTCGGCCACCATGAACTGCGCACCCAAGGCCGCGTGTCACTCACATCATCAAACCGGTCCGGTGCGTATGCCAGCGTGATGCGCGCGGTGATCATGATGATGATCGCCAGAAGAAATGCGGCGAAGCAGATCAGAAAGAACGAAAACGGCACCATCGCATCGAACAGTCCATAGAAGATCGAAGGCGCATAGAAGTAGCCCGCCGGAAGCACCACGGCGAGCAGCAACCCATTGATGATCGGAAATCGAAGCAGGTATGCGTAGATGAGAAACGTTGCGACCACTTTTCCCTTGGGGCGCCTCCAGGGAAAGTAGCTCACCAGTGCAATCGGCATCGCGATAAAGAGTCCGATCGGAATTGGATTTTTGCATGCCAGAGTTCCGACCAGCGTCAAGAGACCTGACACCGCCAGCAATCCGCCAATTACCTTGCGAAGACGCAGCTTCTCGGCAACGAAACAATGAATGCCCAACGCCGTCGTCGCGGCCCCGAAGACGCACCACTTCACGGTCGATACCACTCCGGAAGTCACAAAATTCAGATTGCCCTCTTTGATTTGACAGAAGCCGGCCAGCATCAACTGGTTTTCACGAAGATCCAGGCCGGCTGCCACCGTGATCAAAATCGCGACCGCGGCTCCGAGCCACCTTGTCCGTGGATCGGTCTTCCCCAGCACCCAAGCAAACGCCAGGAACGTCAGCCAGTAGAGCGTGATGAACGCATAATCTTCATGAGTATTCCGAACCGCGAGCCTGAGGTTCTCAGGGCCGTCGGCCGTCGCGTCCGGTGAAGTGCTCTTCATCGGGCCGATCAGGCTCGCAAAGCACGCCGAAGTTTTGCTTAACTCGATCTGCGCGATCGGCGGCGTTTTCTTGTTCGCGCAATCGGGCGGAAGCTCCGTGCCAAAGCGGCTCGGCTGCTTCACATATCCCGCCATCTCCACTTGCATGATGGCGCCCCAAACCACTGTCGCGAGAAGCAGGAACCAAAAGATCTTTTGCATGCGCTAACCCTCCGTGAACGAACCAGGGACCGGAGAATCACAACCTTGCAATGAAGCAGGAGTTTGCCGGCGCGCATGGCGACGCGTCCGAAGAAGACTCCCCACAAACGCAGCGTCGGGAACCGCAAACCACCTGTCTGGGAAATCCACGCCACTGTACCACCGCTGCGCTTTTCGCCAGCTGCCTAAATTCCAGAGATTTTGCGTAAAAAAGACGGCGCCGGCGTGCGCCGCGCATCCATACAGTAGATTGCTGGAGGCGTCCGATGCCGCTCATCCGCTCCTGCCCGAACTGCAGCACCAAAAACCGCATCCCCGCAGCCCATCTCGCGGACACCGGCCGCTGCGGCAACTGCAAAAATCCGCTGCCGCCCATCGCAGAACCGATCGCTGCGGACACCGCGCTCTTCGATGAGATCATCGCGAGCGCGCGCGTTCCCGTGCTCGTCGACTTCTGGGCCGCATGGTGCGGGCCCTGCCGCATGGCCGCCCCGCACGTCGAGCGCACCGCTCGCGAAATCGCAGGCCACGGCATCGTCCTCAAGGTCGACACGGAAGCCAACCCGCAACTCGCCGCGCGTTACAACGTCCGCGGCATCCCGAATTTCGCCGTCTTCTCAAACGGCCGCCTGGTCCAGCAGCAGGCCGGTCTCGTCGACTCCGGACAGATGCTCCAGTGGCTGCGCGCTGCGGCCGTTTCAGCCTGAGGCTTCATCGCCTGCGCTGATAACGCACCGTGCCTTCGTCCTCGCCCGGCCCAACATACGTCATCCCGCAACGCTCCATCACCTTGATTGATTCCGGCAGCCGCGGGTACGTCTGCGCACTCACGCTCTTCACATCCCTCTGCGTCAGCAGCCAGTCCACCAACGCGCGCGCGGCCTCGGTTGCATATCCTTTGCGCTGATAGCTCGGCACCGTCGAGTAGCCGATCTCCACATCGCCTTCCAGCTTCGGAAATCCACCTACCGCACCCACTAACGTATAGCGCGTCGCTCCGCCGGCCCAATTCAGCAGCAGCACATACCTGTTCCATCCGCGCGTTCGCGGCTCTTCCTCATACTGTTTGGCGATGAACTGATAGACATGCGGCTCCCAGTGCTCCGGCGGCCACTCAGGCGTCACCTCCGCACCGAGAATTTTTCCTAATGAGCCATCTGCCTTCTGATCCGCGTCCAGCATCGCAGGCGTGATCGCCACCAGCCGCAGCCGCTGCGTCTTCAGATCGCCGATCCTCCGGCGCAGCAGCCCAATCATTCGGCCTCGTCCTCTTCCTCCTGCTTCTTTGCCGCCTGGCCCTGCTTCTCCGCGATGTGCTCAAGCTGCCTGCGCCAGTCCAGCTCTTCCACAAATCCGCGCGACGCCCGCCACTCGCTCTCCACCTTCACAAACAGCTCCAGAAACACACGCGTGCCCAGCAGCGATTCGATCTCCTTGCGCGCGGCCGTGCCAATCCGCTTCAGCATCTCGCCGCCGCGACCGATCAGAATCGCCTTTTGCCCGTTGCGCTCACAGTAGATCGCCGCTGCAATCTTCGTCACCGGTAGTTTGCCGTCCTTCGTCTTCTTCGTCGAAGCCGGCTCCTCGTATCGCTCAATCACCACCGCCGCCGCATACGGGACCTCTTCACCGGTAAGCATCAGCACCTTCTCGCGAATCAGCTCCGCCACAAGAAACCGCTCCGGCTGGTCGGTCAACTGATCCTTCGGGAAGTACCTCTGGCCCTCCGGCAGCAGGGCCACGACCTTATCCAGCAGCAGATCCAATCCCTGTTTCTTCTTCGCCGAGATCGGAATCACTTCCGCAAACGTATGTTGCTTGCTCCAGTGCGCAATCAGGGGCAGCAGCGCTGGCTTCGGCACCGCATCGATCTTGTTCAGCACCAGCACCACAGGACAATCCAGCCGCTTCACCAACTGCAGCGCAAACTCATCCTCTGCCTTCGACATCGATCTGCGCTGCTGCCCAGGCGTCTTCGGCCCGCCCTCTCGCGACTCGACCTCGTGCAATCTATGCGTCGCGTCGACAATGAACAGCACCGCATCCCGCGACTCCAGCGCGTCCTGCACCTCCTGCATCATGCGCCGGTCGAGCTGGGTCGACGGCTTATGCACGCCCGGCGTGTCCACCAGCACCACCTGCGCCGCCGGCCTTCCCGCCTCCGTCTTCGTCTTCTTGCGAAGCGGAAGCTCCAGCACCCCGAGGATCCGCGTCCTTGTCGTCTGCGGCTTATGCGTCACAATCGCGAGCTTCTGTCCCAGCAGCGCATTCAGCAGCGTACTCTTGCCCGCGTTGGGCCTTCCCACAATCGACACAAATCCTGTACGCAACGCCATCCCGCTATTGTAGAGAACAGAAATCGGGACAGTAGAGAACAGGGATCAGCGATCGATTTCATCCTGCACACCCTGACCTGTTCTCTGATCTCTGATTTCTGATCTCTAGCTGGCGACGGCCACCCTCACCCGCTCGACCTTCCTGTCGGTCGACTGCAGTACTTCGATCCGCAGCGGCCCATCTTCCACCACCTCGCCGGGCAGCGGAATATGCCCTGCGATCTCACTCACCAAGCCGCCCACCGTCGCCGCTTCATACGCCGTCAGCAATTGCGGAAGCACCTGCTCCGGCCCCTCTTCACCAAACTCCAAACCGTCTTCCGCCTCCGCCGCTTCGCTCGGCGGAGCTCTTCGCACCGGCTGCCGCTGTTCTTCAAACAGCCCGCGCAGCCGGCTCACTTCAAAGCTCCCGGGCACGACATAGCTTCCATCCGGCTCCTTCACGGGCTCATCCCCCGCCGGTGCCAGGTCGTGCTCATCCTCAATGTTTCCTACGATTGCCTCCAGCAAATCCTCGATCGTCACCAGCCCCGCCACGCCGCCATATTCATCGATCACGATGCTCATGTGCTGCTTCTCGCGCTGCATCTCGCGCAGCAGTTCATTCACCTTCTTCGTCTCCGGCACAAACATCGCTGGCCGCGCCAGATGCTTTACGGTTGTCCGCTTGACCGCGACACCTTCCACCTCCAGCAGGTCGCGCGCAAACGCAATCCCCACAATCTCGTCCACCGACGCGCCATACACCGGCACGCGGGAGAATCCATGCTCCCTCACCTCGCGCCTGAACTCCTCCAGTGACATCGTCTGCGGCACCACAAACATTCCCGGCCGTGGCGTCATCACCTCGCGCACCACCTTGTCGCCGAACTCCACAACGCTGCGCACCAGCTCGCGGTCGCTCTCCTCCAGGATTCCCTCTTCCTCACCAGCCTCGAGCAGCGCATCTACGGCCTCACTCGGATGCTCCGGCACTGCCTCTTCCTTCTCGGCCAAACCCACAATCGACAGCAGCAAGCCAATCGTCAGCGTGACGGGCAACACCACATAGAACAGACCCTGCAGCAACACGCCAATTCGCCCCACCCAGACGCCGCGCGTCCGCGTGAACAGCAACTGCGGAATCAGCCGGTCGAAGAACACAATCACCAGCAGAAGTTCGAAGATCGTGCGTGCCAGCGCAGCCGGACTGTGTTGCACACGCCACTGCAACCTGGTCACCAGCAGAAAGGTCAGTGCCACCAGCACAATCTGCCGCAGCACAGACGCCGACATCGCCGCCGACTCACGGCTCAACCGCAGCCGCGGCTCAACCGTCCGCTCCCAGGCCTCTACGTTGTCCGCATACTCCCGCGACAAAAACTTGCCCATCACGGTGTAGACCTCATCCGCATACGAGGCCAGCGCCAGCAGCAACAGCAGCACGAAGAACGCGATTCCCCAACTCATCGCTTCACCCTCTTCGCCCCTGCTTTTGTTCTTGCTCCTCCGGTTTTAATCCCCGCAGGGGATCTGCTTTTCTTTCCTGCAGCCGACAACCCCTCGACCCGCGCAATCAACCCGCTCGGCAACCGCAACCTCTTCCGCAGCTCCGCCTCTCTAGCCGCCATCTCGCCCCGGTCCGTCTCATGATCCATCCCGCTGAGATGCAGCAACCCATGCAGCAGCAGCACGCGGACCTCATCGCGCAGCGAATGACCATGCTCTCTGGCCTGCCGGGCCGCCGTCTCCAGCGAAATGGCCAGATCACCGGCAAAGCCACCCGCGTGCTCCGCCGCGAAGTCCTGCAGCGCCGGAAAGCTCAACACATCCGTAGCCTTATCCTTACCCCGAAACTCGCGGTTCAGCCGCCGCAGCGTTCTGTCGCCCGCCAGCAGAACATCCACCTCGCCCAGCAGTCCCACGGCCGCCTGCGCCGTCTTCATAAACCGGGCCAGCCCTGCGCGCGACAACCCCGCGGCGCTCCATGGATCGTCACCGACAGCCAGACCTCGCGGAGGTTCCATCGTCACCATGCGTCCCTACATGCTAACGCCTGAGGATTTTTCCTGAAGGTGTGGTCAAGGCCAACACCGTTGGTGTCGTTTTCTCTCAAGGAAAACGACCTCCACAGATTCTCCCGAAACTGGTGTGTCAGGGAGAAATGCTCTAACGAAACTTCGCTTCTGTTTTGCGCACCCGGGCAACAGCTCTCGACGCCAATTCCATCCCTAAAGGAACGACATGCAGAACCGCATGCCCAATCTGTGGACTCTCGCCGGCCTGTCCGTCCCTGAACTGCTTCGCCGTACCATCGTTGAATCCTGGCGCGACGACGTCTTCGGTCAGGGCGGGCGGATGGCGTTCTACCAGTTCCTGGCCATCTTCCCGTCCCTTCTGATCGCCTTCACGCTCGTCAGCCACATCCCTCATCTCAGCCAGCACCTTCGCAACACGCTTCACGATCTCTCCACACAGCTCTTCCCCACCCAGGTCTCTCAGCTCTTTCAGGGGATGATCACCGACTTCAAACAGCGTCCGCGCGTCGGCCTTCGCCTGCTCGGCGTCTTCGCCGCCTCGGTCTGGGCTGCACACAACGGAACATGGGCGATGATCTGGGGCCTCAACCGCGCGTACGAGGTCGAAGAGAGCCGCTCCTGGTGGAACCTCACCATCACCATCGTTCTGCTGACAATCTGCCTCATCGCAATGGTGTGCATCGCTCTTCTGCTGCTCTTCACAAGCGCCTTCCTGCAGGAGCATGTCCATGGCAACACATTTTTCCTTCGCGCCCTGGAATGGCTCACAGTCGCCGTCTGTCTCTACTTCTCCTTCGCCGTTCTCTATCGCTTCGCTCCCAACCTTCGTGACCACGCCATTCGCTGGAGCACGCCCGGGGCGCTCTGCGCGCTGATCCTGTGGCTCGCGTCCACCTTCTCCGCGCAGATCTACTTCGACCACATCAACGACTACACGCGAAGCTACGGCCCGCTGAACGGAGTCGTCATGCTCCTGCTCTGGCTCTACGCCTCAAACGGTGCCCTGCTCATCGGCGGCGAAATGAACTCTGAGATCCAAAAGTCCGAAGCCGGCCGCTCCGGCGCCCGCACCGATCGCCACGCTGCTCGCCGCTCATAACGCCCGCCCCAATTTTCCCCCCACAACTCCAATCCGCGCCGAGTATATTGCTCTCCATCACTTCAGTTGAGTCACGGCCCGCGCTAAACGCTCGAGCACAAATCCTCGCCCGGAGTCCACATGCGCCCGCAGCCTCGCGTCTTCTACGGCTGGATCATCGTCCTCATCAGCGCCCTGGGCCTGTTCCTCGGGGCTCCCGTCGCCGTCTTCTCGTTCGGTATCTTCTTCAAGCCGCTCGTCGAAGACTTCCACGCCAGCCGCGCCGCCGTCTCCCTTGTCTTCTCGATCGCCAACTTTGTCGGCGCGCTCTCGCTTCCGCTTACAGGCATTCTCATCGACCGGTTCAGTCCTAAACGCGTCATCCTCATCTCCACCGTGCTCTTCGGAGCCGTCTTGTGCTCCGCACTTCTGGTCGGCACCGGCCTGTGGCAGCTATATGTCCTGTTCTCGCTGCTCGGAGTCACCATGTCCGGCGGCCCCGCGCCCGTCCCCTACACCGCAGTCATCACTCACTGGTTCGACCGCCGCCGCGGATTCGCGCTCGCCCTGTGCATGATGGGTATCGGCATCGGCGCAATTGTCGTTCCCATGCTCTCGCAGCGCCTCATCAGCGCGTACAACTGGCGCGTGGCGCTCGCCATCTTTGGCGCAGCCGTTCTCCTGGTCCCCTCGCCTGCAATCGCCATCTTCCTCAAGAACGATCCAGCACAACTCGGTCTGCATCCCGACGGCGACATTCTCGCCACAGCGCCGCGTTCACACCGGCAGAACACGGTCGGCCTTTCCTGGCACGAGATCTGGCACAGCCCCACCTACTGGCTTCTCCTCTGCATCTTCGTTCTGGTCGGCGTCGCGATGCACGGCTCCGTCCTGCATCTTGCCGCTATCCTCACCGATCGCGGCATCACCGCGCAGCGCGCAGCGCTTGCAACCTCGGTGGTTGGAGCTGCAGTCCTGATCGGCCGAATCGGCTCCGGCTATCTCATGGACTTCTTCTTCGCTCCGCGCGTCGCCATGCTCTTCTTCGGCGCATCGACCCTTGGCATCGCCATCCTCTGCACATCCGCCGATGGAGTTCTCACACTCCCGGCATCATTTCTCATCGGCCTCGGAACCGGAGCGGAAGTCGAAACTCTCGGCTACATGATCAGCCGCTACTTCGGCCTGCGCTGCTTCGGAACGGCATACGGCATCGCATTTGGCGCCTTCATGACCGCCGGATCTGCCGGCGTCCTGCTCATGGGCGCCGGCTACGATCACTTCCATTCCTACACGGTCACTCTCATCGCACTCGCCGCAGCCATGCTCGCCGCTGTCCTCCTGCTCATGCTTCTCGGCCCATACCGTTTCGCTCCGGAATCGCGCGCCGATGCCCCACACGAGCCGCTCGAACTTCCCCACCCCGCGTGATCCCACTTGAGCCCTTCATCCAAGGAGAACTGAATGTTCCCGCAGAATCCCTTAACAGCTCCCGCAATCCTGCTCAACGCGCGCAACGGGCTCATCCTTCATCAGACCCTGTATGCCGTTGCCCGGCTGGGTGTCGCTGATTGCCTCGACAGCGGTTGGCGCACCGCCGCAGATCTCGCCCGCGAACTCCGCGTAAATGAGGACGCACTCTATCGCGTCCTGCGCCTGCTTTCCAGCCAGGGCGTCTTCGAAGAAAATGGCGACCGATCCTTCCGCAACACCGATGTCTCCTACTTTCTGCGCTCGGACGTCCCCGGTTCTCTGCGTCGCCTCTTCATCTTCTGGGGCAGCGACTACAGCTACTCCAGCCTTTCCCAAATGATGCGCACTCTCGAGACCGGACAATGTGCGCCTATGCTGCTCTCCGGCACCGACAGTTTCGAAAAACTTCGCCGCGACCCCGAGCAGGCACGCATCTTTGACGATGCCATGACCACCATGTCCCAGCTCTCCGGCCCAGCCATCGCCGCAGCCTACGACTTCGGCGCGTGGGATAGCTTGATGGACGTCGGCGGAGGCAGCGGCATCCTCCTTTCCTGCATCCTCCGCGCTCATCCGAATCTTCGCGGCGTTCTTGCCGACCAGGAACACGTCCTTGAACGTGCACGCGAGCGTGACTTCCTCGGCGGCGACCTTGCACCGCGCGCTTCGATGCAACCCTGCAACTTCTTTGAAGGCATCCCTTCAGGCTGCAGAGCTTATGTCATGAAAAACATCATCCATGACTGGGACGACGAACAATCGCGCGCGATCCTCGCCAACTGCCGCCAGGCTGTCCCTTCAAACGGCGCACTCCTCCTCGTCGAGCTTTTGGTCGGCGCCGCGAACATCCCATCCCTCGGCAAGTTCCTCGACATCGCCATGCTTTCGCTGACCGGAGGCCGCGAACGCACCGAACCCGAATACGCCACACTGCTGTCGAGTGCAGGTTTCCGGCTCAATCGTGTCGTGCCCGTCAACTCCCAGTTCTGCGTCATCGAAGCTGTCCCGGTATAACCGTCCGCTGACTCGCTAGTGCACCGCCGGTCGCGAATGCAGCAGCGTGCGATGACGTCGCATCAGCAGCACCAGAGCGCGTCGCAGATACAGCGCGATCAAGGGCATCGCAATCGACGCCACAAGGCCCCACACAATCAGTGCATGCCACTCCCACCGCCATATCTCGTGAAACAAACGCAACGGATGATGGCTCAGATGTTCAATCTGCCTCCTGCTCAGCGGAAGCCTTCCCGTGTGGAACAGATGCACGCCGAGATCGATGAACGGAATAAACAGAATCAGGTGCAGCGGCGCCACCACATGTGTCCCAACCAGCGACGCCACCTGATTCAGCCCCAGTATCCACGCCAGCATCACCACCAGCACTGTCGTAAGCCCCACTGACGGATTGATCCCGATCACCATCCCCAGCGCCAGGCTCCATGCCATTCGCTTCGGCGTCACGCCACCGCGCAGCTGACGCAGCACCGGACGCAGCAACTTGCACCGAACAAACTCGCGGACAAACTCGGGCACCAGCACAGAAACATAGGATGCTACGCCGCACCTTGAGCGCAGTGCTACAGCTCAGTTTCCAAGGGGGTTCGCAGGAGCCATTTTTCCTATGGGTCCCTGTACCTGGGAAATGTTTTCGAGCGCGGTGGTGAGTCAGCCGTCTTGTATATCCTTCAGCAAATTGATTGACGGACGCTACCGGGTGAATTCCGACTTAGAGCGCCTCTGTCTCAAAACAAAAGCCGCCGCCACTCGGGCGACGGCTCTCAACTCTAATATCTAATCTCTGCTTTACTGCTTCAACACCGGCTTTCGCTGCGGCTCGGAGAGCGGAATCGGCTCGGCGTCCATCGCCAACGGAAGCTGCTCGGCCTGCTTGTAGCTGTCGTACGCGCGCACAATCCGCTGCACCAGCGCATGCCGCACCACGTCGACATCCTCGAAATGGCAGAATCGAATCCCCTCCACTCCCTCGAGCACGTGCAGCGCCTGTAGCAGGCCGCTCCTGTTCGGGTTCGGCAAATCCGTCTGCGTTAGGTCGCCCGTAATCACAGCCTTCGACGAGTTCCCCAACCGCGTCAGGAACATCTTCATCTGTTCGATCGTCGTGTTCTGCGCCTCGTCCATGATGATGAACGCATCGTTTAGGGTGCGCCCGCGCATAAACGCCAGCGGCGCAACTTCGATCACGTTCGTCTCCAGCATCTTGTCGACCTTCGCCGGATCCAGCAGATCGTACAGCGCGTCGTACAGCGGCCGAAGATAGGGATCTACCTTTTCCTGCAAACTTCCCGGCAGGAATCCCAGCCGCTCGCCCGCCTCAACCGCCGGCCGCACCAGCACAATGCGCGAAACCTTCTTCGCCATCAGCGCGCTCACAGCCATTGCCACCGCCAGGTACGTCTTTCCCGTACCCGCCGGCCCCAGGCCAAACACCATGTCATGGACCTCGATGGCCTCAACATACTTCCGCTGATTCGGCGTCCGCGGCTGCACCACCCGCTTCGCTCCCACGGCCCGCTGCTTGCCACTCTCCACCAGCGAGCGCAGCGTCACTGTCGAGTCCGCCACCACCATCTTCAGCAGCCCGTGCAGCTCGCCATTGTGCGGATGTACGCCGTTCCGCCGCAGGTACTCAAAATCCGCAAATATCCCCTCCACCCGGGCCACCTCTGCCGCCTCGCCCAGCACATGGATTGAATCCGAACGGAGGTCAATCTGCACCCCCAGGCCGTCTTCCATCAGCCGAAGGTTCTCGTCGCGAGTGCCGTACAGCGGCTCGATTCCGGGGGTAAGCTGCAGCGATTTTTTCACCAAGGTTGGACCTGACCTCCAGCAGAGAACTGCCGTTTGTTTGTCTGAGGATTAGATGTTGAAAACAGGACACAGTTGCGGATCGCGAAAGGACAATCAGCGGACGCATCACGGCTCTGGACCTGGCCGCCGCGCCTGCTTCCCGCCGCAGCCCCTGTCCCACCCGTAATGGTCAGAATTCCCAAATCTGTGCCGATTGTTGGCTGTACAGTAACCCCGCCACTTTCCCTCGTCAAGCACCATTGTGTGAAAAGAGGTACCCAACTCACTCCGTTACCTTTGGATCGCTGCACGACTACGTTCCCGGCTGGCTCGCTAACCCGCTGACTTGCTAACACACTCCCTCCCACGTTATCCTTAGGTGTTGCAGAGGATGCGGCCGCGCTGTGTCCACACCAGCCCTCCGGCCTGCAGCCCAATCTCCCGCTAAGTCCGGGTAAAAAGAGAGTTTTCGATGGCAAATCATGTCTCATCCTTGAAGCGCGCCCGCCAGACCGTCACCCGCACGGCCGTCAACCGCGCCAACAAGTCCAAGCTCCGCAGCGCCCTCCGCTCCATGCGCGAGTCCATCACTGCCGGCGACCACAAGTCCGCCACCGAGGCCTACCGTTCGACCGTCTCCATCCTCGACAAGAGCGTCCAGAAGGGCGTGCTCCACAAGAACACTGCCAGCCGCTACAAGGGCCGCCTCAACGCCCGCGTCAAGGCCATCGCCCCCAAGGCCGCCTAAGCGTCTTCCACCCGACACACCAAGGCCGGCATCAGCCGGCCTTTCTGATTCCGCCATCCCGAGTCCGCTACCTCGAGCTCGACTGCTGCGTTGGTGGCGATTTCACCTTCTCCACCGTCTCGCCCGGCCCCAGCAGCGTCGGCGGCTTGCGCCTCGCCGCATCGCCCGGTCCCGCATCACTCGCCGCTGCTCCCGCATCCCCACCTGCCGGACCATCTGCTGCCGCGCTCTGATTCGAGTGCGCAACATCCTTCCTCATCGCGGCCATGGCTGCCTCATCGCTGATCGAACTCGCCGACTCATCCGCAGCCGCAACCTTCCCGCCGCCATCCCCGCTGCCACCAGACCCGCCCGCGGCCGGCCCCGTCAGCGACACATCCTCCTTCTTCGCCTCCGCCGCAGGCGCCGCGCTCGCACTCGCCGGAGCCGGCGTCGCCGAAGAAGCCACATCCGTCGTCGTCGCACTATCGCCAGCCTCGCCCGCCTCTTCCATCTTGGCGAGCGTCACCTGCGCCTCAGACTTCGGCGGCGAGAAACTCTTCGCCAGCTCCAGGTCCTTCACGTCCTGCGCGCTCGGCTGCGGCAGCTTGAACACCATCACCGTCCCTGCGCTCACCGCGGCAGCCACCATTCCGTCGTCACTCAGGTCGAAGTTCTCCGCGAACCGGGTCACCGGCGTCGTGGGCACCCTCAGCAGCAGGTCTCCGCTCTCCGTCTGGTACACCCGCATCTCCTGCGTCGCTCCATCCGGAATCATCGACCCCAGCATCAGGTCTCCGGTCGGTGACACGATCCGGCTCATCGCGAACCTGCCCGCCTCCGGCGCAAACACCATCTCCGGTACGCCGTACGTTCCATTCAGCGTCTCTTCCCAGGTCTCGTGCCCATCCATCCCGAACGACTGCATCCTCGACCGCGTGTCCGACACCCTGCACGTGAACGCCAGAAATTCGAAACGGCTCACCATCTGCAACCGGGGCAGGCAGCTCGAATCCAGTTGCGTGATCTTCACCTCGCGCCCGCCGAACTCGTTGAACGTCACCGGCCAGCGCCCATGTCCACCATCATCCGGCCACAGGTATCCGTCCCCATCCATCGGCAGCAACACCGGCTGCGGTGATTTCACCACTCCTGCCGGCCTCACTTTGAGCGGAACATCCGGGGCATCGCCCCCGCTCACCCGATAAAAATCCACCATCACTACCTGCCGCGGGTCGGTCACAATCATCCCGCTCTTCGAAGGCACCACCATGTCCTTCGTCTTCGGCGCGATCGTCTCAACCGTCACCACGCTCTTGTCCGGCGAGATCATCGCCGCTACCGGAATTCCCTCCCGCTTCGGAAACGGTATGAGTCGCAGGGGATCATCCGCGTGCAGTCTGTTCTCCGGCAACAGCAGAAACAGGTTGTTCTTCCTGCGCACCAGGAAGCGGCCCTTGCCCAACCGCCACAGGTAGCGGCTGTGGTCGTTCATCTTCCAGTCCGCGCGTGCCAGGATCCTTCCCGTCGGCAGCTCCACCAGCTCCGCGGCCACCATGCGGCACTCTTCTTCAGGAGAGTCACTCGGGTCGCGCGGCACCAGCCCGCGCGAGCTGAACGTCAGCAGCAGATGCGTGTCATCCACCAGGTCCAGCGTCAGCATCGAGCTGCCCACCTGCAGAAACGCCTGTGGAATCGCGGGCACACCCAGCGTCCCCAGCGACATCGTCACCCATGGCTGTATTGTTGGGTCTCGTCTATCTGCAGGCCGCTCCGCACCCCACGCGGTCGCGCTCAACATCACCAGCGCCGCCGTCACGCACGCGCCAATCAATCTGCCGCCAACCCGGCAGGCAGAGCCTTCCGTTTGTACGCTGGCCCGGATCATAGGAACCGCCTGCATTACTCTTGCACAAATCCCCCGCGCTCTGCCAGTGCCGGGGTCCCCGTGGAACTGTGCGCTGGGGGACGGAGTGCTCAGGTCCGGCGGGTGCTCGAAGAACCCCAACTCTGCCCTTGCCGCGAAAACCGCTCGAGCCTTTTCCACCCGATCCAACAACCAGCAGAACTGGCACATTTCCCGCCGGCCAACAGCGTACACGCCTTCGCTCCTCATATTGTCATCCGAATGTCATCCCGGCCACGAGGGCCTGGGAACCTGGCACTGGACCCGAAACCTGGCCGTTGGTCACCGAAACCCCCGTCACGGAACCACAGCCCCATCCATTCGTATACAAATATCAAGGCTACCCGCCACACCTCGGAGACTCTCGTTATGCCGCATCTCCGGTCGTCTTTCGCGACCTCCTCGCTCGTCACGCTTTCGTTCGTCCTTGCCTGTACGCCTCTCCTTCGCGCCCAGACCGGAGCGACACCCGCAGCCACCCCGGCCTCTCCTGCGACCGCCGCCGCGCCTGTCACTCACTATGTGCCCGGGCCAGCCTTCGACGCCTCCGCCATCAACAAGGCCGCGGATCCCTGCACCGATTTCTATAAGTTCGCCTGCGGAAACTTCGCGGTCGAGCATCCCATCCCCGCCGACCAGACCGGCGTCGACCAGTTCTATCTCCTCTACAACGTCAACACTCAGGAGCTGAACGGAATCCTGACCAAGTACTCCGACCCCGCCAACCAGAAGAGCTCCAACGAGCAGAAGATCGGCGACTATTACGCCGCCTGCATGAACACCGACCTTATCAACCAGAAGCAACTGGCGCCTATCCAGCCGTTCTTCGATCAGATCGACAAGGTATCCAAGCACGGCCTCGCCTATCTTGCAGGTGAGCTTCAGCGCGACGGTGTCAACGTCTTCTTCGGCTTCGGCGAGATGCAGGATTTCAAGGATTCGACCAAACAGATCGCCGTCGCTTCCCAGGGCGGCCTTGGTCTTCCCGAGCGCGACTACTACACCCGCACGGGCGACAAGGACGTCAAGCTTCGCCAGCAGTACGTTGACCACATCGCGAAAATGCTCACCTTCGCCGGCGAAACACCCGAGCAGGCCGCCACCGACGCGAAGAACATCCTCGCCTTTGAGACGAAACTCGCCGAAGCATCACTCACAATCACCGAACAGCGCGACCCGCAGAAAATCTACCATCCCACGACACTCGCCGACTTTGAGAAGACCGAGCTCAGCAACGTTCCCTTCGCCAGCTTCCTCGAAGCCATTCACGCGCCCCAGTTCACAACACTCAATGACTACAGCCCCGGGTTTTTCCCCGCGATGGTCCAGGCTGTCAGCGATACGGACATGCAAACCCTGCGTGCCTACATGAAGTTCCACACGATGAGCGATTTCGCATACGATCTTCCTTCGCAGATCGATGCCGAGCACTTCAACTTCTACGGCCGCATCCTCTCCGGTCAGCCCGAGGAAAAACCGCGCTGGAAGCGCTGCTCCGCCGGTGTTGATGGCGCTCTTGGGGAGGCTCTTGGTCAGGTCTACGTCGACCAGTACTTCCCCGGCGATGAGAAGGCCAAAACCCTGCAGATGGTCCACGACATCGAAGCCGCGATGGATAAGGACCTCGACACGCTTCCATGGATGAGCCCCGAGACGAAGGAGAAGGCCAAGGCCAAGCTCCACGCCGTCGCCGACAAGATCGGCTACCCCGAGCATTGGCGTGACTACTCCAAACTCGAAATCTCCCACACCGATGCCCTCGGCAATCTCGAGCGCGCCAATGCCTTCGAGAACGACCGCGAGCTCAACAAAATCGGACAGCCGGTCGACAAACTCGAATGGGACATGTCGCCGCCCACCGTCAATGCCAACTACAACCCGTCGATGAACAACATCAACTTCCCCGCCGGAATTCTGCAGCCCGGTTTCTATGATCCCAAGGCCGACCTGGCGACCAACTACGGCCATATCGGCTCCATCATCGGCCACGAACTCACTCATGGCTTCGACGATGAGGGCAGCCAGTTCGACGCCACCGGCAACCTCAGCGACTGGTGGACCGCCGCCGACAAGAAGAACTTCGAGGCCCGCACCGGCTGCCTCGTCAACGAGTACGGCAGCTTCGTCGCCGTCGACGACCTCCACATCAATGGCAAGCTCACCCTCGGCGAAAACACCGCCGACAATGGCGGGCTCCTGCTCGCCTACATGGCCTACCTCGACCGCGCAAAGAAGGATGGCCTCGACATCAACAAGAAGATCAACGGCTTCACCGGCCCGCAGCGCTTCTATATCGCCTACGCGCAGAACTGGTGCGAGAACGCCCGCCCCGAACAGGTCCGTGAACAGGTCCAGACCGACCCCCACTCACCGGATCACTTCCGCGCCGACGGTGCCATCGTCAACCAGCCCGGCTTCGGCCCGGCCTTCGGCTGCAAAGAGGGCCAGCCCATGACCCCGGCCAAAAACTGCCGCGTCTGGTAGCGTTCTACAGCGCTGGGTGCCCCCATTCATGGCGACGTCTTTTGTCGTCATGGGTGGGGGTCCACAGAGCCACCTGAGGAAATCCCCTTGACGCCGCCGATATACTTAACTTAAGGGAACAACTCTGGCCCGGCCCACGCCGGGCCTTCGCTTTTGAGCCTCCGGAGACGCCTTAGGTCCACCCCTAAAGTCTCTCGTTCCAAGATTTTGCGCAAAAAGTACGGGGGGGGGGGAGGGGGTACCACTGGAGCCGCACGAAAAAACACAACGCTCCCTCGGCTTCGCCGCCTGCTGCCTCGCCAGCATGTTCTGGGGCTGTGGATTCTTCTTCGGCAAAATCGCCCTCGCCGAGATGAACTCCGGAGCGATGGTTTTCTACCGGTTCGTCTTCTGCGCCCTCGCCCTGACTCCTTTCCTCATCACGCATCGCCCAGGCCTGAACCGCCGCGAGTGGCTCATCCTGCTGCTCGCCTCGGTCCTGGGCGTTCCGCTCCAGTTCCTCTTCCAGTTCCACGGCCTCGCGCTCACCACCGTCTCCCACGCCTCGCTCATGGTCGGCACGATGCCCGTAATCCTCGCCGTCGGCGCCACCATCTTCGCCCACGAGCGCCTCCACCGCCTCGGCTGGATCGCCCTCTTCGTCTCCACCACGGGCGCCGCGCTGATCGCCCTCGGCGGAACCCACCACGCCTCCGCCAACGGCCCAACCCTCCGCGGCGACCTGTACGTCGTCTTCTCCCTCTGCATCGCGCTCTTCTGGGTGCTGCTCAACCAGCACCTCGTCATGACCCACAGCGCCGTGGTCGTGACAGCGTACGGTCTCTGCGCCGGGACGCTGATGCTCATCGTCGTCGTACCGCCGCTCTACGGCCTTCCCCCCATCCACCACATCTCGCTGAAGGCCTGGCTCGCGCTGGCCGCCAGCGGTCTGCTCTGCACAGCATCCTCCACCTTCCTCTGGAACTGGGGAATGACCAAGGTTCCGGCCTCACAGGCCGGAGTCCTGCTCAACATGGAGCCCCTCATCGGCTCGCTGCTGGGCATCTTCGTCCTGCATGAGCACCTCGGCCCCATAGCGTGGCTCGGCGGCGCCCTGATCCTCATTGCGGCCATCGTGCTCACCACGCGGGAGCACCCGCCCGTGTCGCCCGTGGGCTGAAGCTGGTAGCATTGCCGCCGTAGCCGGCCCCGAACACAACATCTACGAGGAGACACTGATGCGCGCACGACTCTCGATCATCGCACTCGGCTGTATGTTCTTTGGCTCACTCGCCGCCCTTGCCCAGGCGCCCGCCAAACCGGCCAATGCCACCGCCCAGTGCAAGGACGGAAGCTACTGGACCGGCACCACCAAGAGCGGAGCCTGCCGAGGCCACAAGGGCATCCAGACCTGGTTTGCCGACTCCGGGGCTGCCGCAGCACCCGCCGTCAAGCCCAGTCCTGCCGCGCCCTCCAAAGCAGCCAGCAGACCGACTCCTCCTCCTCCTGCTCCGGCGAAGACCGCAGCGGCCACGCCAAAGTCCATGCCAGCCCCGGCAGCCAACGCAGCCGCGGGCGGTGGCCCCGGCCTTGTGTGGGTGAACACCTCCACCAAGGTCTACCACTGCTACGGCGATCGCTACTACGGCAAGACCAAGGATGGGAAGTACATGACCGAGGCGGATGCGAAGGCCATGGGCGCACGCGGTGACCGCGGACAGACCTGTTCGAAGTAATAAATGACCGCAGGCAGCGAGATGCGACTCCGACGTTGATCTGAAGTGGCATCTCGCTTCGGCGGTTAGACCGGCGTAATAATCCCGCCGACAGGCATCGACGTCGGCAATAACTTCAGCCGCTCAAGACGTAGCGCCGCTGCTGTCGAGCGGTCGTCGCCCGTTATCGAGCGGTCCCCCAAAGCGGGGACGATGTCCGCAAGTGCCTCATCGTTCTCAGCGGAATCTACAGCAAGCATTTGCGGATGACCGCAGCGGGCGCAGGCGAGATGAACGACTCGGGCCATGCTCTCGATGGTACCGGATAACGCGCCAGCTATTCTTGAAGCGGATGCCTAAACCTCGCCTCATTGCCATCGACGTTGACGGCACGCTCCTTCACTCGGATGGTCATGTCAGTGAACGTAACCTCAAAGCGATTCGTGAGGCCGAATCCCGCGGGATTGAAGTCGCGATTGCAACTGGCAGGCGGCATTGTTATGCAATGCGTGTCCTGCGTGAACTCGATCGGCCGGCAGACACTGCGCTGATCAGCTCAAACGGCACGGTGATTCGTACGCTCGGATCGGAGTTGCTGCATCGATCGCATATGCCGGTGGAGACCGCTCGCTGGCTGTGCGAGCACGTGAAGGAGTTTCGCGGCACGCTCGTGCTGACCTTCGACAAAGTTCTTCCTGATGGCGAAGATGAGCGCGGCGCGCTGGTGTGCGAAGGGGTCGACGAGCTGAATGCGAGCATCATCCGGTGGATGGAAGTCAACGAGCCCTACATGGAATATGTCTCACCCATCGAACTCGCGCTCGAAGATGCGGCGCCCATCCAGATGATGCTCTGCGGACCGATCGATCGCATGCGTGAGGCTGAGGCGCACCTGCTGAGCGATCCAAGGATCACAAACGTGGATGGAGAATGCGCGCCGGGGATTGAAGTAACGCTGCACCGAACGGAGTATCCGCATCGCGATCTCTGCATCCTCGATATTCTGCCGAGCGGATGTTCAAAAGCCTCGGCGCTTCTGCATCTGGGTGAGCTGCGCGGGATTGGGGCGGACGAGATTCTCGCGATCGGCGATAACTGGAACGACGTGCCCATGTTGCAGATGGCGGGTCAGGCCGCGGTGATGGCGAACGCTCCGCCGGATCTGCGAGCGCTGGCGGCGGAGCGCGGATGGATGATCGCTCCTTCAAACGATGAGGATGGCGTTGCAGTTGTGATCGAGGCGGCGCTCACCTGATGCACCGGTCGAATCGGGAAAGGAAGAACTGGATGGCAGTATTTCGCTCGCGCCTGCATCTCGCGCTTCTTTTGACAACCTGCCAACTCTTGATCGCGACGACATTGGCGATGGCACAGACGACCGTGCTGCGCGTCGATCCTCACGACACGGATGTTTCGATTGAGACGGTGCACGGGCCGCACCTCGCCGTGTACGATCGCCAGGCGTTAAAAGCGGCGCAGCCTCGTCTGCTGCTCTTCCTGGTTGGCACCCACGCAAAGGCTGAAGGCACTCTCAAGCTCGACACGGCGTTCAGTCGAGGGGGATTTCACGCGATCAGTCTGGACTACGAAAACAATGTGGTCACGGTGATCTGTGCACACAGTGAAGATGCCGGGTGCTTCGACCGATACAGGCAGACCATCGTGACGGGTGCAAGCGGAAGCGAGAAGATCCAGGTGGATCCGGCGAACTCGATTCTCAACCGCTTCGACAAACTTCTGGCTTACCTGGTCGAGCACGATCCGACGGGTGGATGGGACGACTTTTTCGCGAACGGCAAACCTGTCTGGAGCCGGATTGTTATTGCGGGCCACTCGCAGGGCTCCGGACATGCAGCGTTCATCGGCAAGATGTTTGCAGTAGAACGCGTGCTGATCCTTTCCGGTCCGCAGGACTTCCTTGACGATCTGCATGAGCCTGCGCCCTGGCAGTCGCGTCCGAGCGCGACGCCTGCGACACGCATTTTTGCTTTCCTGAATCTCAAGGACGAGTTCAATGAGCAGCATCAGGTTGCAAACTGTTCGGTGTTGATGAACCTGTCTCCGGAGCAGGTGAAGCAGGAGACGGCAATGGTCCAGCCCGGCGAGTCGATTCAGGGCAGCCCGAGGATTCTGGTCAACGACATAGCCACGAAAGACCATCACAACTCGACTGTCCTGCCGGAATTCGAGAACGTCTGGAAGTACATGGCTACCACGGACGTTCACTAAGTACGCTGCAACTGCTTTCGTTCGTGCAGTTTGCGGAGGCGATCGCAGGCACGAGCGAGGCAGAACGGGGTATCTGCTTACCCGGAGCCCGAATGGTAGTCTCATATTCAGTGCTTCCCCGCCGGTTCCAGTGTGGCTTGAGTCTCGCCATTTTCGCGCTCGCGGGCGCGTCTGCGCATGCGTTTGATCGCGTGACGCTGCGCAATGGATTCAGCTACGACTGCAATCACCAACAGGCGCTGGAGGATGGCCGCGTGCGGCTGTTTCTTGCCAGCGGCGGCGATGAGAGCTATATCGATCTGCCGGTGACAGAGATTGAGTCTGTCGCGACGTTGCCGGATCCACCTGCTGTTGGAGCGTCACCTAAGCCGGCCGCCGCTTCCAATGCTGACGTGCGGACTTTGTTGAGTCATGCGGGCGAGCAGCACGATATCGATGTAGAGCTGCTGGCGAGCGTCGTGCACGCGGAGAGCGGTGGACGAGCGACGGCGGTTTCGCGCACAGGCGCGCGGGGCCTGATGCAGTTGATGCCAGGCACGGCTCACACTCTGGGCGTGAAAGACAGCTTCGAGCCCGCGCAGAACATCAATGGCGGCACGGCGTATCTGGACGAACTGCTTACGCGCTACCACGACAATCTGGCACTCGCGCTGGCGGCGTATAACGCCGGTCCAGCGGCCGTCGACAAGTACCATGGGATTCCGCCGTATCGCGAGACGCGCGCGTATGTTGCGCGCGTGATGAATGAATTCAAGCGGCGCAAACTTGTGGCAGAACGCAGCGCGATCGCCTCCAGGTAGATAACTTTCCGAAACAAGCAGGAGTCAAGGGACTGATGAGCAAGTCCGCCAGAAATGCTGTGATCGCTGTCGTGCTTGTCGGCCTGTTGGCCGCGTGCGCCTGGTTGGCGCGAGGGCGGGTGCACTTCGACTTCGCCAATTTGAAGGTGCAGCTACGGGCAGTTTCATGGGCGCGGGTGGCGCTGGGTGTCGCCCTGATCTGGCTCTCGGTCGCGATTCGTGCGCCGCGCTGGCGGGTGCTGCTCGGGTCCTCGAATACAACCGGCACAGCGAAACTTCTTGGACCGCAATTTATAGGCTTTACGGTGGTTGCGCTGTTCGGAAGAGCGGCTGACCTCGCTCGCCCGTACCTCACTGCAAAGCGTACGGGGACACCGATCGCCACGCAGTTGGCGGTCTACTTCATCGAGCGGGCGCTTGATCTCGGATCCGCTGCGATCCTCTTCGCTATTACGCTCGCCCTGGCTCCGAAAAACATGCCTCACCATGAGGAGTTCAAGAAGGCCGGGCAGGGGGCTCTCATTCTGATGGCAGCGATTGTTGTGTTCCTGCTCGCCGTTCGCTTTGCGGGACCCGCGGTTGCGGGATTTGCCCGCAAAACGCTTCGGGTGGCTTCGAAGACATTTGCTGAATCAGTGGCTGTCAAGATTCTCGAATTTCGCGAGGGGCTGCGCACGATCAAGACATTCGGGCAGTTTGGCGCGGCGCTCATCCTGTCCCTGCTGATCTGGGCGATGATCGCTGGTTCGTACTTTGAAACCACGCGGGCTTTCCGTGACTCTGCCCAACTTGCCTATTTCTCTGTGCCGCAGACAATGCTTCTACTGGCTTCGAGCATGGCGGGTTCACTGATCCAGTTGCCGGTGATCGGCTGGTTTTCGCAGATTGGCGTGCTTACCGGAGCGTATCTCGCATTTTTCTCTGTGCCGGTCGAGATTGCGTCGGCTGCCGGCGCGATCCTGATGGCGGTCACGACGCTCGGTATCGTGCCTGCAGGTCTGGTTGCAGCGCGCATCGAGGGCGTGAGCCTGCGTGATGCGGCGCGCAGCAGCGAAGCTGTAAGCATCGCTTAGGATCTGGTTCGGCGAAGCGCGAGCATTTCGTCAGTGCTTGCTAAGATTGAAGTTGCATGAAGTGTCCCTACTGCGGCTTTACTCAGGACAAGGTGATCGACTCCCGCGAGAGTAAGGACGCCGACTCCATTCGCCGACGCCGCGAGTGCGAGCGCTGCACGAAGCGCTTCACCACCTATGAGCGGCTCGACGAAATTCCCTACATGGTTGTGAAGAAGGACGGCCGGCGCGAGAAGTTCGACCGCCAGAAGTTACTCGCCGGCCTGCTGCACTCGTGCCAGAAGCGCACGGTATCGGTGGCGCAGATGCAATCGATCGTGGATGCGGCGGAGGCGTTTGTTGTGGATTCGCCGGAGCGCGAGCGGTCGACAACCGATATTGGCGAGCTGATCATGCAGCGGCTGAAGGAGATCGATACGGTTGCCTACATCCGATTTGCCAGTGTCTATCGCGACTTCAAGGACGTGAACGAGTTCAAGGAAGAGCTCGAGGGCCTGCTGCGCGGCAAGGACCCGAAACCCAAGCGACACAACGTGCGCTAAGCATTCGAGAAAAATAGAAGGAAGTTTTGCAATGAAGGCAGCAACACGCACACACAAGATTACGTTGATTCCGGGTGATGGCATCGGGCCGGAGGTTACGGCAGCGACGTTGAGCATCCTGGAGGCCGCGGGCGCTGCGACCGGATGCAGCTTTGACTGGGATCGCCATGATGCGGGCGCGGATGCGTTCGCCAAGACGGGCGAGTACATTCCGCAGGCGCTGTATGACTCGGTGACACAGAATAAGGTGGCGCTGAAGGGCCCGGTGACGACGCCGATCGGGCAGGGATTTTCGTCGATCAACGTGACGCTGCGCAAGAAATTTGACCTGTATGCGAACTTCCGGCCGGTGAAGTCGCTGCCGGGGTTGAAGACGAACTATCCGAAGATTGACCTGGTGATCTTCCGCGAGAACACGGAGGATTTGTACGCGGGGCTCGAGGTGATGGTGCAGCCGGATGTGGCGCAGTCGCTGAAGATCATCACAACGAAGGGGTCGACGCGGATTGCGCGCGCGGCCTTTGAGTATGCGCGCAAGCACGGGCGCAAGAAGATCCACGCCATCCACAAAGCCAACATCATGAAGCTGACGGATGGGCTGTTCTTGCGATGCTGCAAGGCGGTTGCGGCAGAGTTCCCGGAGATTCAGTATCTGGAGCACATCGTCGACAACGCGTGCATGCAGCTGGTGCTGAACCCGTATCAGTACGACATCATCCTGACGGAGAATCTGTACGGCGATATTCTCTCGGACCTGTGCTCGGCGTTTGTTGGCGGACTGGGACTGGTGCCGGGAGCGAACATCGGGGCGGATGCAGCGATCTTTGAGGCGGTGCATGGATCGGCGCCGGACATCGCGGGGCAGGACAAGGCGAACCCGACTGCGCTGCTGCAGTCTGCGGTGCTGATGCTGCACCATATCGGCGAGGCGGAGACTGCGGGGCGCATCCAGAAGGCGCTGAACCATGTTTACGCCGAGGGCAAGACGCTTACGCGGGATGTTGGTGGGACAGCGGGCACGAAGGCCTTCACTGAGGCTGTGCTGGCGGCTCTGTAGGTTTCACATACTAACCGGCGGCCTCCGCCGAGCATCCAAAGGAGCACCGTGGCTATGCGTGCATCTGTTGTCTGGTTTACGATTCCCGCTCTCCTGATGCTCGGCGGTTGCCGCCGAAATACCGCGAACACTGAGGCTCCCATCAACCTCACGGATACGGTGAGTTCCAAGGCTCCTGCGATCGATCCCGCGACGGCTGGCAACATCTCCGGCGTGGTGCACTTCGCCGGCAAGGCTCCGGAGCGGATCAAGATCGACATGTCGGCAGATCCGGCGTGCGCCATGAGCGATACGCCGAACTACACCGAGCAGTACGTGGTCTCGGATGGGAAGCTCGCAAATGTCTTCGTCTACGTAAAGGGCGGGATTCAGCCGTGGTCAGCGCCCTTTGACGCGCCGCCGGTCGTGCTGGACCAGAAGGGCTGCCGGTATGTGCCGCACGTGACCGGCGTGCAGATGGGAGGCAAGGTGGAGTACCGGAACTCCGACCCTGCGACGCATAATGTGCACACGCTGCCGCAGGAGCCGGCGAATCACTCGGTAGATGTTTCGGAGATGCCGGGCGGTGAGCCGCAAACGGAGACGTTTCGGTCACCGGAGCTGATGATTCCGGTGCGTTGCAATAATCATCCGTGGATGCAGGCGTTCATTAACGTGGCGCCGAACGGATTTTTTGCGGTGACGGGGCCGGATGGCAGCTTTACGCTTCACGGCTTGCCTCCGGGCACCTATACTGTGGCGGCCGTGCATGAGAAGCTCGGCGAACAGGACATCCAGGTGACTGTTCCGGCAAAATCAACGGCAAAGGCGGACTTCACCTACTCCGCGAAGTGAATCAAAGCAGGTTGAACAGGTTTGGTCCTGCAGTTTTCGCTGTACCCATACCCTTATTGAAAGGCTGCCGATGCACTTCTCTCTTACCTTTCCGGTTCACGCGATTCCACTGTGGTTTCTGGTACTTTCGCTTTTTCTGCCGCGCATCTGCATCGTCGTCGCGTGGTTCCAGCACAGCCTACCTGCGACGTTTATCCCCGCGTCGGTCAATCTGATCGAGATCATTGTCGCAATCTTGATTCCGCGCATCCTGATCCTCTTCTGGATCTATCAGGACCAGGGGATCACGATCTGGTTCCTGCTGCACGTCATCGCGCTGATCATTGCCTGGGGCGGCGGATCGCGGCGGGTTGTCACGCGGCGGCGGGTTGTCGAGGTAGATGGCTAAATCGCACCTGTCTCCCGCTGCGATAAACTTGGTGGATGGAACGGCGTAATGTAGGCATTCTGGGGGCAACTGGAGCTGTCGGACAACGATTTATCCAGTTGCTCGCCGATCATCCCTGGTTCAACATCACCTGGCTGGCCGCCAGCGACCGCAGTGCGGGCAAGAGATACGCGGACGCGTGTGCATGGCGTCTGGACACACCGCTGCCGAAGCGCATCGCCGAGATGGTGCTGCAGCCGAATGTGCCTGAAGGCTCGGCGACTGAGCTGCCCCGCATCATTTTCTCTTCGGTCGATGCTCCAATTGCGCGCGAGCTTGAGCCGAAGTTTGCGGCCGCCGGCTGTGCCGTGATTTCAAACAGTTCCGCCTTTCGCATGGGAGCGGATATTCCGCTGGTCGTGCCCGAGGTGAACGAAGCCCACCTCGACGTGATCGAGGCACAGGCTACGAGGAAAACTTCAGGCGGATACCTGGTCACAAATCCGAACTGCTGCGCGATTGGCCTTGTGCTGCCGCTGGCGCCTCTGCACCAGCGCTTCGGTATTGAGAAGCTGTTTGTCTCGACGATGCAAGCGGTCTCCGGCGCGGGATATCCTGGCGTCGCGTCGCTCGACATCCTCGGCAATGTGATTCCCTACATCAAGAATGAAGAGGAAAAGCTGCAGGAGGAGGTCGCAAAATTGCTGGGTGGACTGCGTGTTGAAGGAGATGACGCCCGCGGCTTCCAGTTCGCAGACCTGACCGTGTCAGCGATGTGCAATCGCGTGCCGGTCCTCGAAGGACACACGGAGTGCGTTAGCGTGAAGCTGCGCAAACCAGCCACGCACGAGGAGATTCTGGAAGCATGGCGCAGCTTCCAGCCGTTGAGCGGCAGAGGTCACGAGGGGTTGCACCTGCCGTCGGCGCCGCTGCACCCGATCGTATATATGGACGGCGAGACGCGGCCGCAACCAAAGCTCGACCTGAACCGTGGCCACGGCATGACGACCACTGTGGGACGGCTGCGACCATGCTCGATCTTCGACTGGAAGTTCACGCTGCTTTCGCACAACACTGTGCGCGGCGCGGCGGGCGCGGCGATCCTGAACGCGGAGATTCTCGCGGTGCTGGGCAAGTTTGATTTCAGGCGCTTCCCGGCTGTCGGCTCGGCCGCACTCGAAGAGAGCGCGGTGCCCGCATGAGTGCGAAGGCACGAGCGTCCTCTGCGCATCCGGAGATCGTTGTAATGAAGTTTGGTGGAACGTCCGTTGAGGATGCGACCGCCATGCTGCGCACAGCGAGCATCGTCGAAGGCCGAGTGAAGAACGGCTTGCGCCCGGTTGTCGTCGTCTCCGCGATGGCCAAGGTCACCGACCAACTGCTCGCATGCGCGGCGGCGGCGCTGGCGGGACGCGGCGATCGCGATGCTGCGCTGGAGATCGCGCGAAGGCTGCGCACGCGGCATCTGCAGGTTGCCGGTGAACTGGTAAAGGATGAGCGGCTGAAGTCGCTTGAGCTCGATATCAACCGCGCCTTTGATGGCCTGGAAGAGCTTGTTCGCGGAATTGCCGTTGTGGGCGAGTTGACCCCGCGCACCTCAGACCTGATCGTAAGTTTCGGCGAACGGCTCTCGAGCGTGATGGTCACGGCCGCGTTCGCCGAGCGTGGGCTGAACTCGGTGCACGTCGATGCACGCGACGTAATCCTCACGGATGATCACTACGGTAAGGCTGCGCCTGACGAGGCGGCGATCGAGCGCGCGCTTCGCGCGAAAGTGCTTCCGCTCGTAAGCACAGACCGTGTGCCGGTGATGGGCGGGTTCATCGGTTCGTGCAACGGAGTGACGACGACGCTGGGCCGCGGAGGCTCGGACTACACAGCGGCGCTGGTGGGCGGTGGACTGCATGGCGGGGCGATCGAGATCTGGACCGATGTCGACGGCATTATGACGACGGATCCGCGCATTTGCCCGGATGCTCTGCGAGTGCGCACCATCAGCTTTGAAGAGGCGGCTGAGCTCGCCTACTTCGGCGCAAAGGTGCTGCATCCGGCGACGATCCTGCCGGCGGTGCAGAAGAACATTCCGGTGTTCGTGCTGAACAGCCGAAATCCTAAAAATGAGGGAACGCGCATTACGGCAACGCCACCACCATGCGCGAGTCCGTTCAAGTCGATTGCGGCCAAGAAGAAGCTGACGATCATCGACATAGTTGCCAGCCGAATGCTGTTGGCGCACGGGTTTTTGAAGATGGTTTTCGACATCTTCGACAAGCACAAGTGCGCGATCGATATGGTGTCAACGTCGGAGGTTTCGATCTCCGTGACGGTCGACTCGCGCGAGTCGCTTCCGGCCATCTGCGAGGAACTGGGGCGCATCGCCGATGTGAAGTATGAGAGCGACAAGGCACTGATCTGCCTGGTGGGTGAGGACATTCGCGGCCAGAGCGGCATTGCGGCGCAGGTCTTTGCGGCGGTTTCGCACGTCAATATCCGTATGATTTCGCAGGGCGCCAGCGAAATTAATATGAGCTTCATGATCAACGAAGAAGACGTCGAGGAAGCGGTGCGATCGCTGCACAAGAAATTCTTCACAGCCGCTGATCCGGCGATCTTCGATGTGGAAGCACGGCCTGTTACGTCAAACGCTTAGGAGCACGATCCCTCATGCGCATTCTCGTTCTCGGTGTGGGCAAGACCGGCAAGCTTGTTGCGGAAGTGGCAGCAGAACGCGGTCATAGCGTTCACGTGCTCGATGCGAAGGAGAACAAGGATGCGGCGGCACTGACGCCTCCGTTCGTCGCCGGCTTCGACGTCATTATTGACTTCACCACGCCGGAGGCAGTGATCGCGAATATGCGAGCGTGCCTGGCGAATGGCGCGAAGATGGTTGTCGGCACCACAGGCTGGTATGACCGTCTGCCTCGTACCAAGGAGACGGCCGAACGCAAGGGAGCCAGTCTGCTCTACGGCACGAACTTCTCCGTCGGCGTGCAGACTATGCTGAAGCTCGCGGAGATCATGACGAAGGAGCTCGCGGGCATGGATTATCACCTGTCGATTTCCGAGACGCACCATCTCACGAAGCTTGATGCACCGAGCGGCACCGCCCTGACCCTGCGTGACGTCGTCAGACGAGCCAGCAATATGGGTGATATTCCTATCAAGTCCATTCGCCATGGTGAAGCAGTCGGGCTGCACGTCCTCGAGGCGGAGAGCAACGGCGATCGCATTCTGCTGACGCATGAATCGCACTCGCGCCGGCCGTTTGCCGAGGGCGCAGTGCGTGCCGCGGAGTGGCTGGCCACGGCGAAGCCCGGCGTATACGATTTCCGCGACGTCTTCGATAAGTTCTGAACTGTGCTGCGTTCGCCCGGCGCCGGAGTTGCGCGAACGCGCGCGCCCTCCTAGGCTAACGGTATGAGCTCTGCCACACTCGCCGCGCCGACCTTCGCCTCCCTCAGCTTTGAGCAGAAACTGGACCGCCTTGCAGAGGTCGCCATTCGCGTCGGCCTGAACCTGCGCGAGGGGCAGGAGCTGGTGCTCACCGCGCCAACGGATGCGTTGCCGCTGGTGCGGCGCGTTGTCGAACAAGCGTATAAGGCGGGCGCAAAGTTCGTCACGACCTTGATCAGTGACGACGAACTCGCGCTGGCTCGCTACCGGCACGCTCCTGACGCGAGCTTTGACTATGCACCGGAGTGGTTTTATGACGGGATCGCGAACGCGTTCCGGTCCGGAGCCGCGCGCATGGCGATCACAGGCGCGAACCCGGCGCTGCTCTCAGGACAGGATCCGCAGAAGGTCTCACGCGCGAATATTGCCGTGTCCAAGGCGTATAAGCCTGCGATGGAGCTCATCACGCGGCATGAGATCAACTGGACAATTGTTGCTGCGGCAACTCCCGCGTGGGCTGAGCTTGTGTTTCCCGGCGAGCCTGAAGAGCTTGCGATGGGCAAGCTGTGGGATGCGATCTTCCGCACGTCGCGCATCACGGGTGATGATCCTGTTGCCGACTGGAAGCGGCACGGAGACAACCTGAAACGACGGGTCGATCTGCTGAATGCGAAGCGGTATCACTCGATCCGCTTCTTCACACCAGACGGCGCAACGGACCTGACGGTGGGACTCGCCGACCAGCACCTGTGGGCAGGAGGCGGCACAACCGCTGGCAACGGCATCTACTGCCAGCCCAACATCCCTACGGAGGAGTGCTTTACGACGCCTCATAAGGACCGAGTGCACGGCGTTGTCTCGGCATCGAAGCCGCTATCGCACCAGGGCACGTTGATCGAAAACATCCGCTGCCGGTTTGAGAACGGACGGATTGTGGAAGTGACCGCCACAAAGGGCGAAGAGGCGATTCAGAAATTGATCTCAACCGACGACGGCGCACGGCGGTTGGGCGAGGTCGCGCTCGTTCCGCACAATTCTCCGATTGCGCAGTCGGGCGTTCTCTTCTGGAACACGCTATTCGACGAGAACGCAGCGAGTCACATCGCATTGGGCCAGGCGTACTCGACGTGCCTCATCAACGGCGAAACGATGTCCAACGACGAGCTGGCAAAGCTGGGTGCGAACGAGAGTCTCATTCACGTGGACTGGATGATCGGCGGCCCGAAGATGAACATTGACGGCGTCAGCTCCAGTGGCGCAGCTGAGCCTCTCATGCGCGATGGCGACTGGGTCTAGCTCATCGCGGCAGTTCAATATTCGGCGCGCGACTCGCGGCGATTTGCAGCAACTTACGGCGTTGCTCGAACGTTATTACACCGAATGGAATGTCGTGCAGCGCGATGCGCCCGAACGCACGCTCGAGTACATCGACCAACCTGACCCGTTTGGTTTCACCATTGCGGAACAAGATGGCGTGCTCGCGGCCTGCGTTCTTCTCCGGAACTTGCCGTCAATCCCGTCCGCCGCTGAGTGCAAGCGCCTCTACGTGCTGCCGGATTATCGTGGCGCGGGACTCGCCTCGCGCCTGATGGATTTCGTAGAGCGCGCCGCCATGTCGAAGGTTGACTGGATCTACCTGGACACCGGCGCTAACTTCACGGCCGCGCAGTCGTTGTACCACGCACGCGGGTACGAAACCTGCGAGCGGTACAACGATAATCCGCAGGCTACACGTTTCTTTCACAAGAGGCTGCCCGGCTGAGATAGCATCAATCGCGTGTTCGCTCACCTGCGTACGATCTCCATCGCTTTGTTTACTGGGCTCGCGCTAGCCGCGCAGTCGCCAGGACCGGCCAAGCAGCCGGACGCCAACCAGCCAGAAATAGACAGCTACATTCATCAATCGTGGGATAAGTTACAGCGATCGATGACCGACTGCAGCTCGCTGGTGGATCCGAAACTCACAACGACTCCCGTGCTCTATCTGCCAAAAGGCGAGGCGGTTCCGAGCGACGTGCGAGCCATGCAGACCAAGTGCCGCGTGGACGTGCGCTCGCTTCCGCGGGCAATCCACCACGAAGGTGAGCTTCCGCCCGAGGATATCTCTACTCCCGGGCTGCTGTATCTCCCGCACCGGTATGTTGTCCCCGGAGGCCGCTTCAACGAGATGTACGGATGGGATAGCTACTTCATCATTCTTGGTGAGCTGGCAGACGGCCGTGTCGATCTCGCGCGCGGCACCGTCGAGAACTTCTTCTACGAGATCGATCACTACGGGTCTGTTCTCAACGCGAATCGAACGTACTATCTCACCCGCTCGCAGCCGCCGTTTCTCAGCTCAATGGTGGTTGCTGTGTACGATGCGGAGCGCGTTGAAAACCCGTCCGCGGCCCATGCGTGGTTGCACGATGCCCTTCCCTATCTCATCCGCGATCACGCACTCTGGACCACGCCGCCGCATCTCGCGGGCAGTACCGGGTTGTCACGCTACTTCGATCTCGGTCATGGCCCGGTCCCGGAGATGGCTGACGACAGCAGGTACTACGTCGACATCATCCGGTGGCTTCGCGCACATCCACAGCAGACACCAGCCGGATATCTTGAGCCGGCCAGCGCCACACCGAGTGCACACTGCACCGACCGCGCGAACTGCCTGCAGACGAGCCTCGACGGCTTCGAACTCACGCCGCAGTTCTATCTTGGCGATCGAGCGATGCGTGAATCTGGCTTCGATACCAGCTCGCGCTTCGGCCCGTTCAGTGGATCGACGGAGGATTACGCGCCCATCTGTTTGAACGCTCTGCTTTACAAATACGAGCGTGACATCGCGACCATTGAACGGGCACTGGGTCAGCTTCCCGCCGCATCACATTGGGATCAACTGGCAGCCGCCCGCAAACGGAGCATCAATTCGCTGCTCTGGGATGATGCGGCTAGCCTTTTCGTCGACTACGACTCACGAACGCGGCACAGTTCGACTTACCGTTACGTCACGACGTACTACGCGCTTTGGGCCGGGCTTGCGACTCCCTCGCAGGCGAAGCGGCTCGTCGCCAACCTGCCGCTCTTTGAGCGCGCCGGCGGGCTGCAGATGAGCACTCAAGACACCGGTGAACAGTGGGACGCTCCCTTCGGCTGGGCGCCGACTAACTGGCTGGCTGTCGACGGTCTTGCCCGTTATGGCTATACGGAGGATGCCGATCGCATCGCACACAAGTTCATGACCACAGTGCAGAACGGATACGAGCGCGACGGCACGATCCGCGAGAAGTACAACATGGACAGCGGTTCATCCAATGTAGACGTAACCACGGGCTACAAGACGAACGTCGTCGGTTTCGGATGGACGAATGGCGTCTATCTCGAGATGAAACATCTATTGGACTCGAATTCTGCTGCACCCAAATAAACGGCTGTAATTCTGGAAGACTCTATGCCTCGCGACCTGAACTCCTCGCGCCTCGAAGCATTTTCCGATGGTGTCATCGCGGTGATTATCACCATTATGGTGCTTGATCTGCGGGTGCCCTCCACGCGTGAGCTCGGCGATTGGGCCGCAGTGCGCATGGACCTGAAGCTGATCGTCGTATATCTGCTGAGCTTCATTCAGACCGGCATTTACTGGGTGAATCATCACTACCTGCTGGACGACGTCGAACAGGTTACGCACGGCATTCTGTGGTCGAACCTGGCGCTGCTCTTCTGCCTTTCGCTCATCCCGTTCGGGACCAACTGGATTGCCGTCCGTGGCGTGGGGCCCGTGCCGGTTGTGGTTTACGTGCTCTGCTTCCTCGCGCCGGCAACGGCATGGGCGGTATTGTCGAATACCATCTGCAGCCGGACTGGGGTTCGCCCTGCTGCAGGCATGGGCAAGCAGCTTTTTTCGCTGGCGATGAACCTTGGAGCGGTTGCCATCGCGTTCTTTTCTCCGTGGAGCGCGCTGGGGATGATTGCCATCGTGACATTTGCCTGGCTTTTGCCGCCACGCCGCATCCTGGAAAAGACCCGCCACCACACCACATCTGCGCCATCGGTGGATTCGCGCTAAACTCTACTTCGAAATGAATTTGCAAGGCTGCGGCACCGCCCTCGTCACCCCTTTTCGTTCCGACGGCACTCTCGATGAGCCCGCTCTTCGCGCGCACATTCACTGGCAGATCGCCTGTGGCGTCTCACTGCTTGTTCCGTGCGGGACCACTGGCGAAGCCGCGACCCTGACCGAGCCCGAGTGGCTGCGCGTTGTGGAGATCACGGTGGAGGCCGCCAACGGTCGCGTGCCGGTCTTTGCGGGGGCCACGCACAACTCCACGCGCGAGGCGATTCTGCGCGCCAAGCTACTCGGACGGATTCACGGGCTCTCCGGCATCCTGACGGCAAACCCCTACTACAACAAGCCTGGGCAGGAGGGCCAATACCAGCACTTCCGCGCGATCGCTGAATCCGTGCACCTTCCGATCCTGCTTTACAACATCCCCGGCCGCACCGGCGCAAATCTGGAGCCGGCCACAGTTCTACGGCTCGCCGAGATTCCCAACATCATCGGCATCAAGGAATCCAGCGGCAATATGGTGCAGATTACGGAGTTGCTGACCCAGGTGCCGCGCGCTTTCCAGGTGCTCTCCGGCGATGACGCACTGGCGTTGCCGACGCTGGCTGTCGGCGGTTGCGGGCTCATCTCCGTCGCATCGAACGCCATTCCACAGCAGATGTCGCAGATGATCAACGCCGCGCTGAACGATAACTGGATCTCGGCTCGCCGGATTAATCGTCATTACTTCCAGCTGCTCCAAGCCAACTTCTGCGAGCCAAGTCCAGCGCCGATCAAGGCTGTGATGTCGCTGCTCGGCCGCGGAAACGAGGAGCTTCGTCTGCCCATGGTTCCCGTGACGGCGCAAACCCGCCGCAAGCTGGAGCGGATCCTTGGCGAACTCGGCCTGCTGACCAACTCGCCGCACGAAAACCTGCGCGTCTTCTAAGTTCGCGATGCTCGCACGCTCTTTATCCCAGATGGCTCTTTGGCTGATGGTCCTTGGCGGCACCGTGGTGGGTCAGACGGCCGATTGGACCGCAGCTCCTGTCGCCAGGCCGCGCTCAGGTCTCGCGCGCCTGCTACCCGGCGAGCGCGACACCGCGATCCGGCTTCTCCGGCCCCAGCTCGGCCCACTGTTTCAGGGAGAGAGCAGCGCAACTGCCGATCGAGCGATTCTCTCGTTCTCCGCGGAACGCATTCGTCTGGGCTCAATGGCGGCACTTGTCGTGCAACCAAACGGCGGCGAGCTCTGCTCCCCAACCGGAAACTGCTCGCTCTGGATTATCGATCTTGCCCGGAACAGGATCATTCTCGACCATGGCGCTGTGCAGGGATTCGGTGTTGTGAAAGCATCAGGTCAGGGCATTCCGAAGATCGTCACTCGCATGCACGGGTCGGCATTTGACTCAGAACAGATCCTCTGGCGATTCAACGGCAGCCGCTACGAGGCCAAAAAGTGCGTGGACATTCAGTTCGATGAGAACGCCACGAACGCGCCACCTGCCACAAAACCCTATCCCTGCTCCGCTGAAGGAAATCGACAGGAATGACGATCGCTGCACCGCACAAAGAACTGCAAGAGGCCATCGAGCACTGGTTCTCCGCCGGATCAGAGGCCATCGGCAACGCGAACGCGATCGGCGCCTTCCGTGAGCTGCGCGATGCGCTCGAGGCCGGCGCGCTTCGCTCGGCGGAGCCGGATGATTCTCAGCCGACCGGCTGGCGCGTGAACCCTTGGGTGAAGCGAGGGATTTTGCTCGGGTTCCGTTTGGGTGCGCTCGAGTCCATGAACGGCCGCGAGACCGCGGGCGATTCCATCCTCAGCTTCGTGGACAAGGCTACCTACCCTGCCCGTCGTTTCGCGCCGAAAGACGGCGTCCGTATCGTGCCGGGCGGCAGTGCTGTGCGTTCCGGCGCGTTCCTCGCCCCTGGTGTCGTCATGATGCCCCCGGCGTACGTCAATGTGGGCGCGTATGTCGATGAAGGCACGATGATCGACTCCCATGCGCTCGTCGGCTCATGCGCGCAGATTGGCAAGCGCGTGCACCTGTCGGCTGCGGCACAGATCGGCGGCGTGCTGGAGCCGGTCAACGCGTCTCCTGTCATCATCGAGGACGACGTCCTAGTCGGCGGAAACACAGGCGTCTATGAGGGCACGATCGTCCGCAGCAAAGCCGTGCTGGCCGCCGGCACCATCCTCACGCGTGGTACCCCGGTCTACGATCTGGCGAACAACACCGTCCTGCGCGCCGCGGCGGACACTCCGCTCATCATCCCGTCGGGTGCTGTCGTCGTTCCCGGCTCGCGCGCCGTCCAGCGTGGGGCTGGGAAGGACCTCGGGCTATCCGTTTACACGCCAATCATCGTCAAGTACCGCGACGAAAAGACCGAACTCTCGACAGCACTCGAAGATATCCTGAGGTAATGGAAACCAAGCGCAGCACATGGAACCGGATGACGTGCGTCTTCGTACCTCTTCTGGAGGCAAATAAGTGATTAAACTGCTCCTTTTCTGCATTCTCCTCGTCGTCTGCTGGCCTGCCGCAATCGTGGCGCTCGTGCTGTACCCCTTGGTCTGGCTGTTGCTGCTTCCCTTCCGGCTGGTGGGTATTGTTGTCCATGGCGTGTTTGAGCTCATCGCAGCCCTCTTCACGCTTCCCGCGCGCGCCATCCGCGCCATCTAAGCAGAGAGCGCACTGCGCTAAACTGAAGATTCATGGCTTCAGACAAGCTGCAAATCATCCCCCTTGGCGGGCTCGGCGAGTTCGGTATGAACTGCCTCGCTCTCCGTTTCGGTGACGACATCATCGTCATCGACGCCGGCCTCATGTTCCCCGAAGAAGAGCTCCTCGGCGTCGACATCGTCGTCCCCGACATCAGCTATCTCGTCGAAAATCGCGCGCTCGTTCGCGGCATCGTGCTCACCCACGGGCACGAGGACCATATAGGCGGCCTGCCCTGGATTCTCTCCGAGCTGAACGTACCCGTCCACGGCACCGAATTCACTCTGGCCTACGTCGAAGGCAAACTCGACGAGCATCGCCTGCTCGATGATGCCGAGCTCATCGAGATGCTTCCCGGCCGTCGCTTCAACCTCGGCGTCTTCACCATTATGCCGATCCGCGTCACGCACTCGCTCGTCGACTGCGTTTCGCTCGCCATCCATACCCCGGCCGGCATCGTGCTCCACACCGGCGACTTCAAAATCGATCTCTCTTCGCCCGACGGCCACCCTTTCGACCTGCAGGCCTTCGCCGACCTCGGCAAGCAGAACGTGCTCTGTCTTCTGCAGGACTCCACCAACGTCGACCGCCCCGGCTTCACGCCCGGCGAGCGCGCCGTCCGGCCTCGCCTCGACGACATCTTCGGAGCCACGCGCAAGAAGCTCTTCTTCTCCTGCTTCTCGTCATCGATTCATCGCATTCGCATCGCGATGGAGCTCGCCGACAAGCACAACCGTAAGGTCGCGCTCATCGGCCGTTCCATCGACAACTCTTCTGAAATCGCGCAGGACCTCGGCTATCTCGACCCGCCACAGGGTCTGCTCATCCATCCGGGACAGATCAAGGAGTACCCCGATCACGAACTTTGCATCCTGATCTCGGGGACGCAGGGTGAGCCCATGAGCTCGCTCTCACGCGCTGCCGTAGACAATCACAAGTTCGCGAAGATCGATGCAGGCGACACGGTCATCCTCAGCTCGCGCATCATCCCCGGCAACGAGAAGGCCATCTATCGCGTCATCGACCACCTCGAGCGCCGCGATGCCCGCGTCATCCATGACGACGGCACCAACGGTTTGATCCACGTCTCCGGCCATGGCTCCCAGGAAGAGCTGCGCATGATGATCAACCTCGTGCGGCCGAAGTTCTTCGTGCCCATCCACGGCGACTACCGTCACCTGAAGCGGCACGCCGAGCTCGCCGCCGCGACCGGCATCCCCGAAAAGATCCTCCTGCTAGAAGACGGCGACGTTCTTGAACTCGATCGCGATGGCGCCGAGAAAACCGGAAAGATCACCACCGGTCGGATCTGCATCGATAACAACTCCACCGCCGACGTCGTCGAAGACACGGTCATTCGCGATCGCAAGCAACTCGGCGGCGACGGCCTCTTTCTCCCCATCATCGCGATCAACAAGCGGACCGGCCAGGTCGAAGGCATGCCTGAAATCTCCACCCGCGGTTTCGCCGCCGATGATCCCGAGCTGCTTCGCAACGCTCGCGACATCGTCGCGCGCACGCTGGAGCAATCCAGCGAAGAAGAACGCCGCGACTATGGCGTTATGAAGGACAAGATCCGCGGCGACCTGAAGCGCTTCATCCAGAAGAACGCCAACCGCCGGCCGCTCATCATGCCCATCATCCTGGAGCTTTAAATTTGACTTGCTACGGTCCGTTCTTCGCCGGCGGTGCCGTCTGCGCGGGCGTCGGCTTTGCAGTCGTCGCCGCCATCTGCTTCATAAAGTCCTGGATCATCTGATTGAACTCAGGCTGCACTTCGCGCATTCTCTGCTGCGTTAGCTCGGTGCTCTTCGTCATCAGCTCCGGCGTCTTTTCCAGCATCTTCTGCCCCACCGGTGATTTGTAGAAGGCGATAATCCCGTCCAGGTCTTCTTCTGTATACGTCGTCGCGTAGAGGTTGATGAAGTCTGGCTCCAACGCCTTCCATCCCAGCCGCTTGTTCACCAGGTCCAGCACGCGCTGCTGAAAATCGGCGACAAGCTTCTTCTGCTCTGGCGTTGCCTGGTCAGCGCCCGGCATAGATTGCGTCATGGTCTGAACCTGCTGCATCACGCTCTTCGTCAGCTGGTCCATTAGCTGATCCATGTGAAGCAGAGTAAAGAGCTCCTCGGCTTTGGCGCGCTTGCTCGCCTCATCCGCTCTCGCGCCGCTGGATGCGACGAACAACACCATCAGCAGTACAACAACAATTCGCCTCATCTCAGCCTCCAATTACGCGGTAAACCCTACTTCTCACGCTCAACCTCTTCCAGCACCGCCTCGCCCGCCAGCGGCTTGCGCGCGAAGTAGTACAAGCTGAAGCCGAGCAGGCCAAAACAGATCACGCTCACCACGTCATGGTGTAGGAAATTATCCGGCGAGAAGTGCGGAAACGTCTTATCGAACGCCTGGAAAGCCACCCCAACCAGCCCCATAATGCCGCCCGACGCGATCAGCCCCGACGCAAACAGGCTTCCCGGCGACACCTCGCTCTCCGCCTCGGTCACCGGCGCGCGGCCGGCCCGCTGAACCGCCAGGTCCGCCAACCACCGCACGAAGCCGCCGCAAAAGATTGCCAGAGTAGTCCCAATCGACAGATAGGCACCCACGGCAAAGGTCAGCGATCGCACGCCCAGCAGCTCCACTCCAATAACCAGAGCGACGCCAAGAAGTACCAACCCCCATGGCAGTTTGCGGCTCAAAATTCCATTGATAACCGTCGCCATCAGCCGTCCTTGCGGCGCCGCGGCCTTCTCGCTGCCGATGCCTTGGGTCCACTGCACCTCGACCTTCTGCGTAGCCGGGTTGTAGAGATATTTGCCGTCTTCGAGCACCGGCGACCCAATCGCGTTCAGCAGGACATAGCTCCGCGGATTCGCCAGATCGCCCACAACAGGTGCGCTGGAAGATGCACTCGCGCGCAGCTTCACCTCATCGCGAGTGAAATAGCCCTGCTGCTGCACACCCTCAGGAAGCGCGCTGAGTGTAAGTTGCTTGGGTTGCGGGATGCGGCTGAAGCTCTCAAATCCCTTGTTCACGAGGTTCAGCGTCACACCGATCACCAGCGTCGACACAATGACCCCGATCATCACCGCGAGCTGCTGCTTCCACGGCGTCGCCCCGATCAGGAACCCGGTCTTCAGATCCTGCGATGTGTCGCCCGCATTCGAGGCCGCGATGCACACGACACCTCCAATTGTGATCGCCAGCGCGCCAAACGCCGGTGCCGTCCATCCTTTCACCAGGAAAATTGCTGCCGTTGCCATCAGCGTGGCGATCGTCATTCCGCTTACAGGACTAGCACTGGAGCCGACGATGCCCACGATGCGCGCACTCACGGTGACGAACAGGAACCCGAAGATCACCACCAGGATTGCAGCGGCAAAGTTTGCCGCTGCGCTCACCTGCGCTCCCGGAACAGGACGAAAGACCAGGAACGCGAACATCAGCAGAACCAGCAAAATGCTGCCCCCGATTACGACGCTCATCGGCAGATCGTGTTCGACGCGCGACCTCCTCGGCACATCCGCGTTCTTTTCAACGCCGGGCTTCGCTCTGATCTGAGCCAGACCCGCCGTGAACGCGCTGATGATTGTCGGCGCCGTCCGCAGCAGCGTAATCAGGCCGCTCGCCGCAACGGCACCCGCGCCCATAGGTCGCACGTATGTGCGCCACAGTGCGCTCGGGTCCATCATGCTGATCGGCACCGTGCCCGGGTAGAGCGGCGTCGTCATGTGCTTGCCGAAGAACACAATCGTCGGCATCAACACCAGCCAGGAGAAAACACCGCCGGCAAGCATGATGGCCGACACGCGGATACCGATGATATAGCCGACGCCCAGATACTCCGGCGTGACATCCGCGCGGAGCGATGCGCCCTTCATCAACTGCTGGCCGTTCGGGTCGAAGTTGAAGTCCTTCTTCGGCGTAGCCGGAAAGAGCGCGGTCAGGCCTTCGTTCTGGAATAGCGCATAGAGCGCACCAAACCCAAGGCCTAGAAAGACTCGGCTCGCGAATGATCCGCCGCGCTCGCCAGCGGTCAATACCTCGGCGCACGCCGTGCCCTCCGGATAGGTGAGCGCCCCGTGCTCTTCGACAATTAGCTGGCGCCGCAGCGGGATCATAAACAACACGCCCAGCCAGCCGCCGAAGAGCGCCAGAGCAAAGATGCGAAAGCCCTCAAGGTCAAAGCCGAGGAAGACCAGCGCCGGCAGGGTGAAGATTACGCCCGACGCAATCGACTGACCCGCATTCCCCGTGGTCTGGACGATGTTGTTTTCAAGGATTGACGCGCGGCCAAACACCCGCAAAATCGAGATCGACAGCACTGAAATCGGAATCGAAGCCGCAACCGTGAGGCCCGCCTTCAGCCCTACGTACACCGTCACGGCACCGAAGATGATCCCGAAGATCGCCCCCAGGATCAGCGCCCGCGCCGAAAGCTCTCTTGGGCTCTCCTCGGCAGACACAAAGGGGCGGAAGGTCGTGGTGGTGGTTGCCATCAGGCGTCATCTCCTCAGTCAGTAAGTCAGCTATCAAGTCAAAGGCTGCACCGGAGTGTACCAGCGCAGCCTCTTCGAACGCTTTCGCGTCTTCCCTCTTCTATTTCCCCACCTGCCGTCGCCCTTGCGCCTACCGCATCGTGCGCGCGTGTCTGCTCACGATTACCAGCCGCTCATTGGCCAGAATGCGCTTAGCCTGAGTCTTCGCATGGCTCGCCCACGGGCCGCTCGGGTCAAGCTGAATGTACCGCGTCCAGTGGCGCAGGGCCCGCCGCGGCTCCTGCATGCGCTCATAGGCGAGCGCCAGATTGTAGTGCGCATCCGCGTACTGCGGAACCAGCCTCAATGCCCGCTCATACGCTGCAATCGCATCCGGCAGCCGCTGCAGCTCATCCAGAACATTCCCCAGGTCGAAGAACGCCAGCGCATACTCCGGGTCGGCCTCCGTCGCCCGCCGATACAACGCCTCCGCGCTGTAAAAATCTCGCTCGTTATAGCGGATCGTCCCCAGATTGATAGCCGCCGCGGCATGGTGGGGCTGAATCTCGAGGATCTCGCCGTAGAGCTCCTTCGCCTCGGCCAGCGTCGCCGAATTCTCCTCCAGCCGCACCGCGCGCAGGAACATCTCCTGCACCTCAGCCGTGACCGAGTTTGCATCCGCCCCATAACGGCAAGCACGCCGGACCACTGCCAGCCCAGCCCTCGGAGTCAGTTCAAAATCGAACGCCATCTGACGCGTCATCGGATCCACCAGCGCCCCGCCCTGCCGGAACGCCAGCCGCGACCCACGCGGCACCACCGCCAGCTCCAGCAGCGGATTACTCAGTCCCGCGACCTTCTGCATGGCATCCACCGACTGCCGGATGCTCTTTACGGAAATCCTGGTTTCGGCCAGCTTTCGAAGCTTCCGGAGCTGGACGAGCTCGTCGAACGAATAGTGTTCCGAGGCGGAGATCAAACCCGCCCGCTCCCATGCATTCAACTGTCGATGAGGGAGGCGAAGGATGCGCAGAACGTCTTCTCGGCGGTACTGGCTCACGGCTCGTCTCTCGGTTCCGGAGCGGCCGCCCCACGCGACCGGCTCTGCTCCAGAGTATGCGGTGCCCACCCGTCGGCATCAAGCAGAGAATGCCTAAGACGTATCTTTTCAGTGGATAACTGGAATCAAATCAGGTTCAGCGCCGTCCATACAGCCAAACCAGGCCTCAGTCGCCGCCCCGGTCTCACCTGGGCAGGTAAATCGTGGCTCCCTCATGCTCCAGCACCGGCTTGTAGTTCTGGTTGATCGCCGCCGCGATCGCCGGATCGAACCGATCCGAAAAGGCGTCGTCATCCTGCAAATTGTCCAATTGCACCGCACCATAGCGATGCTCTCGCAACGCGTCCAGCATCACGCTGTCATCCAACTTATGGAATTTGATCAACCGCGTCGCGTTGAACGGATCGTAGTCATACGGTTTGCCGGCAAAGTAACACCTCAGCAGACTCTCGCACAGCGCAGGGCCGTTCTGCGCCGACAAAAGCGCAACATCCGCATCGAAGTACCGCTGGTCTGCAATGGTCTCGCGCAACCTTCCCACCGGATTCCACGTATTCCCCACGATCAGCGGAATCACCATCCACGCCAGAACAGCCACAGGAGCAAACCGCCGTACCCTCGGTCCCGCCCATCCCCAATCGCCCCGCCAGATGCGCAGCAGCGCAATCCCCGTCAGCATCGCCGTAGCCAGAATCGCCGTGAACTGAGCGTTCACCGACACTCCCGTTCCTCCGCCGAAGACCATCCCTAACACTAGACCCGCCGCGAGCAGGAACGCGAGCACCCGAACCCGCACATCCGCTCTCTCCCGTACCGCCGCATAGACAGCCAGCGCCAAAGGCAGCAGCAGCGGGCCAAAGACAGATCCCATCTGCTCCAGCCCCTTCACCGCTGAAAAGGTACGCGGCGCGGCGAGCTGCAAGAAGAACCCTGGCCCGCCGTACTGGACATTCAGCCAGACCGCCGGCGCCACAAACGCAGCTCCCCAGGCGCAAAACCACACCGCCTTGCGCCACGAAAGCAGCAGAAGATCCAGCACGACCGCAACCGGAAAGCCCAGAGGATCGTGCTTGATATTGCCGGCAATCACAAAAATCGCGGCCACGCCAGCCAGAGCTACAAGGTTCTTACGCCCGGCCACATAAAGCAGCAACCCCGCCATGAACACAGCAAGCGCCAGCATCTCCGGGTCGGCCTGCCCAACATAAAAGTCCGCCAAGCCGCAGAAGATCGCAATCGTGTAAGCGCCGGTGATCCATCCCGCACGTCCGGATCCCGCAATCCTTCGCACGATCAACCCGGCCAGAACACCGCACGCCAGCGTCGCCAGTAAACTCAGCACTCTCGCCGTGAACAGGTAATCGTGCGTCAGCCGGTGAAGCCACGCGACAATCGCGAACGACAGCATCGGATAGTTCACCGTCGTCCATCCATAAGCCGCTGGATAGAGCATCTGGTGGTGCGCCACCGCGCTCGCGTTATAGACGTTCCAGCCTTCGTTGTACGTAATTTCTACGCGATAGAACGCCCGCACCATCGGCAGCATCGCTGCGAATGCGGCGACTGCAAGGTAGCCCCACACAGTCCACCGCGCCAGAGCCTCATCACTGTGGGCATCGGCAAGCTGTCGGTTCAACGATAGGGCTCCAAATCAGCCGCCAATGGCTCAACAGCGGCTTGCATCACCGCAGTCCGGCGTGGCGTCTGCCACGTAAACAGGCTCGTCACCGAATAGTTCCAGACCGCGCTGAGCAGCGTCCCCAGCATTCCCGCCGCATACCACGGCAATCCACCGGCATACAGCGATCGCGCGACAATCACATTGGCCCACGCACCAAACGAGCAGGCCACGCAAAACGATGCCAGGCCCGTCAGCCATCGCAACCCGCGCAGGCTGCGATCGCGATAGGTAATCAGGTTATTCAGGAAGAAGTTCTCAATCATCGCGACGGTCGCCGCGATCGCCTGCGCCGCAATGAAGTGCAGGTGGAAGCCGTACAGCATTATTGCCAAAACAGCCAGATGGGTCGCCAGCCCGATCGCTCCCACCAGAGCAAACGCCGCAAACCGCACCGGCAGCAGCCCGCCCATCAGCTTGCTGATAACGAGCAGCAGATACTCCACGCCGGTGTGGACGCACAGCTTGCTCTCCCCGCGCGTCCGCCTGCGAAACTCATACCCCATCTCCGCCAGCCGTACCGGCCGCGGGCTCGACGCCAGCATGTCGACCAGTATCTTGAACCCGTTGCCCTGGAGATGTCGCACAACCTTGAGAAAGAAACCCCGCCGCACCAGGAAGAATCCGCTCATCGGATCGCTCAGCTCGCAGCGGCAAACCGCCCGGCTCACCCACTGCCCCACCTTGCTCAGGAGAACCCGATGCGCGGGAAACTCGCCCATGCTGCCGCCATCCGAGTTCCGGGTCCCTATAACGACATCCAGCGAGTCCTCTCGGAGTTGCTCCAGCATGCGCGGCAGCAGCGCCTCGTCATGCTGCATGTCCGCGTCCATCACGGCAACGCATTCCGCCGAGGTCGCCATGATGCCCTCAATGCACGCCGAAGACAACCCTCGCCGGCCTATCCGGTGCAGCAGTCGCACCCGCCGGTCTCGCGACGTCCACTGCCGCACCACCTCCGCCGTCTCGTCCGGGGAGTCGTCATCCACGAAGATCAGCTCCCAGGAGAGCCCCGCGAGCGCAATCCCCAATCTCCGGATGAACTCAGCAATGTTTTCCCGCTCCTGATAGGTCGGCACCACCACAGCCAGATCGAGCGCGTTTCCGGTTTCTTCGATAGATTCTTCCGCTGGGCCTACACCCACAGCTGTCTTCAACTGGTCGCCTCACTGGCCGAAATCGAGAAGCAGTTATTCGCATAGACGTGATTCTTCGGGCCGAGTTCCGGCCTGCGACCAAATTATGTCGGCAGGAGTACACACTCCTGCTCCGCCCAGCGTCCGCCAGGTCAGCAAGCTTCCTCCGCGTGAGTTCGCGGATCGATTAGGAATGTGAGGGATGACAAAGAAGTGGAGCCGACGAACGGACTTGAACCGTTGACCTGCTGATTACGAATCAGCTGCTCTACCAACTGAGCTACGTCGGCTTACTCTCCTCATTCTAACGGCAAAGCGAGGAGACGCCAAACGTCGCAGCTCTCTTGCATTCTCGAAACTCTCGCGCGTTACTCCAGCTCGTCGCGCTCCATGCGACCGGCCAGCGCGACCAGTGCAAGCACAGCAATCATCACTACCGTGGTCATCCAAACCGCGATCGTAGGCATGGGCTTTATCCCTTCAGACTCTTCATGTTCTGAGCCAGCGTTGCCTTCTCACTATCGCGTCTGTCTTTGTCTGGACAAATCCCCCGCTGCAAGTTCCGGAGAATCTGCGCTGTTACGTCCTCTGCAACGAAAGGGGTACGACCTCAGGTCTCGCCAGTCTCACGAACCCACCTTGTTCGCAAACGCGGCTGAGTGAAACATCCTTAACGGCAAAAGGGCCGCCCGGCAACAGGGCGACCCTTTTTCTATGGGAGGCAGCTCCAACGGAGGCAAAGCCATCGGAACGCTCTGGTGCAAGAGTATGTTCGCCTCCGGGTGGTGTCAAGACACAATTCCCATAAATCGTAAACATAAGTTAACAAACGATTTATGGGCAATAATGGGTTTTTGCCGCTGTTTTACCCTGTGATTCCCTCAAAGCTCCTGCAATCGGCTTAGTTCGGTCAGGAATGGGCGTTGGGCCCTGGTGTCTCCCAATGAGGCACCGGGTTCTGCGTCGACAGATGCAGACTCAGAAACTCCGGTTCACTCGCTGCCGGCTTGCCCTGCATCACCCGAATCAACGCCCGCCCGCCACCAAGGAACAGCCCCAGTAGCACCGCGCTTGCCATCAGCACGCCCGATAAAATCGCAATGCTGGTCAGCAGGCTAAACGTCTTTTGCACCTCGGTTTGAAAGACAGGCGGCATGTACTGATCCACGGCAACGATCTGCTTCATGTGCACGTTCTCAAGCATCGCGCCCGCTTCATTGCCAGGGAGCGCGCCGGAGGCCACCATCACCAGCTCCTGGTCACGCCGCACTCTCGCGTTTGCAAAACTCGGCCCTAACCCCTTCACACCCGTTGAAAACTTCTTCTCAAACGCCTGCGCGATCTGCGGCGTTGGATAGATCACCATGGTGACCGTCTCGCGCCCATGCTTCTCGTCGTAGTTGGCCGTCACGGCCTCGGCGCTCTTGTCCCATCCCAACGCGTTCGCCGGCAGCACGCCGCCCTCGGCTGCATAGCTCTCCGGTCCCAGCGCATACCGTAACCCTGAAGGCACCAGATGCTCCGCCGGCACAAAGCTCGGCAACAACGGCGCCACGCCCGTACTTCCCGTCGCCTTGGGCAACACCTTCGCCAGCTGGCTCAGAGCCGACGCATCGGCCGCGCTCGCCGGCGACGCAAGCACCAGCGTATCGCCGATCGTAAACAGCACGACGCCGTCGCCCACCGCATCGGACGAACCGACCTCTTTCCCTACGCGCATCTCCGGCCGCTCCGCGAGCGTAAACGCGCTATAGGCGCCCGTGCGGTCGCCAAATTCAACCGCCTCCACACGCATCGTGCGCCCGGCACGTGTATAGGTGTTCACCTGCGACCGCAGCGGTCCCGCCTCCTGCAGCGCAGCCTTGTTGACCGTCGTGAGGGAAACCGTCCCCGGTTCTGAACTTCCGCCCTGCTGCCACCCGCCGAAGTTTTGCGGAAGCAACTGCACCGGCGGCTCTGTCAGCGTGACACCCTGCGCGCGAGCCTGCACCGCGCCCGCCGCAAGCGCACACGCCACCGCTCCAATTGCAATTCGTGTACCCGCGCCCATACAGGTTCAGACTACACCCGCAGGCGAAGTGTTAGCGAATCCAGTGACCATCAACGGCCTATCGCCGCCCGCTCCGTTGCGACCGGCTTCTTCACGCCGTTGATGGTCTTCGCATATCGCGCCACACCCGCGTAGAGGCTCTCCGCCACGCGCTCGCGATACTCCGGCCGGCGCAGCTCATCCGCGTCCGTCGGGTTCGTGACGAAGCTGATCTCCGCTAGGATCGACGGCATATTCGCGCCGATCAACACGACAAACGGCGCCTTCTTCACCCCGCGATTCTTCAGCCCCTCATTGACCTTGGCCAGCCCGCCGTACAGTGACGTGTCCACGTCCTCCGCCAACTCGCGCGACTCATCAATCTTGTCCTTGAGTGCGATCTTCTTCACCAGGTCGCTCAGCTCATGCACGCTCTGCGTCGACACTGCGTTCTCGCGGCTCGCCACCTGCATCGCCTCCGGATCGCTCGTGAAGTTCAGGTAGTAGACCTCCACCCCGCGCGCGCTCGCATCCTGCGAGCTGTTCGCATGCACGCTGATGAATAGATCCGCCTGCGCCTTGTTCGCAATCGCCGTCCGCGTTTCCAGCGGAATAAACGTGTCGTCCGCGCGCGTGTAAACAATCTCCGCGCCCAGGCGGTCGTGCAGCAGCTTGCCCAACCGCAACGCCACATCGAGCACTACATCTTTCTCCTCAATACCGCCCGCGCCCAGCGTGCCCGAGTCATGTCCGCCGTGCCCCGCATCAATCACAATCCGGCCGATCTTCAGCCCCAGCGCGCGCATCAGCGTCGCCTCGCCATCGGCCGTCGGAGGCGGCGGCTCAGCCGGTTCTCCGGTCACATGCGACTTGCTCCGTGAGCCTCTCGCCTTGGCACTCGTTCCTGCCGACCGCTCCGCAATCGGCTGCGACGTCGGCCTTCTCGTCGCCTCAATCTTCCCCGGCTGGTCGCTGACCGCCGCAACCTCTACGCCGTCGTCAGACGTCTTCGTTGCCACCGAATTCGGTACCGGCTTGGACGTCGTCGGCTTCGACGGGATGATCACCCGCGGCCGCGCCACCGCCTGCTTCGCCTCGCCAGCCGTCTCCCGCGAAGGCAAACCAAACCCCGCACTGCCATCCGTCACCGGCATCGGCGGCAGGCTCGACACCTCCGACCCACTGCCAGGAGCGGCATCACTCTTCGGCACCTCCGCAGTTGTTGGAGCTGCATCCGGCACCTTAGCAGCCGCGATCTCCTGATCTCTGATCTCTGATCCCTGATCTCTCGTCTTCCCGTGGATATCGATAATCAGCCGGTACGGATTCGGCAGCAGAAACGCCGAGTACTCGCCCACCTGGTGCACATCCAGCACCACCCGCGTCACATCACCCGAGAACTGCGCCGCCCGGATCCTCGTCAGAAATCCATCGTCCGTCACCGCAAAGCTCTTGCCTACCAACTGCTGCGCCAGCCGCGCATGATGCAGATCGAAGAAGATGCGGTCCGGATTCTCCACCCGCGCCGCCTGATACTCCACCGCATCTCCAAGATCAATCGCCACGCGCGTATAGCTCGGCGTCGACCAGTGCCGAATCCCGGTCACCGTCGCCATCCGCCCCGGCTTCACAACTGCCGCGTCAACCTTCGCACTCGCCGGATGCTCCGCATCAACCTCAACACCCGCGTCCGGCGTCTCACTCGCCTTCTCTACCGCATCCTCTTCGCTCTTCGCAGCCGCCGGCTTCCGATAGTGCTCAGCCGCCCCTGGCAAACTCGGAACTCCTGGCTCAACCGACGCCTCGTCCGATCTCTGATCTCTAATCTCTAATCTCTTCTTCGCCTCCCGCGCCTCCGCACTCCGCGGATACTCCCCCTCCAGCAGCCCGCGAACCTTCTTCGCCTCCGCCGCATCGTCCGCCGCATCAGGCCCGAGCAGATCCAGCGCATGGCCCAGCGCGCGCGGAGCCATCGATCCCACCGGATACGCCTTCGCCAAAAACTCGTACTGCCCTGCCGCATCGCGCAGAGCTTTCCGGTCGTTTAGTTCCTGCCCCTCTTCGGCCAGCAGCTCCGCGACCTGCTCCACCGCCCGAGCCGCATGCGCATCGCCCGGATTGCCGTGATAGATCGCGCGAAACGCATCCATCACATGCGCGTACTCAATCTTGGTGTGCGTTCCCTGCGGCTTCGCCTCGAACACCTGCCGCGCCAGCACCGCGCTATCCCACGCACTCGCTTCTGTCCGCGCCGCAAGCCCCGCATGCGCACTCAGCAATACACACGCGCTCGCGGCTGCGCACCTCCAGCCGCGGCCGCATCCCATCCCGCTCTGCCGAGACACACGCATAGCCACCCTCAGTTTAGGTTCGCAACGCCCACCTCACCTCGCGAATCAGCCGCAGGTATTCGCCCATGTACCTGTTACCAAGGTGCCGTGGAAAACTCCTTGCACCGGTCGCAACAGCCGCCCCTGACTCGCTGACTTGCTGACTCGCTGACTCGCTGACTCGCTCTACGCGATCATCTCCCCAACAACCGACGCCGCCTGCGCCAGCACACCATCCAGCGCCGCCACATCGCTTCCACCAGCCTCCGCAAGATCCGGCCGCCCACCGCCTCTGCCGCCGACCTTCGCCGCCAGCGCGCCCACAACCTTCCCTGCCTGCACGCGCGATGTCAGGTCCTTCGTGACACCAGTAATCAGCGACACCTTGCCATCACTCGTCGCCGCTCCCAGCACTACCACACCCGAGCCCAGCTTCCCGCGCAGCTCATCCACCAGGTTCCTCATCTGCGACTTATCGAGCGCATCTACACGCCGAGCCAGCACCTTCACACCTTTAACTTCCACAGCCGAAGCCGCCGCATCCGCTGTCGCCGCACTCGCAGACTTCATCCGCATCTGCTCAAGCTCCCGCCGCAGCTTCTTCATCTCTTCGTCACTCTGCGCCAGCCTCGCCTGCAGCGCCGCAGCGTTCACATCGCCGCCAACAATCTGCCCCGCAACCTTTGTGACCTCCGCATCGCGCCGGAACAGCTCCAGCGACCCCGTCCCAGTCACCGCCTCTACGCGCCTCACTCCGCTCGACACCGAACTCTCACCCACCAACTTCAGCAGCCCGATCTCTCCCGTCGCCGCCGTGTGCGTTCCGCCGCACAGCTCCGTCGAGAAATCCCCAATCTTCACCACTCGCACGCGCTCGCCATACTTCTCGCCGAACAGCGCCATCGCGCCCAGCTCATGCACCGCCACATCGATCGGCACATCCACCAGCGTCTCCACCTTGCTGTTCGCGAGCACTTGCGTATTCACAATGTCCTCAATCTCCTGCAGCTCCTCGTCCGCCACACCCGCAAAGTGCGAAAAATCAAACCGCAGCCGCGTCGCATCATTCAACGACCCAGCCTGCTTCACGTGCGTGCCCAGCACCTGCCTTAGCGCCGCATGCAGCAGATGCGTCCCCGTGTGATTGCGCATCGTCGCATGCCGCACGCCCGCATTCACCACCGTGTCGACCACGTCCCCCACCCCAATCGCATGCAACGCCTTCACCTGGTGCGCAAACACACCCTGTACCGGCTTCCTGCATCCGCTCACCTCGGCCACAGCCGTGATGTGATCGCTCGCATACAGCCAGCCCACATCACCAACCTGCCCACCCGAGTCCGCATAGAAGCTCGTCGCATCCAGCACCGCCTCGCCCGTCTCACCCGGCTGCAAACTCGCCACACCAACTCCGTCCTTCACCAGCGCCAGCACCCGCGCTCCATCCAGCCGCGTCGCCCCATATCCCTGAAACTCCGTCTGCGGCAGCTCGCGATACACCGGCGCGGCGCTCTTCTGCGACCCACCCTTCCAACTCGCCCGCGCTCTCTGCTGCTCCTCCAGCTTCGCCCGCTCAAACCCCTCGTAATCGAACTCAATGCCCGCATCTCGCGCCGCGTCCACCATGAAGTCCAGCGGCATACCGAACGTCTCATACAAGCTGAACGCCTTCGCTCCATCGCGCAGCGTCTCGTCGGTCATGTTCCGCAGGCCGAGTTCCAGCGTGCGCGCAAACTGCTCCTCTTCCGCGAGCACCACCTTGCTCACGCGCTCCGCCGACTCCTTCAGCTCGGGATACGCCGCCTGCATCTCATCGCGCACAGCAAACACCATCTCGTGCAGAAACGGCTTCTCCTGACCCAACAACCGTCCATGCCGAATCCCGCGCCGCATGATCTTGCGCAGCACATACCCGCGCCCCTCATTCGACGGCAGCACACCATCCGAAATCAAAAACGTCGACGCCCTTGCATGGTCCGCAATAATCCGCAGCGACGCCGCTCCCTTCACATCGCTCACCGCCAGCTCATCGATCGACAGCTCGCTCTTGAACCACGTCAACTCCTTCGCGCGCTTCAGCAGCGGCGTAAACAGATCATTCTCATAGTTCGAAATCTTCCCCTGTATCGCGCACGACACACGATCCAATCCCATGCCCGTATCGATCGACGGCTTCGGCAGCGGCGTCAGCGTTCCATCCGCTGCCCGATCGAACTGCATGAACACCAGGTTCCAGATCTCGACATACCGCTGCTCATCCTGCGGAAACGGCAGATCAACCGGCTGCCCATTTGCGTCGAACTTCTCGCTCGCCCGCACACCCAGGTCATAAAAAATCTCCGAGCAGGGACCACACGGCCCCGTATCGCCCATCTGCCAGAAGTTGTCCTTCATCCCCATCTCGAAGATGCGTTCCTTCGGCACTCCCGTCTCGATCCAGTACTGCTCCGCCTCGTCATCCCGGGGCACCGTCTCCGAGCCCTCGAAGATCGTCACGTACATCTTCTTGGGATCCATCCCAAACCACTCCGGACTCGTCAGCAGTTCCCACGCATACGCAATCGCGTCTTTCTTGAAGTAGTCGCCAAAGCTGAAGTTCCCCAGCATCTCGAAGAACGTATGGTGCCGCCGCGTAAACCCGACGTTTTCCAAATCGTTATGCTTTCCACCCGCACGCACGCACTTCTGGGACGATGCGGCGCGTGTGTACTCGCGCTTCTCCGCGCCCAGAAATACATCCTTAAACTGGTTCATCCCCGCGTTCGTAAACAGCAGCGTGGGATCATTCGCCGGCACCAGCGAAGACGAGTGCACCCGACGGTGCCCCTTACCCTCAAAAAACCGCAGAAAATCTTCACGAATCTGATTGCCGGACAAGTTGCGCATAACCCTCAGTTTATCAGCGCTACAGGCTCACTCCCGGCCGCCACGTCAGCCCTTCGCGCCGCAGCTCCGGATCACGCGTCGCCTTCAGCTTCGCAAACTCATCCGCATATCTCGCCATCTCCATCACGCTCACCAGTGCATCGAACGCATCCTCACTGCCCTTCGCCTTCGTCATCACCGCACGCCCAACAGGCTTGTACACCGCATCCGTCTTACACTTCGCCGCAAGATACTTACTCCTCGCCTCCGCATTCGACTTCGCCACCGCTCCTGTCATCAGCCGCGTATACATCTCCACCAGCAACGGCTTCGGCCTCCCCGCATCGAGCGCCGCAGCCTCCAGCGGCCACACGCGAAAACCCGCATCGTGCAGCCGCTCCAGCATCTGCATCGCTCGCAGCGATCCTGTCCCCACGCTCCCACTTCCGCCAATCTGAAACGGCGACTTCGGCGTGATACCGCGCATCTTCGCCGCGCGCTCCGGATCGCCGCCCTCCATCCCCTGCGCGATCTTGTTGTCATAGTCCGCAAACCGAAACATCCGCCGATATCCCGCCCCGCAGAACTGCGCCGGCCTCTTATGCGGCTTGCCCCAGAACCGCTCATCGCGCGCAATCTCGTCGCACTCGCGCGCCAGCCACTGCTCGGCCAGCCCCGCATTCGCCTTCCGCCAGAACGCGAACATGTCCTCGCAGCCGTGCTCCTCCAGAAACCATCCCGGAAAGCTGAAGCAACAGTCGATGCTCACCACCAGCCGCGGCGCCTCGCGCGCAAGCTCGATCAGCCACTCGGTGATCTCATCGCGCGTGCGGCCTGCCTCAAGCTGGACCTTGATCCCACTCTCGCTGCGCGTCCAGATCGCGGACCAGATGTGCCGCCGCTGGCCGGCCGCGTCGATGCGGCCCGACCAGTCGATCGCGATCAGCCGCAGCGTCTTTGCCTTATTCACTATTCACTACTCACTATTCACTGCTTTCCTCAACATCAACCTCTTCGATGTCGCTTCCAGCCCAATCGCGCAACACCACCCAGACGGCTCGCGAGGAGAATCCCGCGGCGACCAGCCGGCGCATGATCTTCGCCGTCTCCTTCTGGCGCTGCTCGCGGTCGCCGCCGGGCGGCTTCAGGCGCTTGCGCTCTATGTATTGTCGGGCGAGCGCGACCTCATCCACATCCTCATACTGCTTTGTTACCGCTTCATTCACCAGCGACGACGCGATTCCCTTCTGCATCAGGCCCTGTTGAACGCGGCGTTTCCCGAACTTCTCGTTCTCCTGGCGAAGGCGCGCGAAGTCGGCGGCGAATCGCTGATCGGATAAGTAGCCGAGTTCCTTCAGCTTTGCGATCACCTTCTCGACGGCTTCGCGGCCGGTTTCGTCGGGAGAGACACGATCCGACAACCGGCGGCGAAGGTCGCGCTCGCTCTTCATCTTTGCGCCGAGGGACTTTACGGCGTAATCGAGCAGCTCAGGTTCCGTGAGCGGAGACTTTGTTCTGGCGGATTTTTTGTGGAATGGTATGGGCTACCCCCCTCCCCCGTGTTTTTTGCGCAAAATCTTCAGGAGAAAAGACTTAGGTCCGGACCTAAGTGCGAAAATCCAGTATTTTGAGGCGCTTTGGCTGCAAAATATTCAAAACAAAGGAGTAAGGATCATAGGGAGCTGCACTCGCGGCGCACAAAGCACGGTGTTTCATGGCTTTGCGGCGGCGGGGTTTTTCTCGGGACCGGCGCCGGCGTACTTGTTCATGCCGAGCCACTGGTCGCACCAGTCGTCGACGGTCTGGTACCAGAGCTGGGAGTTCTGGGGTTTGAGGACCCAGTGGCCTTCGTCGGGGAAGTAGAGCATTTTGCTCGGGACGCCGAGGAGCTGGAGCGCGGTGAAGAGTTCCATTCCCTGCGAGACGTCGAGCCGGTAGTCACGCTGCGAATGGATGATGAGCGTGGGCGTGTGGGCGTCCTTGATGTAGCGCATCGGCGACCACTTGATGAAGGGATTTTCCGAGTCGGGCTTGCCGTAGAAGTCCCACGGGTGCGAGGGGCGGTTTTGTTCGACGACGGCGTCGGAAGCATTGGAGGCGAGCGGGCGAAATTCCCATTCGTTGAACCAGAGCTCTTCGGTGTCGCCGAAGGCTGCCGTGGCATCGCTCATGCCGTCATGGGTGACGATGCACTTGAAGCGGTTGGTGTGGGTGAGGACCCAGTCGGCCATGTAGCCGCCGTAGGAGGCGCCCAGGGCGCACTCGCGGTTCTTATCGATAAACGGGTATTTCGCCTCGGCGAAATCCAGACCTTTCATGAGGTCGACGTAGGCGCGGCCGCCCCAGTCACCGGAGACCTCTTCGACGAACTTCTGGCCGTAGCCTGTCGAGCCGCGGCGGTTGATGCCGATGACGACGTAGCCGTTCGCGGCGAAGAGCTCCCAGTTCCAGCGGTAGGACCAGGCGTCGCCCCAGGCAGTCTGCGGGCCGCCGTGCATGAGGAATTTGACGGGGTATTTTTTGGAGGGATCGAAGTTGGGTGGCTTGACGAGGAAGCCCTGGACCTTGGTGCCGTTCGCGCCCGCGAACCAGAAGGATTCGAGTGGGGCAAGCGAAATCTGGGATTCGACGTCCTGATTTAAGTGAGTCAACAATTTCGGCTCGAACGATGGCTGTGTCACGTCCCGACTCGGGCCCTTTCCAACGAGATCGAGCTTGATCGTACGCGTGCCGTCATCCATACCAAGCCAATCGAACCTTGCAATTTCCGTCGGCCGATCCACACGCATAAGACTGCCGACCATTTCGAAGTTGCTGTTAACGCGCCGCAGGGACAGCTCGCTCCATTCACCTGTCGCTTTGCCAAAGCGGCGGAGTTCGCGTCCGTCTATGTTGACCGAATAGATCGGCGCCTCGCCTCTGTCTTCGGAGACAAAGAAAATTTCTTTTGAAGTGTCTGACCAAACGAATTCATCAATCCACATGTCCAGGTTGGCAGCCTTGCCACCGCCGGTCTCCGAATAGTCGAAGCGAACGTGATCAAGCGGCCCGAGGTTGCCGGTAGCGCGATCCATCAGTGCGAGTTTGAATTGGTCCGACTCATACCCATTCCTCGCTTGTGACCGCCAGGCAAGGTATTTGCCGTCGGGCGAGTACTGCGGGCCGTCGTCGCTGCCGGGTGAGGTGGAGACCTTGACGGCCTTTGCGTTGGGGTCGTCGAGCTTGAGGGTGAAGATGTCGTTGTTGGTGGACTCGCCGGGTTGCGGGAAGACGCCGGGCTTCGCGAAGCCGACCTCGAGGTTGGTGACGTAGGCGATCTCGTGCGAGTCGGGAGCCCAGGCGTAGCCTAGCGGGCCGCCGAGGGAGAACGTTGGGGTTTCGGCGTCGCCGACGGCGGAGCGCGGCGTGAGGTCGCGGAGGTTGTGGCCGTCGGCGTCGACGACGGCGATGTGGCTGCGACGTTTGCCGGTGAAGTGGTCCCAGTGGCGATAGAGGAGTGAGTCCCAGATCTGCGCTTTGACGGGCGAGGCGTCGGCGGCCTTCTGCTTGTCGGCGTCGCAGGCGTCCTCTTTCTGCCAGTCACCGAGGTCGGAACACTCGGGGTAGACGGAGACAGTAAAGAGGAGGCGTTTGGAATCGGGCGACCAGATCGCGCCGTCAGCTCCTCCATTAACATTCGTCACCTGTGTGGGCGAGCCGACCGTGCCCGCGGCTTCGTCCCAGGGCATGGTGTAGATCTGGTCCTTCATCGTCAGCGCGATGGAGTGGCCGTCGGGGGCGAAGCGGCCGTTGGATTCGCCGTCGCCAAACGTGACCTGGTGTTCTTTGGCACTGCCGTCGAGCGGCACGGCCCACAGATGATTCGTCTTCGTGTTCTTCTCGAGCGAGACGTCGGTGACCGAAAAGAGGACCCATTTGCCGGAGGGCGAGATTTGCGGGTCGGAGACGCGCTTCATGGCCATGAGGTCGGCGAAGGTCATGGGGCGCTTTTGCTGGGTGGGCCGTTGCGCGGCAATGGGGAGGGCGAGGGCGGCGAGCAGGACGGAGGTGGCGAGGCGCATCGGGGGTAAGTGTAAGGCAATCCCAACATTTGTGGCGGGCGAGCGAAAAGCAAATACAGAGGTCCTTCGCCTACGGCTCAGGATGACGGCGATTTGAGGTCAGCGGTATGGCCGGAACTGCGGCGCTTGCAGAACCTTTTTGGTCGGCCTACCGTCTAGTTCAGTAGGGATTTCAGGACATGGTTCGCAGATTGCTCGCTCTCGCTCTTGCTGTTGGTGTCTCCTCCATTGCTGCGCCCGGCTTCGCGCAGTCGAACGCAACCCAGGGATTTGGGCCGCTGGACTCGTCGCAGCCGACCGGAATCACGATTGAACAGATTGTCCAGAAGATGGGTCAGCAGGAGGCGGCGTACGAGCAGGCGCGGAACCAGTACGAGTTTCGTCAGACGGTGAAGATCCAGACGATCAACGACGACACCGGGCGGCCGGACGGCGAGTATCAGCAGGTCACGGACATCACCTTCGATCCGACGGGCAAACGGATGGAGCACGTCGTCTTCGCTCCGCAGAACACGATTGAGCGCGTGATCCTGACCGAGAACGACATGAAGGATATTGCGGAGCGCATTCCGTTCATCCTGACGACGGCGCAGCTTCCCGACTACAACCTGACCTACCTGGGCAAACAGCACGTGGATGAGCTGAATACGTACGTGTTCGACTGCGCGCCGAAGGTGCTGGTGAAAGGACATCGCTACTTCCAGGGAAAGATCTGGGTGGACCAGCAGGACAATGAGATTGTCCTGGTGAACGGGCTGAACGTTCCGCAGGACACGCGCAAGGGACACGAAGACCTGAGCCCGCCGTTCACGACCTACTACGAGCAGATCGACGGCGTGTACTGGTTCCCGGTGTACACCAAGGCGGAGGGCATTCTGCACTTTGCGGCGCAGAACGGTGCGCTCAGCCAGGATGATCACATTCGCGCGACGGTGCACTTTACGAACTACAAGAAGTTCAACTTCCACACGAACATCAAGATCACGTACGGCAATGACACGATCGCTCCAGGCGCGAAGCAGCCGGCCGGCGGTGAGCAGCCTGCGCAGGATTCGCAGCAGCCGAAGTAGCGGCTAGTCGCTCAGCACATCCTCGTTGTAGTTGATGAGCAGCTTCTTGCCGGGCGAAGGCAGCTTGCCGAGCTTCACTGTCTGGTCAAAGGCGGTCACGCCGCGCATCCTGACCGTGGCGAGACGGATGGTGTTGCCGTTGGCCATCTGCATATATATCGGCACGAGCATGAGGAAGTTATCGGAGACACCGCTCTGCGCGATCTTGACGTGGACGGAGGTGACGCCGTCTTCGCCCGTGCTGAAATCGGAGCTGACGTCGTAGTGCGGGACCTCGGTACCGTAGACGTACTCGTTGAAGAACCAGTCGAGCTTGCGGTCGCCCGCGGCGTCGACCCATTTGGGCATGGTTTTCTCGAGTGAGTGCTTGAAGTCTTCGGTGGACGCTGACTTGCCGGCGTACTCCTGGACGAAGGCCTGCATGGATTTCTTGAACGGCTCGTCACCATTCTGCGGCGTCCAGTACATCATCTGGATCATGTGCAGGATGTAGGCGCCCTTGGCATAGATGACGGCGCGCGCAACGTCGTCGCCGGTTTTGTTGCTGTTGACGCGATAGCCCATGGTGACGGGCCCGACGTCGATGGGCCGCTTGCCGTAAGCGTTCTTCTCGAAGAGCAGACGATGCTGATCGTTCCAGTACTTGTGATACTCGTCCATCTTGGCGGAGGTCTGCATGAGGAAGAGGCTGGCGGAAAAGGTGGCGAAGCCTTCGCCCATCCACTGGTCGCGATAGCTGGACCATCCGATGAGATCGCCCCACCACTGATGCGCGACCTCGTGCGGCGTGACGGACTCCCAGAAGGACGGCATGTCGAAGTCGCGAAGACCGAAGGCGTGCTGCTCGGTGGTGTCCCAGAAGGCGCAGATGGGAAGGTAGACCATGGTGGGCCAGCCCTGGCCGTCGAGGCAGGTCGTCTGCTCGGTGAGTGAGACATGGTCGTAGGGCAGCTTGCCGAAATAGTTGGTGTAGATCTGGATGGCGGCGTTGCCCTGCGAGACCTGGTTCTTCAGACCGGGCGGCGTGGCGAGACTGCCGATGCCGTTGTTTGCGAAGTTGACGACAGAGTCAGGCAGATTGACGTTTGCGAAGCCGTCGACGGCGAAGCCTTGCGGCGTTTTGATCTCCTCCTGCCTGAAGTCGCCGATGTTGAAACCGGCGACGGGAATCGGCGCGCGCGTCTGCCAGACGTAGCGCTCGAGCGAGCCGTCGCGGTCGTGCGCGACGAGGTCGCCGGTGGCAACGGCCTGCAGGCCCCTGAGCAGATGGAAGGTGAGACGGTAGTTCGCGAAGTCGCCGAAGACGCCGTTTGGAGCGGGATACCAGGAGTCGCGCGCGGAGTGCAGGAGCTCGTAAACACCCTCGCCTTCATGCTGAACGGCGTCGGGGCCGGAGTACTTGATAAGCAGGCGGAGCGGATGATCGGTCGGCGCGTCGTGCGGGAGCTCGACCGCGAAGCCAGGGTCAGCCTTCTTGTCCTCCTGGATGAAGTCGAGCGGAGCGCCAGTCTCGGAGTAGACGCCGCTGACGCGAAGCGTGGGAAAGAGATTGAAGCCGACGACGCGCAGACCGGGACGATTCGCGGTGAGCGTCACGGTCGCGGCGCAGGTGAGCTTGCCGGACTTTTCCATCGCGATGTCGATGGCTTCGTCGGTGACATGCGTGGGAAGCGCAGCGGAGTCTGCGCGCTGCATCCGGTAGGCGGTCCAGCCGTGAAACTCGTCGGTGCCCCAGGTTGCGAGCTCAACCTGGTCGCCGTCGGCGAGCGGTGCGCCTTCGGGGTCGACGACAAAGAGCAGGTTCTTGCCGGCGAAGAATCCGCCGGCTCGGAAGGATGCGAGGAAGAAGCTGCCGTGCGCGTCAGCGGGATGATCGGAGAGAACGTCTTCGAGAATGCGCTCGTCGAGATTCCAGTGGAGCGTCAGGCGGAGGTTCTTCGCGAGCTCGGCGGCGGCCCTGGAGGCCTCGGTTGCGTCGGCGCTCGCGGAGCCTGTGGAGGCCTTGCGGATATCATCGGCGGTCGCGTCCGTGAAACGCAGAACAACGGTGGCGAAATCCTGCGACATCTCCGGCGTCTTCGTCAGCAGCGCGAGCGACCGGCGCTCGTTGGGATCGGTGGGCGAGAGTGTGAAGCGGCCTTTGCCCTCGAACACTGCGCCGGTAATGTGCCCGTTCACGGGGCCATAGAGAAAGAAGCTGCCATCGTCGAAGTGGAACGTGCCGCCCTCGCGCTCGATCGAGAGACCCTTCACTGCAATGCCGGGACCCGCGGGAAGGTTGGAGCGCATCGCCGCGTAGGTCGCTTCGGAGTTTGGCGGACGGGCAGTGCCGTTAGCTTCAATGACAGGAGCCGAGAGCTGCGCGAGGCACACGGCGGGCGCAAATGCCATCGCCAGGATGAGTGAAAGAGGCCGGACTGCGGGGAACATGGCAGCCAATATATAGCGTGTGCGCAGACTTCCGCCGCAAAATTTTGTGCACTTCCGTACTGCGCCACAGCTAGCTGCGTTCGAGCGCCATCGCAACCGAGTTGCCGCCGCCGAGGCAAAGCGCAGCGACTCCCTTGTGCACATCGCGCCGCTGCATCTCATGCAGCAATGTGACGAGCACGCGCGCTCCGCTGGCGCCGATGGGATGACCGATGGCGACGGAGCCCCCATTGACGTTCACGCGTTCGAGCGAAAGGCCAAGCTCCTTCGTAACGCCGAGCGCCTGCACGGCAAACGCCTCGTTCAGCTCAAAGAGATCCACATCGGACATCGCCCAGCCGGCGCGCTCGAGAACGCGGCGCACGCCCGTGACGGGAGCAAGCATCACCCAGCGCGGCGCAACCCCGCTGGTGGCCTGCGCGCGAATGGTCGCAAGCGGAGTGAGTTTGAGCTCGCGCGCTTTCTCAGCCGACATGACAACCACCGCAGCAGCGGCGTCGTTCACGCCGGGAGCATTGCCGGCGGTCACAGTCCCCTGCTTGCGAAACGCCGGCTTGAGCGCGGCGAGCGCCTCAAGTGTCGCATCGTCACGCACGCTCTCGTCGCGCGTAACGGTGGTGCTTCCCTTCTTGCCCGGGACTTCGACGGGGACAATCTCCGCATTGAAGCGGCCCTCCTTCCACGCGGCCGCAGCTTTGCGATGCGATTCAAGCGCGTACTGGTCCTGCTGCTCGCGCGTGAAGCCGTGCTTGTCGGCGACGAGCTCGGCGGTCTCGCCCATGTGGAAGTCCTCGCACGCGCACCACAAGCCATCACGAACCATCGAGTCGACGGCAGCGCTGTCGCCCATACGCATGCCCTTGCGCGCGGCGGGCAGAAGGTACGGCGCGTTCGACATCGATTCCATGCCGCCGGCGACGGCGATTTCGCTGTCTCCCTGCGCGATGGATTGCGCGGCGAGACCGACGGCGCGAAGCCCGGAGCCGCACACCATGTTGATCGTGAGCGCGCTTACCGAATCGGGAATACCGCCGCGCAATGCCGCCTGGCGTGCAGGATTTTGACCAAGCCCAGCGGGAAGAACACAGCCCATGACGCACTCGTCCACACTCGCAGAATCAATGCCGGCGCGGTCAATCGCTGCGCGCACCGCGATTGCGCCGAGCTCGATTGCGCTCAATGATGACAGTGCGCCGAGAAATTTTCCGACCGGTGTGCGAACGGCGCTGACGATGACGACTTCCCGCATTGCTTGCTTCTCCTCAACGTAACTTCGCGACGAAGTATACGTGTGCTTTGGATGCGCTGGCACTCGTGCGCGGTGCGCGAGTGAAGGAGCGTGAGAGCAAGTTGGAGGCCGACGAAGAGACGCGGAGGCTGTGCAAAGCAGGGTAGAAATTTCGCTCTTAATCTTCTTTTTTCTCTTGACTCTAACGCGCAAGAAATCTATACCTTCGTTAGCTGCATTGCAGCGTCGATGGTCTTCATCGATTGGGAGCGCAGGCAAACGCAACCAAGGCAAAGCATCAAACCAAGGCAACACACTCGGGGGACGCTAATAAAGAGCGTCCCCCGAGGTGTTTTCCGCCCTTTATTCATGCGCCTTTTCGCGTGCTCTCACAAATTCCCGCTTCGCAGTATTCTGAGAGGCGATGACACGCCGACGCTGGATCGCAGACAAATTCACCGACACAACCGCATCCCTCACCGGAGACCAGGCGCTGCACCTCGCACGCGTTCTGAGGGCGCAACCGGGACAAATTTTCGACGTCGTGGCGAATGGATTCCTCCGGCGTGCCACAGTGGTCAATGTCGCCGAGCAGGAGGTGACGTTCGCGTTGGGCGAGGAGTTGGAATCTGAAGCCGCGCTTCCGGTGCACCTTCTGCTCGCAATCATCAAGTTCGATCACTACGAGTGGGGAATGGAAAAACTGACAGAGCTCGGCGCCGCGCGAATCACGCCGGTGATTGCGCGCAGGACAGAGAAACATCTCGCGCACGCCGCGGCAAAGCGTGTAGAGCGGTGGCGCAGGATCGCGCTCGAAGCGGCGAAGCAGTCGCGCAGAAGCGATCTGCCGCAGGTGGATGATCCGCTGCCGCTGAAGCAGGCGCTGGCGCAGGTGAGCGCGCCGGTGAAGTTGCTGCTCGCCGAGACGGAGCAGGAGAATTCGTTAGCCGCTGCGCTGAAGGATGGGATGGGAGAAGTTGCGCTGGCGATCGGGCCGGAGGGTGGATGGACGCCGGAAGAGATGGCACTGTTCAGCGAGAACGGGTGGCGGCACGTGACGCTGGGGCCGAGGATCCTGCGCGCCGAAACGGCGGCGATTGCGGCGCTCAGTGTTTGTTCGGCGCTGCTTTGAAAAAGCAAATCCCCTGCGGGGATGACAGAAAGAAAGCAAAAACGGCCGGAGTTCTCCGGCCGCTCTACTGTCTATTCTCTACTGTCTTCCCTACGAGAACATCTCCTTGACCTTGTCGAAGATCCCGCGCGACTGCGGGATGTTGTCGACCTTCATCGACTCGTTCAGCTGCCGCATAAGCTCCTTCTGCTGCTTCGTGAGCTTTGCGGGGGTCTGCACGCGGACCTCGACGATGAGGTCGCCGCGGCCGTGCGCGTTCAGGTGCGGAACACCCTTGCCGCGCAGACGGAACTCCTTGCCGCTCTGCGTTCCTTCCGGAACCTTGAGCGTCTCGGGTCCGTGCAGCGTTTCAATCTCAAGTTCGGTGCCGAGCGCGGCCTGCGGAAAACTGATCGGCATCACGCAGTGCAGATCGTCGCCGTCGCGCTCGAAGAACTTGTGCGCGCGGACTTCCAGCACGACATATAAATCGCCTGAGGGGCCGCCCCACTTGCCGGCGTCGCCTTCGCCGCCGTAGCGAATTCGCGTCTCGTTCTCAACACCCGCGGGGACCTTGACGAGAATCTTGTGCTCGCGCGGAACACGCCCATCGCCGCGGCAGGTCTTGCATGGGTGACGAACGATCGAGCCTGTGCCCGAGCAGACCGGGCAGGTGCGCGCGACAGAGAAGAAGCCCTGCTGCGTGCGAATCTGCCCGCGGCCGCCGCACTGCTGGCATGTCTCGGGCTGGCGTCCGCCTTCGCTTCCGGTGCCGCTGCAATCGGTACACGCCTCGGCACGGCGGATGTTGATCTCGCGCTCGATGCCGAAGACGGCCTCTTCGAATTCGAGCCGCAGGTCGAACTTGATGTCGCGTCCGCGCTGCGCGCGCGAGGCACGGCCCCCGCGGCTGCCCATGTTGAACATCTCGCCGAACAGATCGCCGAAGATGTCCCCGATGTCTCCCTGCGCGAAAGGACCGCCGGCGAACGGGTTGCCCGCCGCACCCGCGGCGCCCACGCCCGCGTGGCCGTACCGGTCGTAGGCGGCGCGCTTATCCGGGTCGCTCAGCACCTGGTAGGCTTCGCTGCACGCCTTGAACTTCTCCTCCGCGTCCGGATTATTCGGATTGCGGTCGGGGTGGTGCTGCATCGCGAGCTTACGGTATGCGGCTTTCAGTTCCGCGTCCGTCGCCGTGCGCTCTACCTGTAAAACCTCGTAGTAGTCCATCTTCATCGTTGCGGTCGCCATCTACACACTTCCCATCATCGCTCGCGGGCCGTTTCGGCACGCGGCTGAACAGAACTTCAACTATTCACTAACCTGCTTCGCATTCGTTGCGATCTTCACCAGTGCGGGACGCAGGAGCTTGTCGCGCAGCTTGTACCCCCGACGGATCTCCTCAACGACCTGGTGGTCAGGCACGTCTTCGCGCTCTTCGCTCCCCAGCGCCTCATGCACGCGCGGATCAAACTGCGCCCCAACGGCGTCGACGGGCTGCACGTTCAGTCCGCGCAGCGCCTCCTCCATCTGCTTCAGGATGAGCTCCACTCCGGCGCGAAGCTGCTCGACGGAACCCTGCGCCTTAAGCGCCAGACCGAAGTTGTCCATCACGCCGAGGAAGGGTTCGACCGCAGATTGCACCGCATAGTCGCGCGCATCCTGGCGCTCCTTGATCTCGCGCTTGCGTGCGTTGTCGAACTCCGCCTGCAGGCGCGCGAGACGGTCCTTGGCCGCGTCGCGTTCCTCGCGCAGTGCGGCGATCTCGGCTGCCTGCGGGTCGGGCTGCGCTTGCTCGGCCGCCGCCTCAACCTGTCCATCCGGCGCGCCCTCCGGCGCCTCTTCAACCCGCTGCATCTCTTCTGTTTCCGCCATACGTCTATCCTTTCCAAAAACTCCGGGCCGGCCCCACCGCGCAGCTCGATCTCGAATATTGCTCATCGCTAACCTCTATCTCTCTATGTACAGATGCCGCTAGGAGCTTCGCGGCATCAGGGCGCGCTCCAGCATCTGCGCCACGTAAGCCACGGCGCTCATGTTGCTCGGATAGTTCATGCGCTTGGGCCCGATCACGCCAACCGAACCGAGATTTTCGCCGGCGACGCGTGCAGGCGCGGCAATGAGCACCAGGCCGGCCATTTCCGGCGCCTGCTGCTCGAGGTCGAATACGACGCGCACGGACTCCTGCCGCGTATCCACATAGGCGTTCAGCAGCTCGATGAGCCGCTCCTTGGTTTCGAGCGCGGTGAGCATCTCGCGCAGCCGCTCGCGATCTTCAGGCAGCCCGAGCAGGTTCGCGACGCCATCCACGAAGACCGCCTGGCTGCCCGCCGCAATGCCAACCGTCTGGTTCCAGAGCTGCTGCGCGGCCTCCATCATCTGCTGGTAGGCGCTGCGCTCCGTCTCGATCAACCGCGCCAGCTCCACGCGAATGCGCTCCATGCTCCATCCGCGGAAGTGCTCATTCAGGAACCTCGCCGCGGTCTCTAACTCCAGCATCGTGAGGTCGCGATCGAGCGCCAGCACGCGGTCGCGCACCATGCCGCTGCGCGTGACTACGACGGCCAGCACACGCCGCTCCACGAGACGACTGAAATGCACATGCTCCAGTGTGTCGTGCGAACTCGCGGTCGACATCGCAATCCCAACGCCGCTCGACAGCACCGCCAGCACATGCGACGTCCGCTCCAGCAGCGCCTCAGCTCCGGCAATGCCCGCAAGGCTGTTATCGATGCGCGACTGCACCTCAGCGGCCGAAGGTCCGGTCAGTCGCGCGATATTGTCCTTGCTGAGCTGCTCAACGTACAGGCGAAACGCGCGCGCCGACGGAACGCGCCCCGCCGAGGTGTGCGGCTGCTCGAGAAATCCCTGCTCAGAGAGCTCCACCATCTCATTGCGGATCGTTGCCGAGCTCGCCGGACCCGACGCAAGGTTCTCCAGGCGCGCAATCGCACCCGAGCTCACCGGCTCGCCCGTAGCAATATATTGCTCGACGACCGCCGTGAGAATCTCGCGCTGCCGGTTTGTGATTTCGTTCCGCATGCTTGCGTCCCTAACTTCCTAACTCCTAATTCGTTTCTACGAAATCTCCAGCACATTCTCGCTCTGCGCGGCGACCTGCTCGGCGCGTTCCTTGATCTTTTGCGCAATCGCGGCGAACTCACGCCCGCGCGCCGACTGATCACCGGCCAGCGATGCGGGCAGCCCGCGGTCGCCGCCCTCACGCACCTGCGGGTCGAGATCCACTGACCCGAGAAACGTGATGCTGAACTGCTTCGCCGTCTGCTCGGTCGCACCCGCGCCGAATACGTCGATCACGGTTCCGTCGGGCAACGTCATCTGGCTCATGTTCTCAATCATGCCCAGCACCTCGACGTTCACCTGGTGGAACATCTCGAGCGCCTTGCGCGCATCCTGCAGCGCCACACTCGATCCCGTCGAGACAACGACAGCGCCGGTCAGCGGCACGGTCTGCACCAGCGAAATCACCACATCGCCCGTGCCCGGCGGCAGGTCGACGATCAAAAAGTCCAGTTCGCCCCACGCCACCTGCTGCAGGAACTGCTTGATGATCCCGTGCAGCATCGGCCCGCGCATAACCATCGGCTTGTCGCCCGGCGAGATCAGCCCAACCGACATGAACTTCACGCCATGCGCCGTCAGCGGCTCAATCATGTTGCCCGGCAGCACTGAAGGCTGACGCGTAACGCCAAGCATCGTCGGCACATTCGGGCCGTAGATGTCTGCATCCAGCAAGCCCACCTTGTAGCCCTGCTTCGCCAACGTCACCGCGAGATTCACCGCAACCGTGGTTTTGCCGACGCCGCCCTTGCCCGAGCCCACCGCCACCACATACTGCACGCCCGGAAGCGCCTGCGGTCCCATCGGCTGTCCTGATCCTGTATGTCCCATCAGTCTTCTCTCTACTCTCTACTGTCTACCCTCTACTGTCTGTCTCAAACATGCCACTCGGGAGGAAGCGTCGCGCGCAGTTCCCTGCGCCGTGCCACCTCACCGCTGCGCATCTCGCGCCTGCGGCCCGCATCCTCGAACCGTCGCTTCTGATGCTCGGTCTCCGCGATCACCTGCGGCACCTCGATGCGGTTGCCGCTCGCGTCGACCGCAACGAACGTCAGATACGCCGAAGCCACCTGCCGGAAGCCGCCTCTACGAACGTCCTCCACCATCGCTTTGACGCCGACCTCCATGGAGGTGCGAAAGGCACGGTTCACACTCGATTTGAGGATGAGCAGGTCGCCAACCTTCACCGGCGCCACAAAATCCAGGTGGTCCATCGAAGCTGTGACCGTGTACGCCCGCGCGTGCCGGCTCGCGGCCATCGCGCCAACCAGGTCGATGAACTGCATCAGCCGCCCGCCGAAGAGGTTCCCGATTGCGTTCGCGTCATTCGGAAAGATAATCTCGCTGCGTTCGGACTGGGACTCGGAGACCGGCCGCGCGGCCACACCTTCGCTCATCCTGCTTGCCATACCTCCGCTCAAGTTTCGGGATTTGATCCCTCTCTATATTCTAAATCTCCCGCCAATTCTTCGCGTCCGGCGGCGTCGGCCGCGCATCTCACTCCCGAACACCCACAGTTCCAGCCACTTACAGGAGCCGCCGATGAACGCCGCCCTGGTCGAATCCTTCCAGTCGCCGCCGCGCTACACGCAATTCGACGATCCGCAGCCGCAACCCAGCGAGTCGTTGGTCGCCGTCCTCGCCGCCGGCCTGCACCCCATCGTCAAGGCGCTTGCCAAAGGTTCGCACTACGGCAGCACCGGCAAGCTGCCGTTCGTTCCTGGCCTCGACGGCGTCGGCCGGCTCGACGACGGCCGCCGCGTCTTCTTCGGCGCCTCGCGTCCGCCGTTCGGCTCCATGGCCGAGCGCACCATCGCTCGGCCGCCGTTCCTCATCCCGCTGCCCGACGCGATCCCTGACGCCGCAGCCGCCGCGCTCGGTAACCCGGCGATGTCTTCCTGGGCCGCTCTCGCGCATCGCGCAAAGTTCACCGCCGGCGAAAGCATCCTGGTCCTCGGCGCGACGGGCGTGGCCGGCCAGCTCGCCGTGCAGATCGCGAAGCGCCTCGGTGCCGCACGCGTCGTCGCCTGCGGCCGCAATCCTGAAGCTCTCGCCAAAACCAAATCGCTCGGCGCGGACGCAACCATTTCGCTCGAGCTTTCGCACGACGAGCTCGTCACCGCACTCCGCCGCGAGATCGACAACGGCATCGACATAGTTCTCGATTACCTCTGGGGCGCACCAGCCGAAGCCACGCTCGAAGCCATCGCGAAGAAAGGTCTCAGCCACGCGACCGCGCGCATCCGCTACATCCAGATCGGCAACAGCGCCGGCGCGAAAATCTGGCTGGAAGCCTCAGTGCTCCGCAGCTCTGGGCTCGAGCTTCTCGGCAGCGGCTTCGGCAGCGCCTCCATGCAGGATCTCGCCGCGTCCATCGCCGACTTCTTCGCCGAGGCCGCGCGCAAGCCATTCGAGATCAGCGTCCGAACCTTTCCTTTACGCGACGTCTCCGCTGCATGGAATGAGCCCGACGGCGACGCCCGCTTCGTCTTCGTGCCATAACCCACCACTGGGTGCTCCATTCATCGTGCGTCGTACGCGCGCTGGGTGGGGTTGCGATCACTCCCATCCCACCGCATCCTAAGAACATGGACAAGATCGCCATGCTCACCGACATCCTCGCGCAGCACCCCACCGACGCCTTCGCGCGCTACGGCCTCGCCATGGCCTACGCCGCGGACGGCAAGACCGACGACGCCCTGCGCGAGTTCGCAACGACCATCCAGCACAACCCGGACTACGTGCCCGCCTTCCAGATGTCCGCGCAGACGCTGCTCAAGCTCGGACGCACCGACGAAGCCCGCCAGCAGCTCAATCAAGGTCTTGCCGCCGCCGCACGCAGCGGCAACGCCCACGCCGCAAGCGAGATGCAGGCCATGCTCGACGACATCAGCTGATGAATCACCAATATCAACTCGTTTTTCAGTTTGCGTCCGACGGGATGGACCTTGACGCCTATCTAGAACTGGAGGACGAAGTAACCAACGGCTTGTCTTCTCACCAAGAGGCAGTCGTCGATGGACATGACTTCGGACTCGGCGAATTCAACATTTTCATTCACACCAACACACCGCTAGAGACCTTCGAGATTACCGGTGACCTTCTCGGAAACCTGCGGCCCGAACTGCCATTCGCGGCTGGATATCGTCATTTCGATGAAGACGAGTACAAACCTCTCTGGCCCAAGGGTGCAACATCGTTCCATGTAGCTTGATGCACGGCGAATCCCCGCTCCCGGCGCCACATCTATACTTGTATCTATGCCGCAAACCGCGCTTCCGACCACACTGGGCCAGCTTCGCAACTCTCCTGACTTCACCCCCGACCGCGTCTCGCGCTCGGTCAAGGACGAGCTCCGCGACAATCTCATCGCGCGTCTCCGCCAGATCTCCGGAAGTGCCCGCGGCAATGGAGAAGAAGCAGAATCACTCTTCCCCGGCATCGTCGGCTACGACGACACGGTCATCCCGCAGGTCGTCAACGCCATCCTCTCGCGCCACAACTTCATCCTGCTTGGCCTGCGCGGCCAGGCAAAGTCCCGCATCCTCCGCGCGCTCACCACGCTGCTCGACCCCTACGCGCCCTACGTCGCCGGCTCCGAGATGCGTGACAATCCCTACGCTCCACTCAGCAAGTTCTCGAAGGACCTCATCGCCTCGCTCGGCGATGACACACCCATCGCCTGGATGACGCCCATCGAGCGCTACGTCGAAAAGCTCGCCACGCCCGACGTCACAGTCGCCGACCTCATCGGCGACGTCGACCCCATCAAAGCGGCCCGCTCCGGCCACGAGCTCGGCTCCGAGCTCACCATGCACTACGGCCTGCTCCCGCGCGCCAACCGCGGCATCTTCGCCATCAACGAACTCCCCGACCTCGCCGGCAAGATTCAGGTCGCGCTCTTCAACATCATGCAGGAGGGCGACGTCCAGATTAAGGGCTACCCCATCCGCCTCGAGCTCGACGTCGCCATCGTCTTCTCCGCCAATCCCGAGGACTACACGGCGCGCGGCAAGATCGTCACCCCGCTCAAGGACCGCATCGGCAGCGAAATCCGCACGCACTACCCGGAGTCGCTCGACGAGGCCATCACCATCACCGAGCAGGAAGCCTGGACCGCCCGCAGCTACGCCGCAGACAACGACCAGATTCAGCGCATCCACATCCCGCACTACATCCGCCAGATCGTCGAGCAGATTGCCTTCGTCGCGCGCGAGGAGAAAAAGGTCGACAAGCGCTCCGGCGTCTCGCAGCGCCTGCCCATCAGCACCATGGAGCTTGTCGTCTCGAACGCCGAACGCCGCGCCCTGCTGCACGGCGAATCGCTCGTCGTTCCTCGCGTCGGCGACATCTTCTCCGCACTCCCTGGCATCACCGGCAAGATCGAACTCGAGTACGAAGGCGAGCTCAAGGGCTCCGACGTCGTCATGCGCGAGATCATCCGCCAGTCCGTCGCCACCATCTACGACACCTACTTCGCCGGCGCCGACACCCAGCAGATCGAGCAGTGGTTCAACCTCGGCGGCACCGTCGAGCTCAACGACAAGCAGCCCTCGACGGCCGTGCTCAAGTCGCTCAAAGAAATCCAGGGCCTCTTCGACAAGCTCACACCGCTGAAGCTCCCGAAGAACGCCGAACCCGAGCTCGCCGTCTCCGCAGCCGAGTTCCTCCTCGAAGGCATGACCGCCCACAAGCGCATCTCGCGCTCCGAGGCCCGCACCTTCTCGGCCGGCGAAAAGCGCAAGCGCGTCGAAGACGCCGCCAACCTCGGCGAGCGCATGCGCGAACGCGAGCGCGAGGCATTCAACCGCACCCGCCGCGGCTTCAACTAAAGCGGTAGCAAGATTGCTGAGCCGGTCGCCCTGCGCGCAGGGTAAGATTTTCTCGTCACCATGACGACGAAAATCCCCGCGCTCTCGGCCCTCGTCCTCGTCCTCACCGCTCCCCTCTCAGCCCAAAAGATCTCCAACCCTGCCGCCTCCGTACTCGACGCCTCCGCGCGCCAGGCGTTTCTCAAGTCCACCGATAACAGCCTCATCCGCGATGCCGTCGCGCACCTCGGCTCGTGCACGGCGACGCCGCTCGTCGCCGCGCCCATCGGCCCCATGCAGATTCCGCACCACTACATGCATGGGTCGAACGGCCCCATTAATCCAGCCGAAGCCGAAGCCACCCACACCTACGGCGAGTTCGAGCACCGCATCACCTCCGGCATGAACCGCTGGGTCGCCACCGGCAACGAAGCCGAGGCCCAGTGCGCGCTCTCGCAGCTTGACGCCTGGGCACAAGCCGGCGCGCTCACCAAGTACGACCCGAAGGAATATTCGCAGTCTTGGTTCCAGGCCGAGTGGACACTCTGCTCCGCCGGCATCACCGCCTCCGTGCTCAGGCAGGATCCGGACCTCGACGGCGCAATGCAGCAGCGCGTCGCCAACTGGCTGAATCACGCCGCGCACCAGCTCATCTCCTACGAGAAGCCCGGCGAGCTCGGCAACAATCACCACTACTGGCGTGCGCTCGCCGCTACTTCCATCGGCGTGCTCTCCAACGACGACGACCTCTTCCGCTTCGGCGTCGACACTTTTAAACAAGCCGTCAGCCAGGAGGACAACAACGGCGCCTTCCCGCTCGAAATGGCTCGCCACGAAAACGCCATCCACTACCAGGCCTTCGCTCTGCAGCCGCTCATCATGATTGCCGAATTCGCCGAGCGCCAGAACGTCGATCTCTACACCGTTACTGACCACGGCCGAACCATCCGCAACGCCGTCGTCTTCCTTGGCCAGGCCATCGCCGATCCCGCAACCGTCAAGCAGTACACAACCGACGAGCAGAAGACGAACTTCAGTGCCGGCGACATCGCGGAGCTCGACTTCTACGTCGCGCGCTTCGGGCCGGCCGGCATCCCGTCGTCGCTCACCGCGCTCCTCAGCCATCCCGCTGCCGCAACGCGCATCGGCGGCAGCGCCACCGTGCTCGCGGCCAAATAATCGCGCGAATAAATCCACGCAATAGAAAGCGGCGCAGAAGATAGGACATCATCTTCTGCGCCGCTCTTTGAGCCCGCGTTGCTGCTGCGGGCCGGCTTGCACAGCCGCGGTCTCAGCACCGCGCGCCGGCGATATCGTCAAAACCTGTTACGCGTTACTTCTGAATCTCACCTATCTCTTATCGCTGCCGCCGGAGCTCCTCGAGCCGCTGCCGCTCTGCGATCCCTGTGATCCTTGCGAGCCCTGTGAGCCCTGTGAGCCCGTTGATTTACCCGACTGTTGAGAGGTTGAGCTACCCATACCTGACTGGGTGCGGTTCGGATCCTGGTTGCTGCCTTTGTTCTTCTGCTGCTCCATGTTCCGATCGTTTGTCGCCATAGTTTCTACTCCTCTTCAGTTGCGAGCGGCCTCATCGCCGCCACTAGTAGGACATCACCTCCCATAGCAGCGTTGCCCGCATTTTTATTGGGTTTTTCGCCAGGATTCACATCCAGATTTCAACCTTATAAACTCCATCTCAGCACCATTCAGCGCAGATTCTTCCAGCAATGTCTCCGCACTGAATCGGTGATGTTGCAGCTAAAAAGCTTAGCGCGAGTATCCTTCTTTCACCGGTCGCATGCCTGAGCTTCCCGACATCACGGCGTATCTCACTGCGCTCACGCCACGCGTCGTCGGGCAGCGCCTTGAAGAGCTTCGCATCGCCAGCCCGCTTCTTCTCCGCACAGCCGTGCCACCAATCCAATCCATTGAAGGGAAAGTAGTTCAAAGCCTTCGCCGCGTCGGCAAGCGCATCGTCTTTGTGTTCAATCCCGAGGCCAGCGCCGAAGCGAACATTGATGAGATCAAAGATCCTTTGTTTCTGGTTCTGCACCTCATGATCGCCGGCCGTCTGCACTGGCGCGATGTCATATCCGGAGCACGACCCAAACTCGGCGGCCGCAACAATCTCGCATCCTTCGACTTCCCCAACGGCTCGCTCGTCCTCACCGAAGCCGGAGCCAAACGCCGCGCCTCGCTGCATCTCGTTCACGGCGAAGCGGCCCTCGCCGCGCTCGACCCAGGTGGCCTCGACATCTTCTCGCTCTCACCCGAAGCCTTCCGCGCCGCGCTGTCTGCCGAGAATCACACGCTGAAGCGCGCCCTCACTGACCCGCGTGTGCTCTCCGGCATCGGCAACGCCTACTCCGACGAGATCCTTTGGGCCGCGCAGCTCTCTCCGCTTGCACAAACGCAAAAGCTCAACGCAGACGAGTGGCAGCGTCTCTACACCGCGACACGCGACACACTGCAAATCTGGATCGGCCGCTTCAACGCCGAAGCCGCAAAGAAATTTCCTGAGAAGGTCACAGCCTTTCGCCCAGAGATGGCCGTGCACGGCCGCTACAACCTTCCGTGCCCGCGCTGCGGCACGCCCGTCCAGCGAATCCGCTACGCCGACAACGAAACCAACTACTGCCCCACCTGCCAGACCAGCGGCCGCGTCCTCGCCGACCGCTCGCTCTCACGCCTCCTCGGCTCCGACTGGCCTCGCACGCTCGACGAGCTCGAAGCCCTGAAGCGCAAATAGCCGCATTCGAATCTCTTATCAAAATCGCCGAAACCATCAATACACCTTATCCTTCTAATCATGCGAGCGAACAACAGCCGCGCCGTCTTCGATGCCACCGCCGCCACCTACGACCGCGACCGCATGAAGCTTATCCCGGGCCATGAAGCCTTTTACGCTGCCGCGCTCGAGCTCATTCCAACGGACGCGCTTCGCATCGTCGAACTCGGCGCGGGCTCCGGTCTCTTCTCCGCCATGCTGCGCGCCGCCTTCCCCGAAGCGCACCTTACGCTCATCGACTTCTCCGAAAACATGCTCGCGCTCGCACGCAATCGTCTCGGTGAAGATCCCCACATCATCTACAGCCTTGCTGACTACACCACCGAACCGCTGCCCGCGAACTCCGACGCCATCGTCTCCTCGCTCTCCATCCATCACCTTGAAGACGACCGCAAGCGCGCTCTGCTGCCGCACATCTTCACCGCGCTCCGTCCCGGCGGGCTCTTCATCAACGCCGACCACATCGCCGGCCCCACCGCCGAGCTCGAAGAGATGTACCAGCTGCGCTGGCTCGCAGACGTCCGCGCGCTCGGCGCCACCGAGCAGCAAATCGCCGACTCACTCTTCCGCCAGCAGGAAGACCGCCGCACTCCGGTTGCCGCGCAGCTCGCGTGGCTGCGCGACGCCGGCTTCACCAACGTCGACTGCTGGTACAAGCACTCCAGCTTCGCCGTCATGAGCGGTACCCGTCCGCGTTGATTCCGTCAGATTCCGGAATCCTCGCCCGCGCGCCGTCGTCTAATCTGTAGAGACCAGACGGCGCGCGTATGAAGCTGACCCGCTACACCAAGTTCACCGGCGACCTCTCCACAAGCTTCGACCTCGAAGACCTGATGGAAGCCCTGTCCGATTTTTTCCTCGACTCCGGCTTCGAAGATCCCTGGTCGCAGTTCCCCAACGCTTCCGACTCCATGGAAGACCTCCGCGACGCCATCCGCCAGGCGCTCGACTCCGGCGAGCTCCTCGACGAAGATGCGCAGGAAAAGTACGAAGCCCTCCCCGAAGAAGGCAAGCAGGAGCTCGTCGAAAAAATCATTCAGCGCATGAAGGACGAGTCCTTCCTCGACGCCGAATCGCCCGAAGATCAGCCCCAGAGCCCCGGCCAGCAAGCCCAGGGCAACGCCGAAGACGCCCGCTTCGAAGTCACCGACAAGGCCATGGACTTCCTCGGCTTCAAGGCCCTGCGCGACCTCCTCGGCCCTCTCGGCAAATCATCCCTCGGCCGCCACGACACACTCTACGAGGCCGCCGGCGTCGAGACCAACGGCTCCTCCAAGCCCTACGAATTCGGCGACTCCCTCAACCTCGACATCGCCCAGACACTCAACAGCGTCTTCGCGCGCGAAGGTCCGCCGAACTCCTCCGGCACACTCAACCTCGAATACTCCGACCTCTACGTCCAGCAGGCCGACTACCAATCTTCCTGCGCCACCGTCGTCCTGCTCGACTGTTCGCACTCGATGATCCTCTACGGCGAGGACCGCTTCACGCCCGCCAAGCGCGTCGCCATGGCGCTCTCGCATCTCATCCGCACCCAGTACCCCGGCGACCAGCTCTCCCTCGTCCTCTTCCACGACTCCGCCGAAGAGATCGCCATCTCGCAGCTCCCGCGCGTCAAGGTCGGCCCGCACTACACCAACACCCGCGAAGGCCTCCGCGTCGCCCAGCGAATTCTCCGCAGCTCCGGCAAAGACATGAAGCAGATCGTGATGATCACCGACGGCAAGCCCTCCGCGCTCACGCTCGACGACGGCCGCATCTACAAAAACGCCTTCGGCCTCGACCCCATCGTCATCTCCGAAACCCTCGAAGAGGTCGGCCGCTGCAAGCGCTCCAACATCATGATCAACACCTTCATGCTCGCGAACGACTTCCAGCTCGTCCAGTTCGTGCAGACCATGTCCGCCATGTGCCGCGGCAAGGCCTACTTCACTACGCCGCAAACACTCGGCAACTATCTCCTCATGGACTTCATGTCCCGCCGCTCCAAACACATCAACTAACTCGCGCTACCATCGTGTGGACAAAACACACGAGGTCACAAGCGTGTTCAAAATCCTCCCCGCGTTCACCCTCGCGCTCGCCCTCGCCGCATCCGCACAACAGCCGCAATATCCCTTCCGCGATCCATCCCTCCCGACCGCCAAACGCATCGACAATCTTCTCTCCCTCATGACCCTCGACGAGAAGATCGACTGCCTCGGCACCAACACCGCCGTGCCCCGTCTCGGGGTCCCCAACTTCGGCAGTTCCGAAGGCATCCACGGCGTCGTGCAGCGCGGCGGCCGCGGCCGCGACGCCATACCAACTACGCAGTTCCCACAGCCTCCCGGCCTCGGCGCAACCTGGGACCCGGCGCTCATCCAACAGGCGGCCGGCGTCGAAGGCTACGAAGCGCGCTACATCACGCAGACGCCGAAGTACAACCGCCAGATCCTTATGCTCTGGGGACCGCAGGCCGACCTCGCGCGCGATCCACGCTGGGGCCGCAGCGAAGAGGTCTACGGCGAGGACCCCTTCTTCAACGGCACCATGGTCACCGCCTTCATCCACGGCCTGCAGGGCAACGACCCACACTACTGGCTCTCCGCCTCGCTCATGAAGCACTTCCTCGCCAACTCCAACGAGGACCACCGCGACAGCTCATCCTCCAACTTCGACGACCGCCTCTTCTGGGAGTACTACTCCGTCCCCTTCCGCATGGGCTTCGTCGACGGCGGCGGCCGCGGCGTCATGGCCAGCTACAACGCATGGAACGGCACGCCCATGGCCGTCAACCCCATCCTCAAATCCATCGTGATCGACCAGTGGCACGCGCTCGTCATCTCCTCCGACGGCGGCGCCGTCCGCCAGCTCTGGTCCGCGCATCACGCCTTCCCCGACCAGAAGGCCGCCGTTATCGCCTGCCTCCACGCCGGCATCAATCAGTTCCTCGACACGTACAAAGACGAAACTCACGCCGCCATCAAAGAAGGCTCCGTCACTGAAGCTGAGCTCGACACACTCCTCCGCCGCAAGTTCGAGGTCACACTCAAACTCGGCCTCCTCGACCCACCTGACTCCAACCCCTACGCACGCATCAACGCTGAACACGAACCTGAGCCGTGGAACTCCGCGCACTCCCACGAAATCTCCCTCCGCACCGCGCTCGAATCCATCGTCCTCCTCAAAAATTCCAACAACACTCTCCCGCTCGACAAGACAAAACTCCACTCCATCGCCGTCATCGGCCTGCTCGCCGACTCCGTCCACTGGGACTGGTACGGCGGCACTCCTCCCTACGCCGTCACACCACTCGCCGGCATCAAGGCCGCGGCCGGACCTAACATCAAAATCAACTACGCCTCCACCGAAACAGGCCAACAAGCCCTCACCGCAGCGAAGGACTCCGACGTCGCCATCGTCTTCGTCGGCAACGACCCCACCTGCGGCCCCGACATGGCGCACGACTGGCACGCCACCGTCGACGGTGGCGGCACGCTTCCCTGCACCGTTCCCTCCGACGGTCGCGAAGGCCGCGATCGCGAATCCCTCACGCTCGAGCAGGAACAGCTCGTCAAGCAGGTCTTCGCCGTCCAGCTGCACACCATCCTCGTCCTCATCTCCAGCTTCCCCTACACCATCAATTGGTCGCAGCAATACGTCCCCGCCATCCTGCACATGGCTCACAGCTCACAGGATGAAGGCACAGCCATCGCTCGCGTCCTCTTCGGCGATTACAACCCCGGCGGCCATCTCGTCGTCACCTGGCCCAAGTCCATTGACCAGCTCCCGCCCATGATGGACTACGACATCCGCCACGGCCGCACCTACATGTATTTCAAAGGTGAGCCGCTCTATCCCTTCGGCTTCGGCCTTAGTTACACCACCTTCAAGTACTCCAACCTCCACACGAGCGTGCCCGCAGATGGCTCATTGGACGTCGCCGTGGATGTCACCAATACCGGCTCGCGCGCTGGCGATGAAGTCGTCCAGATTTACGCGCATTGCCTGCACTCCTCTGTGTCCCGTCCGACACAGCAGCTCATTGGCTTTCAGCGCGTTACGCTTGCGCCGGGAGAAACTCGCTCCGTCGACATCCCGATCAAGACCTCGAATCTCGCCTATTGGAACGAAAAGCTCAACCGCTTCGTCCTGGAAAAAGAGCCCATTGAGCTCCGCGTCGGAGACTCCTCGCACAACATCCTGCTCCGCGCGCGAATCCAACCTAAGTAGACTCCTCCTTGAGCCTTGCTGCGCCCGGCTTGGCAGTATGCTTCAAAACGAAAGGGCCCGATGCTCATCCACCCACATCCCGCGCACGACGATCTCTGCGGGGCAGTATGGCTTTGACCTTTAACGGCCCCGATTCTTTGCACCAGAAGCTCGAGCTCGTGGCGCACACCGGCCTGCTGCTCGCTCGCAACGCCCAACTTGAAGCGATTACGCAGCGCGCAACGGACGCCGCGCTGCAACTCACAGGCGCGGAGTTTGGTTCATTCGTCTGTAATCAGTCCACGCCGCACGCCGGCAGTTACGTCTTCTACACCGTCTCCGGCACTGGCACAAACCGTTCGTCCACCTTCCCGGCTCATGCCGCGCTGGCCGCTCCGCTCAAAGATCGCACCATCATCCGCTCGCGGGACATCGGCCGCGACACCCGTTTCCGCGGTCCGATTCCCGGTGACGGCCTCCCGCACGAAACCCGCACCATCCGCAGCTATCTCGTCGTTCCAGTCCGGAACCTCACCGGCGAGATCCTCGGCGCGTTCGTCCTCGGCCACGAAGAACCCGACGTCTTCGACGAAACCGCCGAGCTCCTCATATGTACTCTCGCCTCGCAGACCGCCGTTGCGATCGAAAACGCCCGCGCCCGCACACTGCTCTCCCGCCAGATCGGCGATCTGGACCGCGTTCACGCCCAGATGAACGTCGACGCCAAGCGCCTCGGCGAGCTCGCCGCCATCGTCGAGGGCTCCGACGACGCGATCATCAGCAAGGACCTCGACGGCGTCATCACCAGCTGGAACAAAGCCGCGCAACGCATCCTCGGTTACACGGCCGACGAGATCATCGGCAAGTCCGTCCTCACGCTCATCCCCGAGCATCTCCAGGGCGACGAGCCGGTCATCATCTCCAAAATCAGCGCCGGTGAGCGCATCGAGCACTTCGAGACCGTTCGCCGCACCAAGTCCGGCGAGCTCCTCGACGTCTCTCTCACCATCTCTCCCATCCGCGACGCGAGCGGCCAGATCGTCGGCGCCTCCAAGATCCTCCGCGATTTCTCCCACCGCAAGCGGATCGAAAACTCGCTCATTCAGGCGGAAAAGATCGCCGCAACCGGACGCATGGCCGCCACCATTGCGCACGAGATCAACAATCCGCTCGAGGCCGTCCTCAATCTCCTCTACCTTATGCGCCCGCTCGTCGAGGGTGACGGTAAAACCTATCTCTCGACGGCCGAGATCGAGCTCAATCGCGTCGCGCACATCGCCAAGCAGACGCTCGGCTACTACCGCGAGCACAGCTCCGCAGTCTGCATCTCTCTCGCGCAGCTGGTCGATCACGCACTCGCCGTCTACAGTCCGCGCTGCTCCGCCTACAACATCGAGGTCGAACGCTGCGTCGATAGCTCCGCGAAGATCGTTGTTCGCCGCGGCGAGATGATGCAGGTCATCTCCAACCTTCTCGCGAACGCCATCTACGCCATGGGCGAGGGCGGCCGTCTGTCCGTTTGTCTCACCGACGTTCAGACGCCAGCTCCGGGCGTCCTGCTGACCATCGCAGACAACGGCGTCGGCATTCCCCAGGAGAATTTGAGCAAAGTTTTCGAGGCCTTCTTCACTACCCGCCTGATGATTGGAACCGGCATAGGCCTCTTCGTGGCAAAGCAGTTCGTCGAGGGCCACGGAGGCCAGATCGGGATCGAAAGTAGCACCGATCCCGAAAAACACGGCACAAAGGTCTCCGTCTTCCTTCCCCTGCACACCATCTACGAAAAGACCCTCGATCCCGCCCCCATCGCCTGACCTCGGACCCGCCAAAAATCCTGTCAAGCCCCGAATCCCGTGTAAACCCTCGCATCCTCAACAAAACGCACGCGTTCTGCCGTGTACAGATCCGCGGAAATAATTACGCTCAACTCGATAAAATAGAACAATAAGACTTCACAGCTACGGGTGGGCGGCCAGCCTGTGTCGCTTCCCCCTAAGTCTCTGATTCCAGATACTTTGATTTTTAAGCCTATTAGAATCAAGACTTTGCACACAAAGTCCAGACCTAAGTCCAATCTTCTGAAGACTTTGCGCAAATTCACCGGGGGAGGGGGCACCTACCCCCGATCCCTCCACACCCGATAAACGCCCCAGGCTGCGGCCGAGCAGTTATCCATCACCCGCCCGTCCAGCAGCATCGCCTCAAATTCGCTCACGCGGACGCGATGCACCGTCATGTCATGCTCCTCCGGCTCGCGCTCATGCTGTCCCTCGGTCAGCCCTTCGGCCAGGAACACATGGTGTAGCTGCCGCATAACGCCATAGCCGATCCAGAGCTTCGCCAGCTCGGTCATCCGCTCGGCGCGCAGGCCGGTCTCCTCGCGCAGCTCCCCGCGCGCCATCTCCTCCGGATCAACCTCTGCCTGCTCCCACCCACCCTGCGGCAGTTCGAAGTAAGTTCCCCCCACCGTGTACCGGAACTGCCGCACCAGCCACAAAAAATCTCCATCAGCAGTACGCTCGATCGGAATCACGATGCAAGCAGGATCCTTATCCACGACACCGTAGATTCCGCGCTGGCCGTTTGACCGCTCGATGACATCCTCGCGGACACTCGTCCACGCATTCCGATAGACCTCTCGACTGCTGATGGTCCTGATGACCTCGTCCGCCACGTCAGATAGCTCCTGCCTCAATGCTACCTGCGCGACTCACGATTCCTCGGTCCGTTCGAGGATCGCGAGGCTCATCTTCGGCAGCGCTATCTGTCCGGCCGAGAGCACGGTCCCCTCGCTCGAGCTCAATCGCACCTTCTCGCCGCCGAGCATATCCGTCTTCACAGGTGTGTCGCCAAGGTTCGCCAGGATGCGCACCTTCCCGCGCTGCATCACCAGCGACTTGTCCTGCTCCCGGCACGCCACCTTGAGGTGGCCGAGATCACCGTCGTTCAGGCTGACGGTAGTCCGGCGCAATCGGATCAGCTGCTTCACCCAGTCGAGCATCTTCTGGTGATTGCCCTCGTGGATTTCACTCCAGATCAGCTTCGAGCGTTCGAAGGTCTCTTCAGCTTCGGGATCGGGAATCGATGACTCGTCCCACCCGAAGGCCGCGAAGTCACGCTTGCGCCCCTCGGAAACCAGCCGGCGCATCTCCTCCTCCTCGTGATCCGCGAAGTAGAGGAACGGCGACGAGGCGGCGAACTCCTCACCCATGAACAGCATGGGAACGAACGGAGCCGTGAGCACGATGCCCAACGCAACCTTTGCCGCGTCCATGCCGACAAGATGCTCCAGCCGCTCTCCGATAGCGCGATTGCCGACCTGATCGTGATTCTGGATGTAGCCAAGGAAGTGATGCGCGGAGAGCCCGTCCACGGGACGCCCGTGCCGGTGGTCGCGATAACGCGAGTGGATTCCGTCGTAGACAAACACGTGCTTGAGGCTCTTGACGAGATCGTCCATCGTGCCGAAGTCGTCGTAGTAGCCGCGACCCGGGTCGCTCCACAGCAACGTGAAGAGCGAGTGGTGGAAGTCATCGCTCCACTGCGCGTCCATGCCATAACCGTGCGCCTCGCGCGGGCGCACAAACTTCGGATCGTTCAGGTCGCTTTCCGCGATAAGAACGAACCTGCGACCGATCGTCGCGCCGATGCGCTCGACCTCCGCCGAGAGCTGCTCCATGAAGTGCACCGCGGAGCGGTCGATGAACTCGTGCGTGGCGTCGAGGCGGAGACCATCGACGTGATAGTCCTTCAGCCACATCAGCGCGTTGTCGCAGAAGAACCTGCGGACCTCATCGCTTCCGCTCTCGTTGAAGTTTACTGCTGCGCCCCACGGCGTGTGGTACCGCTCCGTAAGATACGGTGCGAACTTGTTGGTGTAATTCCCTACCGGGCCGAAGTGGTTATACACGACGTCCAGAATGACCGCGAGGTTCTTCGCGTGGCAGGCGTCGATGAAGCGCTTGAATCCGTCAGGACCGCCGTAGGGTTCGAACGGCGCGAAGAGGAAGACGCCGTCGTAGCCCCAGCCGCGCTGGCCGGCGAACTCATTGATCGGCATCAGTTCCACGTGGGTGATGCCGAGATCGACGAGGTAATCCAGGTGTTCGATCGCGCTGTCGAAGGTTCCCTCTTTGCTGAAGGTTCCGATGTGCAGCTCGTAGAGGATCGCGGCTGAGAGCGGAGGCGAGTGCCAGTTTTTGTCCGTCCATTGGAAAGCGTTTTGGTCATATGTGCGCGAGAAGGAATGCACACCGCGGGGCTGCCACGCACTGCGCGGATCGGGATACGGTGTAGGGTCGTCATCCACCAGAAAGGCATAGTCGGTACCGGGCCCGACGTCCTGCACGGAGACGCACCACCAACCCGTCTGGTCCGGTCCTTCCATAGCGAGCGGCTCGCGATTCACTAATTGCAGCTTCAGCTTCTCGGCGCGGGGCGCCCATATCCGGAACTCTTGCATCGACGTTTCCTCGGTCTCCTCAGGCTGTTCAGATGCGTCAGCGCCCGTGCTGGCTGCGCCGCTCGCGGGTTAGCAGTGACACAGGAAAAACCGCGAATAAATTTTCAATTTGTTGAAGACCTTCAAAGTTCTGACCGGTGAGGCAGTTCGTCCAGCGGCCTTCCGGCAACTCGAGCGTCGTTTCATCCCACGAAGTTCGGGACTGCGTCCAGCGAGGAACGACGGTCAGGATGTCGCCAGCGCGGGTGTAGGCAATGACGCGGTCCGCGTGCGGGCCCTGCGCCTTGCAGGGTCTATACGGTGCCTCCGGACCGAAGCTGTGCGCGCGCTCGCGGCGGAGCCAAAGGGCGTGGTGAATCACCCAGAGCTTCGGCAGTCCCTCGTCCATACGCTGCATCACCTGCTCGGCGGTCATGGAACGCATCTCCTTGAGCAGTTTGCGGCGAAGATCGTAATCGACGGGTCTGCGATTGTCAGGGTCGACAAGCGAGTGATCCCAGAGCTCGGCGCCCTGATAGAGATCGGGCACGCCAGGTGAGGTGTACTTCAGGAGCGTTTGCGCGAGCGAGTTAACGCGGCCTGCGTAGTTGATCTTGTTTACGAACTCCTCGAGCTCCGAGATGAATTTCACGTCGCCGAGAAGTGAATCAACAAATTTGCGCAGCGCCTCTTCATACTCGTTGTTCTGCGAGACCCAGCTGGTCCTCAGCTTCGCCTCGCGCATGGCCTTTTCCATGTAATTCCGCAGACGCTCGGCGTTTATGGGCCACGCACCGATGATCGTCTGATACAGGAACCATTCGGTGCCGCGATCGATGACGCCGCCGGAGGTGTAGCGCGCGTTGTGGCGGCTCCAATGCTCGGCGAGCTGATGGAACTCGTCGGGAACTTCCGAGAGCACCGCAAGACGCGCGCGCACATCGTCGCTGCGTTTTGTGTCATGCGTGCTGAGCGTGGTCATCGTCTGCGGAAAGGTCCGCTGCGTCGCTTCGTTGTAGGTGTGGAAGTAGTCGAGCGAGAATCCGTCGCAGTCAGGATCTCCGCCAACTTCGTTCATCGCCGTGAGGCGATTGGAGCAGTAGAACGCAGTGTCTTCGACGCCTTTGGCCATTACCGGACTGGTGAATTGCTGGAAGCGGTAGACAAACTCGCGCTCCTTTTCGCCGCGGACCCTGAGCGTGAGTACATCGCGCATGAAACTGAACAGCAAGCCATCGATGTCCTGGCGATTGTCGTTCGCGCAATGAGTTGCACGCGCGATGATGTTGATGTCTTCGTCGGTGATCTCGTCGCGATCAGGAACGACGTAGGTGCGATAGATCGCGAAACATGCCGCAACCTCACGGATGGCCCGGCGGATCTCGGCGCGCGTGAAGTCGCGATATTCACGGCTGGATTCGCAGATCTCGACGAAGAGGCTGGCGAGACGATTGACGTCACTGCCGAGAGCCTCCTGCGCGACGTTCATCTTCTTGTCGTGCGCCACGACGGGGTATGGCGTCGTGTCGCCGGTGTATTCCGCGTAGTACTCGCCGAGCTGGTTGAGGCCATCAGGCTTTACGAGCACGCCCAGCGCGACGTTCAGGAAGTCGTAGCCGGTGGTTCCTTCGATGGGCCAGCTCGCGCGCAGCCACTCGCCGGGCTCGAGGATCTTCTCGCCGATGATCCATGCATCAGGGGCACGCTGGCGCAGACGTTGGAAGTACTGGAGCGGGTCGCGAAGCCCGTCGGGGTGGTCAACGCGTATGCCATCGAGCACCCCATGGTGTAGCCACTTGAGGATGAGCGCGTGTGTCTCTTCAAAGACATACTCGCGTTCGACGCGGAGACCGATGAGCGTGTTCACATCGAAAAAGCGGCGATAGCCGAGCTGCTGATCGGCAGTCTTCCAGTAGGCAATGCGGAAGTGCTGCTGCTCAAGGAATGCATGCAGGGTATCGACGTTTTCGTTCAGCTCGCGCACAGCGCGATCCACACCGTCGCGCACACGGTCTTCTTTGAGGAGCCGCCCCAGCAGGCTGTGCAGCACGACCTTATCGCGATGGCGCGCAAGAACAGTGCGGCGATCCGAGAACTCTGCGACAGGAAGCCGGCCGTAGCTTGCCGCGAGGAAGTTCAGTGTGTCGCTCTTGGCATACTCGGCGGCGAGATTGAGCAGACCGGAGAGGCTTTCGGGCGCGACAGGGAGCGTCTGGCCGGAGGCTTTGACGACGAAGGTGGCGCCCTGGCGTGCGAGGACGATGCCTCCCCTGCTCAGCACACTGCCGTACTGGTCTTCGAGGATGGGGACGAGCACCTTGTCGCGCAGGCGTTCTTCGTTGGGGTTCCAGTCGATGTCGAAGAAGCTGTCGTAGCGGCTGTTGTGTCCGTTCTCGAGGACATCGTGCCAGTAGCGGTTCTGCTCGCCAAGGCTCATGTGATTCGGCACAATGTCGAGCACCTGGCCGAGACCGACCTCGCCGAGACGCTTGCAGAAACGGGCGTGGCCTTCTGCGCCGCCGAGCTCTTCATTGACGCGGCGATGATCGACGACGTCATAACCGTGCATGCTGTTGGGTGCAGCCTGCAGATAGGGCGAGCTGTACACGTGGCTGACACCGAGCTCGCGAATGTAGTCGGCGACGGCCGAGGCGTCGTCAAAGGTGAAGCCTTTGTGCAACTGCAGCCTGTAGGTCGCGCTGGGCACTCGCTTCACGGGTGTGGAATCTCCTTTACAGATCTGCAACAGCGTGCAGGCCACAGTTTTGGTGTCAGGGTTGGAGATCTAATTGCAGTCTCTCTCCCGATAGAGTCGCTGGGATGCGGACGAGGTTGCATCCGCGAGTGCTAGAGGCTGGGCGAGTACGGTTCAGGTTGCCATTGGCCGGACACTGTAAACGCCGCGTGCGCCAGTGCGATATGCGAGAGGGCCTGCGGGAAGTTACCCAGCATGCGGCCGTTCTTCGCATCGTACTCCTCGCTGAGCAAACCGACATCATTGGTGAGTGAAAGGAGACGCTCGAAGAGGCGCGTTGATTCGTCCTTGCGGTTGATGAGCCAGAGGCAGACGACGAGCCAGAAGCTGCAGGCGAGGAAGGCGCCTTCACAGCCGCTGAGGCCATCCTTGGTCTTTGCGGCGTTGTAACGCTGGACCAAGCCATCCCTCATGAGGTGCTTCTGGATGGCGTCGATGGTGCCGATGATGCGGGGATCGTCGGGCGGAAGGAAGCCGACGAGCGCAAGGCGCAGGCAGGAGGCGTCGACGTTGCTGGAACCGTAGCTTTGCGTGAAGGAGTTGAGGCGTTTGTTGAAGCCTTTTTTGCAGATTTCAGCGTGAAGCTTGTCGCGATTCTTGCGCCAGCGTTTTACATCGCCGGCGCCGTCGTAGTGTTCGTGATGCTTGATGGCGCGGTCGAGCGCGACCCAGGCCATGACCTTGCTGTGCACGAAGTGCTTGCGTCCGCCCCGAACCTCCCAGATGCCTTCGTCGGGAAGGTGCCAGATGTCGCAGAGGTGATCCATGAGGTAGCCCTGCAGATCGGCTGCGGGCACGCGGATGTCGTCTGTAGCCTCAGGAGTGCGGGCGAGCGCGGCGCTGACTTCGCCGTAGACGTCGAGCTGAAACTGTTCGGAGGCGGCGTTGCCGATGCGGACGGGCTGCGAACACTCATAGCCGGGCAGTCAGGCAGCCTCCCACTCGATGAGCTTGCGCTCGCCGCCGATGCCGTAGAGGGTTTGGAGCTGATCGGGGTTGCCGGCGATGGCGCGGAGAAGCCAGAGCCGCCAGCCCACGGCTTCGTCCGTGTAGCCGGCGCGCATGAGGACCATCAAGGTGAAGGCGGTGTCACGCAGCCAGCAGTAGCGGTAGTCCCAGTTGCGCTCGCCGCCGATTTCCTCGGGAAGGCCTGCCGTGACGGCGGCGACGATGCCGCCGGTGGGGTGGTAGGTCATCGCTTTGAGCGTGAGGAGCGAGCGCTCGACGATGTCTTTGTAAGGACCGTCGTATTTGGAGCGGCCGATCCACTCGCGCCAGAAACTTTCAGTGTCATTGAACGCGTCGTCGACGGGGACGGGTTCCGGGACCTTCTCGATCGAACTGGCATAGGTTAGGACGAAGCATTGTTGATGGCCGGCGCGGAGGGTGAACTCGCTGACGGTGGTGAGGCGTTCGCCGTGGAGCTCGGCGGCCTTGGAGCCGGCGCAACTGCTGCGAAGCACGACCATGTTCGGGCCGGCGACGGCGCGGATTTCGTGGTCGGCGCTGGTGACCCAGGGAACGGTGAGGCCGTAGTCGAAGCGCAGCGCGAGCTCCATGCGGATGGCGACTTTCCCGCGTGTGCAGCGAAGGATGCGCACGACGTCAGAGTGTTTGCCGCGGGGCGGCATGAAATCGGTGAGCAGAAGCTCGCCGGACGCGGTGGTGAAGGTGGTCTCGAGGATGAGGGTGCCGGGGCGGTAGCGGCGCTGAATGGCGGTAATCTTGTCGCGCGGGCGAAGGCTCCAGTAGCCGTTGTCCCGCGTGCCGAGCAGCGCTGCGAAGCAGGCTCCAGAGGCGAAGGTAGGCCAGCAGAGCCAGTCGATAGAGCCCTCGCGACTGACGAGCGCGGCGGTTTCGAGGTCGCCGATGACGGCGTAGTCCTCAATGCGCGCACCGTGGAGAGGTTTGCGGTCGTGCTTTCGAAACCACTCTGGCAAAGAAGTCTCCGTTTCGCGACCTCATGCAGGTTTTTCGGGCTTGCGCTCACGAGTCTGCAGTTTCTGCTTCTAATGAGGTTGGATGCAGGCCGGCCCGAGGGCAACCGCGGGCGAGTTAGACTGCAACGGCAGATTGATTTTTTTGACGGAGGCCGCAGCATGAAGCCAACCGAGGGACGCCGGCGCGTTGTGATCGAAGAGGTGCAGCCAGTGGTGGATGGCGGCAGATATCCGGCGAAACGCGTGATCGGCGATGTCGTGGGGGTGACGGCGGCGATCTTTGGAGATGGACACGACCATGTCGCCGGGCGCGTGCTGTACAGGCACGAGAGCGAAAAGGAGTGGTGCGAGGCCCGTTTCGAGCCCTTGACCAATGATCTCTGGCAGGCACGGTTTCCAGTGGACCGGATTGGCGCGTGGAGCTTCACGATAGAGGGATGGGTGGATCACTTCGACACGTGGTCGCACGATCTGGTGAAGCGGTTGGATGCGCAGCCGGACCCGAAGGAGCCGACCGCGCAGGTGACGCCGCAGGATATTCCGCTGGCGCTGCGGATTGGAGCGAACCTGTTGGAGGCGGCGGCGGATCGGGCGGAGAAGACAGATGCGGCTGATGGAAAGAGGCTTACGGAGGCTGCGGCGCAGTTGCGCCATCTGGCGGATGCAAATCTGCCTTACTATGACTCGCCCATAACGCCGGAGCTGGAAGCGCTGGTGAGAAAGTATCCGGATCTGAGCTTTGCGACGAAGCTCGACCGCGAGCTGCCGCTGTGGGTCGACCGCGAACGAGCACGATTCTCCGCGTGGTATGAGCTGTTTCCGCGGTCCTGCTCGCCTGTGCCGGGGCAGCATGGAACGTTTCGCGACATGGAAGCGCGGCTGCCGGAGATTGCGGCGATGGGCTTTGACATCTTGTACATGCCGCCGATTCATCCTGTCGGCGTGCAGTATCGCAAGGGCAAGAACAATTCGGTGAAGTCGGACCCGGAGGATGTGGGCAGCCCGTGGGCAATTGGCGGCGCGGAGGGTGGACACACGGCGCTGCATCCGCAGCTTGGCACGATGCAGGATTTCGAGCACCTGGTAAAGGCGACACAGGCGCATGGGATGGAGATTGCGCTGGACATTGCGTTCCAATGCTCGCCCGATCACCCGTGGGTGAAGAACCATCCGGATTGGTTTACGATCCGGCCGGATGGAACAATCCAGTATGCGGAGAATCCGCCGAAGAAATACCAGGATATTTATCCGCTGAACTTCGAGACGAAGGACTGGCGCGGGCTGTGGGATGCGCTGTATGGCGTGTTCAAGTACTGGGTGGATCACGGTGTGCGCGTGTTTCGCGTCGACAATCCGCATACGAAAGCGCTGCCGTTCTGGGAGTGGTGCATCGCGGAGATACGGAAGACGCATCCCGAGGTGATCTTCCTGGCGGAGGCGTTTACGCGCCCGCATGTGATGTATTCGCTGGCGAAGGGTGGCTACACGCAGGGGTATACGTATTTCACGTGGAGGACGACGAAGGGCGAGTTGCAGGACTACTTTGAAGAGATTTCGAATCCGCCGGTGTCGGATTTTTTCCGCCCGAACGTGTGGCCGAATACGCCGGACATTCTGCATGCGCAGTTGCAGGAGCCCGATCCGGTCAAGCGGAGCGCGGTATTCCAGTTGCGCGCAGTGCTTGCGTCCACGTTGAGTGCGAACTGGGGAATTTATGGGCCAGCGTTCGAGCTGTGCGAGTGGCGGCCGGCGAAACCTGCTCCGGGCAAAACTGGAAGCGAGGAGTACCTGGACAGCGAGAAATATCAGATTCGAGAGTGGAACCGAAGTGCGCCAGAGTCGATTGCTCCGCTGATTACGAAGTTGAACCGCATCCGGAAAGAGAATCGTGCGCTGGAGAGGAATGAGCACCTGGTGTTTCACGACGCACCAAATCCTCAGCTTCTTTGCTACTCGAAAGCGACGGCGGATAAGAGCAATGTGATTCTGGTGGTGGTCAACCTTGACCCTGCGACTGAGCAGACGGCGTGGCTGGATTTGAAGTTGGATGCGCTGGGGCTGCCGTGGAAGGGCAGCTTTATGGTTGAAGAGCTGTTGACGGGCGCGACGTATACGTGGAACAACCAGTGGAACTACGTGGCGCTGCGGCCGTGGGAGATGCCGGCGCATGTGTTCCGCATTGTGAGGCCCTGAACACACGATTCGGCAAGCGCTGCATCCAAACGCAGAAGATGAACTGTTGAAAGGCACGAGCAAGTGAAGAAGCCCTGCAGCGCTACTGATCCTCTCTGGTACAAGGACGCGGTTATTTACGAACTGCACGTGCGCGCGTTCATGGACTCGAATGACGACGGCATTGGCGATTTCCAGGGGCTGCTGTCAAAGCTGGATTATCTGCAGGACCTTGGCGTCACGTGCCTTTGGGTACTGCCGTTCTTCCCCTCCCCGCTGCGGGATGATGGGTACGACATTGCGAACTACACGGATGTGAACCCGTCGTATGGGACGATTGACGACTTCAAGCAGTTTCTAAACGCAGCGCATGCGCGCAACATGCAGGTGATGATCGAGCTGGTCATCAACCACACGAGTGATCAGCATCCGTGGTTTCAGCGCGCGCGAAGAGCGCCGAAGGGATCGCCGGAGCGGGAATTTTATGTGTGGAGCGATACGGATCAGCTCTACAGAGACGCGCGGATCATCTTCACGGACACGGAGAAGTCCAACTGGACGTGGGACGATGTGGCGCAGCAGTACTACTGGCACCGCTTCTTTTCGCATCAGCCGGACTTGAATTTCGATAATCCCGCCGTGATGGAAGAGGTGTTGAAGGCGATGCGTTTCTGGCTCGACATGGGTGTGGACGCGATGCGCATGGACGCAATTCCGTACCTTGTGGAACGCGATGGAACCAACTGCGAAAATCTGCCCCCGACGCACGAGAAGATCAAGCAGATTCGTGCGGCGATTGATGAGGGATATGCAAACCGCCTGATTCTGGCCGAGGCGAATCAGTGGCCTGCGGATGTGCGGCCTTACTTCGGCGAGGGCGACGAGTGCCACATGGCGTTTCACTTTCCGCTGATGCCACGTATTTATATGGCGATTCGGCAGGAGGACCGCCTGCCGATTACGGACATCATGGCGCAGACGCCCGATATTCCGCACAACTGCCAGTGGGGAATTTTTCTCCGCAACCACGACGAGCTCACGCTCGAAATGGTGACGGATGACGAGCGCGACTATATGTATCTCGCGTACTCGGCCGATCCGCGTATGCGGATCAATGTGGGGATTCGGCGGAGGCTCGCGCCGCTGGTCGATAACAATCGCAGGCGCATTGAGCTGCTGAATTCGCTGCTGTTCAGCTTTCCGGGAACGCCGATTATGTACTACGGCGATGAGATTGGGATGGGTGACAACATCTATCTCGGCGACCGTAATGGTGTGCGCACTCCCATGCAGTGGAACTCGGATCGCAATGCCGGGTTCAGCAAGGCGGTGCCGGCGAAATTGTATTTTCCGGTAATCATGGATCCGATCTGGGGCTACCAGGCGATCAATGTGGAGGCGCAGCAGGCGGATCCGTCGTCGCTGCTGCACTGGACGCGCAACATGATTGCGTTGCGGAAGCTCTTCCAGGTGTTTGGACGCGGGACGCTGGAGTTTCTGCACCCGGAGAATCGCAAGATCCTGGCGTATATTCGCGACTATCAGAGCCCGGATGGAATGCAGTCGGAGACGGTGCTTTGTGTGGCGAACCTGTCGCGGTTTGCGCAGCCGGTTGCATTGGATCTCGCGCGGTTTGTGGGACGGCAGCCGGTGGAGATGTTGGGGTATGTGTCATTTCCGGAGATCGGAACTCAGCCGTATCCGCTGACGCTCGCTCCGTACAGTTTCTTGTGGCTGGAGATTCAGCCGGCGGTGCGCGAGCCGGAGCCTGCGGTGGTGGAAAGCAAGTCGGCGGCAGTGGACTTGAAGCTTGTCACGGCAGCGGCGTTCACAACTGAGGGAATCCTGACGCCAGAGGCGCAGGCGTTTCTGCAGCAAGTGCTGCCGGGGTATATCGCGCAACAGCGGTGGTTCGGCGGCAAGTCGCGGACGATTGCCTCCGTGCGCGTGACTTCATCCACGCGTTTGCCAGCAAGCCAGGCTGCGCTGACGACAGTTGAAGTCTGCTACAAGAATGAACCCAGCACGGCGACGGAGGTGTACCAGATTCCACTTGCTGTGGCGTCTGGAGCGCAGGCAGAGGAACTGCGCGTGAACTCACCGCGGGCGGTAATTGCGTCACTGGATAACAGCCAAAAAGGGCCGGTGCTTTACGACGCGACAGCGGACGAGGGATTCCGGAAGGCGTTGCTGCGCATGATCGCCGAGAAGGATGCCGCGAGTCTGGCGGGAGAGGAGCCGGCTTTGTTGAACACGCGCTCGCGTGCATTGGATGCGGAGCCGTTGCTTGCGGCGAGTTCGCGAGTGGGATCAGCGGAACAGTCGAACACCAGCATGATTTATGGCGATCTGGCGATTCTGAAGCTGTTTCGGAAGATCAGCGCGGGCGAGAATCCCGAGGTGGAGATGACGCGGTTTCTCACGGAGATTGCGCATTTCGCGCATATTCCGGCGTATCTTGGGGACCTGCATCGCGCCAGTGATTATGCGACAGTCGCGTTCCTCCAAACGTTTGCGCGTAACCAGGGCGATGGATGGTCATGGACGCTGGAAGAGCTCGGTCAGTATTACGAATCGGTTGTCGGATGCCCGGCGCCGTCGTCTGTGGGTTCTCCGGTGGGATTCGATCAGGCCGATGATCTTCCTCCGGAGGCGCGAGAGCATGCCGGGCTGTATCTGGAGGCGGCGCATCTGCTGGGGCGACGAACGGCGGAGTTGCACCTGGCGCTGGCGACGCCGACAAACGATATGGCGTTCGAGGCTGAGGCGTTTAGCCGTGAGGAACTTGCGACGGAGCGCGAAAGAATTGAGCAGCAGATAACGACTGGTCTGGCGCTGCTGGAGCGTACGTTGACAAGCTCGGAACACGAGCTCGCGCCGGAGACCTTGCAACAGGCGCAGGAGATTCTGGCACGGCGGGGTAGCGTGAAAGAGCGGCTTGCGGAGCTGAGCGGCGATCCGGCCCAGTTTGGGCAGCGGATCCGGATTCACGGCGATCTTCACCTGGGGCAGCTTCTTCGTGCGCGCACGGATTTCCTGTTCGTGGATTTCGAGGGAGAGCCGGCTCGATCGCTGGAGGAGCGGCGAAAGAAGCAGTCTCCGTTGCGCGATGTCGCGGGTATGCTGCGGAGCTTCAGCTATGCGGCGCACGCGGCGCTGGGAAAGCACAGTGCGCGACGGCCGGAACACAGTTCAACGCTGGAACCCTGGGCCACGCTGTGGGAGCGCTCGGTTTCGAGTGAATTTCTGCGGGGTTATCGGGAGACAATTGATGGCAGCCCGCTGATGCCCGCACCAGAGAAGGCACAACTGTTTTTGCGAGCGCTGCTGCTGGAGAAGGCGTGTTATGAACTGGCCTACGAATTGAATAACAGGCCGACGTGGCTGCATATACCCCTGGCGGGTGTGCGTGAACTCCTCGGGTGAACGGCATAGACTGTCTGTAAGCGCATCCAAGCTGCAGAAGGGCATTTGACTGATCGGTATGGCATCTCCCTCCAGCATCGAAGGGTTCGGCGCTTCACCACAAGCAGCTGCTGAGCAGCGTCCACCGGCGGGCGATTCGCCACGCCTGCTGTTGTGTGTGCCCTCGCTGCCGGACGATGTGTTATCGGGACTGCTGGCGGATCTTGCGACGGTATTCAGGCCGGATGAGGTGTTGATCGCTTCTCCAGATATTGAGGAGCCCGAGTTCGGACAGGCACTTCCGCTAACAGTGTTTGATGGAACCCGCGTGCGGAGTGACTGGGTGCTGACCGCAGGCGACTACATGGCTGCGAACGAGTTGGTGCAGCGGCACGACGCGGCGCAGGTGCTTCTGCTGGGTGGCGATGTTGCCGCGTTGCCGGTCAGGACGATCCGCGAGATGGCGGACAGGCTTGCAGCAGGCAGTGACCTGGCTGTGCCGTCGTATTCACTGGGAGCCCATGATGGGCTGGTAACCTCAGCACTGCTTTACCCGCTGACACGAGCACTGTTCGCGGCGAACATTCGATTCCCGCTGCCGATGGATGCGGCTATGTCGCGCCGCATGGTGGAACGTATGGCGGCAGTGGCTCAGCGCCAAGCTGCGGCTCAGGTTGACGCCCTGCTGTGGCCCGTCGCGGAGAGCGCAGCGGCAGGATTCAACGTCCGCCAGGTCGATTCCGGCGCGCCAGCACCATCGGCGCCGGCTACGTCGGATTTCAACACGCTCTTCGTGACGGTTGCGGGAGGCATCTTCGCGGATATAGAAGCGAAGGCCCAGTTTTGGCAACGGTCGCGTGGGCCCGCCCCACCAATGCGTGAGCCATCTGTTCTGCAGAAGAATGGCAGCAATGGTGATCTTGCGGAGGAGTTGCCGGGCATGGTGGAGGCGTTCCGACTGGCCCACCGGAATCTGCAGGAGATATGGGCGCTCGCTTTGCCGCCGCAATCGCTGCTTGCGCTAAAGAAGCTTTCGATTGCAGAGCCGGAGGCGTTTGCGATGGCGCCGGCGCTCTGGGCCCGGCTGGTCTATGATTTTGCACTTGCATTTCACCTGCGGTCTCTTAATCGCGGGCACTTGCTGGGAGCGTTCACACCGGTTTACCTCGCCTGGGTCGCCTCCACGTTGAGGGCGGTGACGGACGATGCGACGGCGGCGACTCATCGCGAGGAGACGGCGGCGGCGTTCGAACGCGAGAAGCCTTACCTTGTGGCCCGCTGGCGCTGGCCGGATCGGTTTAATCCATGACAATCCTGCTTCAATTCGAGCGCGGTATTGCCGCATATACGCAGTCCGGAAAGGAATGGATGATGGGTCAGCAGATTGAATTTGCACTTCGTCAGTCCATGCACCGTGTGCTGGTCGTGCTGGTCAGTTTTCTTCCCGGCCTGCTTGCGTTCCTTGTGGCAGTGATCTTATTTGCGATCGTGGGAGCGATTGTTGGCGGGGTCGTTCGGCGGATTCTTACGATGACGCGTTTTGATGAACGGCTGAGCAGAGGACCGGCCAGCGGCACGCCGGCGAGTTTGTTCGAGTGGACGTCGAATCAGCCGCCCTCACGACTGGCCGCACGCGCGCTGTTCTGGCTTTGCACGCTCGTCGGTGTAGCCGTTGGGATCTCGGCGTTTGCGGCTTCCTACTCTGCCGACAACCAGATGCCGATCTTTCTGCTGCCGTATCTCACGCATGTGATTGGAGCGGTCCTGATTCTGTTTGCGGGGACGGTGATCGCGCGCTTTCTGGCGCGGTCGGTTCTCATTAGCGCAGTCAACGCGCAACTGCAGTATGCACGGATCCTTTCTGTCGGAGTGAAGTGGCTGGTGATGGTGCTCGCGGCGGCGATGGCGCTGGACCATCTGCATATCGGCGGCGCCATCGTAAGTCTTGCGTTTGGCATTCTGTTCGGCGGGATTGTTCTGACGTTGTCGCTCGCTGTGGGGCTTGGCTCACGTGATCTGGTCAGCCGCTCGATTGAGCGGACGATGGAGCGTCCGAGCGGGTCTTCTGAAGCTACAAATCAGCGGGCGGCGGATGCGCAACCGCGATCTCGGCTTCGCCACTTCTGAAGCATAGGCGTGACGCAGACACGGCTTTCGTACTATCCTTTTCGGAATCTACAGCCGTTGAACCGCGTGAACTATGCCGGAACGTGATGACATTGTGGGCACGTCGCCTCTCCGAAAAGAGGGGCGGGCGAAGGTGCTCGGTCAAGCGAAGTACGTTGACGACCTGAGCCTTCCGGGAATGTGGCACGGCGCGACGGTGCGCTCGTCTATTGCTCGCGGCCGGATTCGGGCGATTCACTTCGCGCCGGAGGTTGACTGGTCGCAGTTCGCGATTGTGCGGGCGAGTGACATTCCCGGCGAAAACACGATCGTACATCTGACGAAAGATCATCCGTGTCTGGCTGCAAACAAGGTGAACCATCCTGAGGAGCCGATCCTGTTGCTTGCGCACCCTCAGAAGGCGTCGCTGCTTGCGGGCATGGCGGGGGTGCGCATCGAGTATGACGAATTGCCGGGTGTGTTCACGATCGAGGAGTCAGAGACTGCTGTAGCGACCAACGACGTTGATCGGATTATCTGGGAAGGCAGCGACTACGGCGGGACAGCGAATTGCTTCAAGCAATATGTACTTCACTCGGGCGAAGCAAAGGAGACGGAGGACGGACTTGCCCGGGCCTTTGAAGCTGCTGATTACATCGTGGAGGGCGAGTATCACACGGGCGCGCAGGAGCAGCTCTACATTGAGCCAAATGGCGTGATGGCCGAGTGCGAGAAGGATGAGAGAGGGGATGTTGTCAGCGTTTGCGTGCGCGGATCGATGCAATGTCCGTATTACCTGGTGCACGCACTAACTCTGGTCTTCGGTCTGCCGGAAGAAAAGTGCAGAGTGATTCAGACAGAGACGGGTGGGGCATTTGGCGGCAAGGAAGATTTTCCGTCTGTAATCGGCTCGCACGCGGCGTTGCTCGCGATGAAGTGCGGGCATCCGGTGAAGATGATCTATGACCGCGCGGAAGATATGGCGGCGACGACCAAGCGGCACCCGTCGCGCACGCGTCACCGCACGGCAGTGTCGAAAGAAGGCAAGCTGCTCGCGTGCGAGATTGATATTGCTCTCGACGGAGGAGCATATGCGACGCTTTCGCCCGTCGTTCTATCGCGAGCGACGATTCACGCTCCAGGACCTTACAAGTGGCCGTATGTGCGCGTGCGGGCCAAAGCAATGGCGACGAACCTACCGCCGCGCGGAGCGTTCCGAGGATTCGGTGCGCCGCAGTCTCTATTCGCGCTGGAGCGCCACATGGACAAGGTAGCGCGCGCTGTCGGGATCTCGCCGGAAGAACTGCGGCGTCGCAACTTCCTCACGACGGGCGATCAGACGGCAACGGGGCAGGTGTTAGGGGAACCCGTCGACATGCAACGCCTGCTCAATCGAGCGCTGGAAGAGAGCGACTATCACGCAAAGCTCGCGCGATTTGCCGAGCAGAACCGCGGATCCGCGATTAAGCGCGGAATAGGGATTGCAGCGTTCATGCATGGGTCGGGGTTTACCGGTTCAGGCGAACGCCGATTGAACTCAGTGGTTGCAGTTGAACTGCTGCCGGATGGGCGGCCGCAGATTCTTGTTTCGTCTACGGAGTTCGGCCAAGGCACGAATACGATTCTGTGCCAAGTTGCCGCGCAGACGCTGCAGATTCCGTATGAGCAGGTGATGATTGCGCAACCCGATACGTTCCTTGTTCCCAACTCGGGTCCCACGGTTGCAAGCCGCACGGCGATGGTGGTCGGGAAGCTCGTTGAGCGTGCGAGTAAGCAATTGCTGGACAAACTGCGGATCGAATCCGGCCTGCCGGCAGACCATACGCCGGAGCAATTTACGAAAGCTGCTTTGGCTTACCTGAACGCTCATGGCGAGTTGCGATGCTCTGTTCGGTATGAGCCCGTACGGCCGGTGGAATGGGACGATGGGCTGTTTCACGGAGATGCGTATCCTGCCTATGCCTGGGCGGTTTACGTCGCAGAAGTCGCTGTCGATCTGAATACGTATAGCGCGTCGGTAGCGCGCTTTGATGCTCTGCAGGAAGTCGGAAAGATCATGCACCCTGTGCTTGCGAAGGGCCAAATCGAAGGTGGCGTGGCGCAGGCAATTGGATATGCACTGTACGAGAAGTGCGTCTGGAAGCACGGCCGCATGATGAACAACCAGATGACAAACTACATCATGCCGACAAGTGCGGATCTTCCGGAGATTCATGTGCACTTTGAAGAGGTTCCGTGCGTGCATGGACCGTGCGGAGCAAAGGGCATTGGTGAGTTGCCGATGGACGGGCCTGCCCCTGCAATTCTGAACGCAATTGAAAATGCGACTGGCCTCAGCTTCGATTCGATTCCTCTTCTGCCGGAGGACATCTTCGAGAAGGCGCACAGCTTTACTGATCCTGGACATGGTGGGAGCGAGGATCTTGATCCTGAAAGGCTGGGTGAGTTTCTGCCTGAGGTGAACGCATGACGGTTCAGATTCAAATGATGGTGAATGGTGATCAGCACCGAATCGACGTCCCTCCGATGAAACGATTGCTGGACGTGTTGCGTGAGGACCTTCACCTGACTGGAACCAAGGAAGGCTGTGGCGAAGGCGAGTGTGGGGCTTGCGCTGTGCTGATGAACGGGGAACTCGTGAACTCGTGTCTTGTTCCGGCGCTGCAGGCGAATGGTACGCATTTATGCACGATTGAAGGCGTTTCGACGGAGGGACGGCTGCATCCGATCCAACAGTGTTTCCTTGAAAACGGTGGAGCGCAGTGTGGTATTTGCACACCGGGCATGATTCTGGCGACGCAACATCTGCTGGATCAACGTCCGAACCCCACGCTTGAGGAGATTCAGGAAGGGCTTGCGGGAAATCTGTGTCGCTGCACGGGATATATGAGGATTTTTCAAGCCGTGCAAAGGGCTGCCGAGGCACAGAATGCGCTCTGATGTTGCCGGGTACGACCTGAGCGCGCCGCCAACTCTTGAAGCTGCGCTCGCGCAGATTGCCTTCGAGCGCGGACGTCACGCGTTGATCGCAGGTGGGACCGAGCTGATGGTCGCCTTGAATACGGGCAGGCTTGAATCGCGGTCTCTTATTTCAATTCAGCATCTGCATGAGCTGCGCTTCATCCGGGTGAGCGATGGCGCATTACAGATAGGCGCTGGAACTACGTTCACGGATATACGCAGGAATGAGACGATCGCGTGGGAGCTTCCACTGCTGGTTCAGGCGGCATCCTGGACGGGCTCGATTGCGAACCAGAACCGCGGGACGATCGGCGGCAACATCTGTAATGCATCACCCGCCGCCGACACTCCGCCAGCATTGCTTGCCTATGATGCGACGGTGACTTTGCTGAGTGTTCGTGGTGAGAGAATAATCCCCTACAGCGCGTTTCATCTTGGCTACAAGAAAATGCAGCTTGAGCCGGATGAGATTCTGTACTCGGTAAGCGTGCCGCGCCGTTACAGCGAATGGCGACAATACATCCGCAAAGTCGGAACTCGCAACGCACAGGCGATTTCGAAGACCGCGCTGGCGTGTATCGCTCTGGTTCAGCAACAGAAGATCGAAGAGATTCGCATTGGGGCCGCTTCACTGGCCGACCGTCCTCTTCGCTGCACTGAGGTGGAAGATGCGCTGCGAGGTCGCTCTCTGGCAGCGAAAGACCTCGAGGAGACAGTTAGAGCTGGACGCGCGGCGCTGACTCGCGAGTCGAAGCCGATCGATGATATTCGTTCGACGGCAATGTATCGCAACGTGGTCGCGGCAAATTTGCTGGAAGAATTTCTTCGGCAGCTCTCGTTTTAGCGATCGCCTGGCGTCTCGAACAGAGCGCGCGCAATGCCCAGGTCGTCTTCTGTATCAATATCCAGGCTGAGCTCTTCTGCTTCGATCGCATGCGCGTTCTTCAGCAGACTGCGTGCGCCGGTATCACCGTGTAGCTGCAGCAGGGATGAGAAGAGACTGACAGGAAAGTACGCGGGAACGCCAAGGGAACCGGCATAGGCAGAAGCCGATAAGCGTTGCTGATCTTCAGCGAGGGCGCGCAGGTGGGTCGCGCGAAGCGCTGGCTGATCGCATGCGAGCATCACCGTACCCGCCAGATCGTACCGTGCGGCGGCTGCGATTCCAGAACGAATTGAAGACGCGATGCCTTCTTCGGCCTCGTGGTTAACGACCACGATCAGGTTCGGCGAGGGTGCGATTTCGGCGTATTCGGTTTCTTTGCGCACGACGACGAAGACTGGAGAGAGCCCAGCCTCGCGTGACAGCCTGACGGTTCTCTGAAGCAGCGTCTCTCGGTCGAGTACGATGTTTTGCTTTGGACGCCCTAGCCTGCGTGATGCCCCGGCTGCCAGGACAACAGCTGCGATGCTCACAGCGCACACTGCGCCTGAAGATATCGTGCGGCCCCGCCTCTGGCTATCTGATCGGCAACGATCTCCGGCGTCATGCGTCGCGAATGACCAAGCTTTCCCTGGCAACATGCCTGAATTTCAGCGATGGTCGCCAACGCGATTGCTTCAGCGCCGTCACCGCCGAGATCAAGTCCTACTGGCGCGAAGACGTTTTGGCATGCCTGATCCACGGTCCAACCAAGTGTCGAAGCAGCTTCGCTCAGAAGCAGCGAACTCCTGTGTCGCGAGCCAAGCAGGCCGATGTAACGCGGCTGATATGGCAGAATACTGCTCAACCACGCACGATCCTGTTCGTAGCTGTGAGCCATGATGACCACAGCATCGTCAGATTGCGGCAAAACCCTCGTGAAGTCGCTGGAGGCGAAGATGGCTTCGGCGGCCGGGAAACGTTCGCGGCGCGCGAGTTGCGGCCGGCCATCGAAGATGAAGGTTCGCCAGCCCATGAGTGAAGCAAGCTGGGAGATCGGTTGCGCATCATCACCGGCGCCGAAGAGCAGGAGCCGCTGAGGAGGCTCGAGCCATTCGTCGAACAGCGGACGGTCTGATGAACTGCCCGAGCTTTCGAAGACAACCGTTCCGGATTCGTCATAAATGGCGCGACGGAGAGACTGGCCGTTCGCAGGGAGCCACGTCACAACGTTGCGGCGGAGTCCGGTGAGGGATTCGCTCATCGCGTTCAGAAGAGCCGCGGCTTCCGGAGTGTCAACCGGTTCGATGAGCAGATCGAGCGTGCCGCCGCAGCCCAAGCCATATGGCATGTCTTCGGTATCGTCGAACACTGTCGAAAAGCGCTCTACGACAGCGCCGTTGCGTGCAGCCCATGCGGCTTTGCGGGCGACCTCAGCCTCCAGACAGCCACCGGAGATCGAGCCTGTGCTGCTGCCGTCCGCGCGCACCAGCAGGCGTGCGCCGCGACGCCGATAGCTTGAGCCTTCAACGCGGACGAGCGTGACAAGAGCAGCGGCTGGTCCTTGCTGCCACTGTTCCACGATGGATCGCCGTTCGCGCATTGTTGACTCCGTCGTTTAAGCCCGCTCGCTGAAGGTATGGATGCCGCACTCAAGCTTTCTGCCGCCCCATCGACCACTGCGAGGATCCGCTCCAGCAGCAGGCCGCGCGGTGCATGGCTCGCATCCGATGCTCGAATAACCTTCATCGTAGAGCGAGAGCCGCGGAATGTCATGCTCTCTTGCGTAGGCCTCGACGCGATCCCAGGTCCAGTCGGCAAGGATACTGATTTTCTTCATCTGTTTTCCACTGGGCAGGCGATGATCCTCAGTTTTCTTCAGGTTGGCACGGGTTGGTGATTGTTCGCGACGTAGACCCGTAAACCACCACGCGTATGGTTCGAGTGAGCGCATCAGGGGCTCTACTTTCCGGATCTGGCAGCAATGCGTGGGATTGATTACGTGCAGCAAACCGAACTGCGCTTCGTGCTGCGCGATTGTGTTGGACGGGACGGCGTTGATGAGGTTCAGTTTCCAGTCATGAACGAGGCGATCACGATATTCGAGGAGAGCGGCAAAGTGATAGCCGGTTTCGAGAAAGATCACGGGAACGTCGGGCAGATGCTGACGAAGTAGATGGAGAACCACCATGTCCTCAGTCTGAAAGCTGCTTGTAAGGCAGACGTCGCGGCCGCCGGACGCTCGAACGGCTTCATCAGCGAGTTGAGCCGCAGTTAATTGTTCCGTGTCCACAGCTGGATTCAATACCAGGTTGCTCATGGCCGCTCCGTAAGCCAGTTTTCAAGATGCTGTTCATTGTCGATCAACGCATCGCCGACAATATCTCTGATGGCCTCAAGGGTGTCCGGTTTCAGGTCTTCGCGCGCAGTGAGCGCGGCGACTTGCGCGAGTTGGAGCGCTCGCGCTACGGCTGGAAGCGATGACTCTGGAATGAGAGGATCGTCGATATCGACTGCGAGTTTGTGCGTTTCCGAAAATCCATTCAAGACGCGCTCCAGCAACTCGTGGTCATTACGCAACCAGATGAATGCGGGGTTCGCTGTCGAGGGTTTCTCCGGTGTGGCAATGTCGACAGAGGCGGAGATCATGCCTGCCGCGACCGTCGCGTTCGCCAGAGGATCCATCAGGATGAACGAACCGGTCGAGCGGCTGTCTTCGTAGTTGTCGAAGAAGAGAGGCAAATTCGTCTCGATTTCGACTTCCGCAATGTCGTTCATCTGTAGCTTCGAGGCAGAACGATGCTCGGCAGTCACAACATCGACCCGATACATGATCGAGCGTACCGTCGCACGCACAACACGCGTCGTGTGCTTGAGCAGATAACTCTGACCGGCGATGATGGGCTGTTCATGCATCCAGACGAGGCTTGCGCGGAATACATTGCTTTTCGCCGGAGGCTCGGCATCTCCATCGGCGAGCATCTCTCCACGGCTGAGATCGATCTCGTCTTCCAGCGTCAAGGTGACGCTCTGCCCTGCTCGCGCCTGCTTGAGTTCGCCATCGTACGTCACGATGCTGCTGACGCGAGTTGTTCGGCCGCTCGGTAGCGCGCGAACTATTTGGCCGACGCGAAGCTCGCCGCGTTCTACGCGGCCGGCGAAGCCGCGAAATTCGGCGTCGGGCCGCACCACGAGTTGCACCGGGAAGCGAAGCGGCTCAGCGGCTGCCGGGACGATCTGGAGCGGTACAGTTTCGAGGTACTCGAGTAGCGTAGGCCCGCTATACCAACTCATTGCGGTCGAGGGTTCGACAACGTTATCGCCGGCCAGCGCGCTAACTGGAATCAATTCGACGCTGCCCAGCTGCAACTTGCTGGCCAGATCGAGATATTCGGTTCGGATCTGTTCGAACACTCTCTCGTCATAACCGACCAGATCCATCTTGTTGACAGCAGCTACGACGTGCGGGATGCGCAAAAGACTGGCGATGTAGGTGTGCCGACGCGTTTGCGGAAGCAGCGACCCAGCCTTGGCGAAGGCCTTTGCATCGATGAGCACAATCGCGACGTCGGCCGTCGATGCTCCCGTGGCCATGTTGCGCGTGTACTGCTCGTGACCGGGCGTGTCGGCGATGATGAACTTTCGCTTTGCTGTCGAAAAGTAGCGGTAAGCAACGTCGATCGTAATTCCCTGCTCGCGCTCAGCGCGCAGACCGTCGGTCAACAGCGAAAGATCGAGCTCACCGCCGGAACGGTTTACGCGACTCGCGCGGATCGAGGCGAGCTGATCCTCGTAGACGCTTCTGGTGTCATGCAGCAGCCGGCCGATCAGCGTGCTCTTTCCATCGTCGACGCTGCCAGCCGTTGTGAAGCGAAGCATCTCCTGATCGAGATGGCGGTCGAGGAAGGAGCGAAACGCCTGTTCACGCGCAAGCTCTGATCGGGAGGCATGCATCTGCGTATTGTCACTCGTGATCATCAGAAGTATCCCTCTCTCTTCTTCAACTCCATGGACCCTTCTTCGTCGTGGTCGATCGCGCGATTTTCGCGCTCGCTGCGACGGAATCCGATAAGTTCCTCGATGATCTTGGGCAGCGTGTCGGCTTCACTGCGGATTGCTCCGGTGCAAGGCGAGCAGCCCAGCGATCGCATCCGGACCTTCATCTTTTCCGGACGTTCATGTGGCAGCAGGCGTGTCGTTTCATCGACGAGCGTCAGTGTTCCTGCGCGATTCACAACCAACCGCTCCTCGGCGAAGTACAGCGGCACGATCGGGATTTGCTCGGCATAGAGATAGAGCCAGATGTCGAGTTCCGTCCAGTTCGACAGCGGAAACACGCGGATCGATTCGCCTTTACGAAGCCGCGAGTTGTAAAGGCTCCAGAGTTCCGGACGCTGGTTTTTGGGATCCCATTGGCCATGCGCATCGCGAAAGCTGTAGACGCGCTCCTTGGCGCGACTCTTTTCCTCGTCTCGACGCGCTCCGCCGAACGCCGCGTCGAACCCGCCCGCTTCGAGCGCATCAAGCAGCGATCGTGTCTTTAGCGCGCCGCAGCAGTTCTGCGTGCCCAGGGTCCACGGACTTGCTCCGGCAGCGAGGGCGTGTTCATTGCGGTGGACGATGAGTTCAGCGCCAATCTCGCGCACATAGGAATCTCGGAACGCGATCATCTCGGAAAACTTGTAGCTGGTGTCCACATGCAGAAGTGGAAACGGAATCCTGCCCGGGTAGAAGGCCTTCTGCGCCAGCCGCAGCATCACGCTGGAATCTTTGCCAATGGAATAGAGCATCACCGGGCGGGCGAACTCCGCGACTGCCTCACGCATGATGTAGAGGCTTTCGGCTTCCAACGTCTGCAGATGGTTCAATCTGCTGCGGTGAAGTTGGTCAATCGCAGACGCGGTTTCGTTGACAGTGGCAGGCATTGAGGCCTCCGGAAAAGAGATGGATGTGAAGCAACTGGAAGAAATCTCCAGCACGCACGTCCAGTTTTCTTGGTGGTTTCAGTGAAGGAGGGGCAGGAGACGCGCGAAGCATCGATCCGACCCGCACGGGGGCGTTATCAGCAACAACAACAGCTGAAGCACTGGCAGCAGCAGTACACGCCCTTCATGGTGCTAGTGTACGGTCCGCTCGGGTGATACTGCAACTACACCCCCGTTGCACAACTGTCTACATCGACAGAGGTTTGTGGAACTTGTCGTGCAAAGCCAGAATGGCTGCAGTACATTGCCCGGAGAGTTCCTGCCGTGCTTTGCCGCTCGTGTCTCGAGCATCAAGGAGTCGCCGCATGTTCGCATTCCGCCAAAGGCTGATTGCGCATCTCGCAATCGCCGCCAGCCTTCTCGGCGCGAGCGCGAACATGAGCGCGCAGGCCAGCAAGAGCGCCACGGAATATCCGGACTCGCGCGTCGACGTCTACGGCGGCTACGGGTTTTTCCATCCGATCAACAGCGGCGTCGGATCCAAACAGTATTTCGACGTGAACAACGCCAACGGCACGGTAAGCGTCACGGGCTACTTCAATCGTTACATTGGCGTCGCGACAGAAGCTGGATATTTCTCTGGCGTTCGCGAACATGCGGTCTACAACCCCAACTGCGTGGGCGAGGGCTGCTCGCAACTCGTTTACACCGCAGAAGCTGGTCCGGTGTTTCGTGTGCCCTTGGGTCCATGGATCCCGTTTGTCCATGCTCTGGGCGGCGGCGAGCGTTACAACGGGCCGGTCAATCAACCATTGACCTGGGGATGGGGAGTATCAGGCGGTGGCGGGCTCGACTATACGGCTCCGTTCTTCCATGACCATCTCGCGGTTCGGATTATTCAGGCGGACTGGCAATACTCCCAGGTTGTCTACGGTCCGCTGGTCTTACCCGAGGCCGTCAAAGGCGGCTTCGGAGAAATCGATGCACTGAAGCTCTCGGGCGGTCTGGTCGTGAAACTGGGCGAGGTCACTGCGGCGAAGGCGCTCGACGTAGGTTGCAAGGCTGAGCCGGCAGTTGGTTATCCCGGAGATGTGATTACTGTCACTGCAGCGTCCATCAACTTCGATGCGAAGCGGCCCGCGGCTTACACGTGGAAGACCAACGGCGGCAAGCTGAAACCCGACCAAGCGCAGGCGACGATCGATACAACCGGACTTGCGCCGGGCGAGTACGAGGTCAGCGCGCACGTCGTTCAGGGCATGAAGGCGCGGCAGCAGGCCTCATGCACCACGCCGTTCACCATCAAGCCGTTCGAACCGCCGACACTGACCTGCTCCGCGACTCCATCAAGCGCGACGGCAGGAACGACTATCGACATCAGCACGACTGGAACCAGTCCACAGAATCGTCCGCTCACCTATTCGTACAGCGCGAGTGCCGGCCAGATCACTGCGACCGGCCCGACAGCGAAGCTCTCGACCGCCGGACTTCAGGCAACAACAATTACGGTCACGTGTAACGTCGTGGACGATCTTGGCCAGACCGCGCAGTCGAACACGCAGGTAACTCTCACCACGCCGCCGACGCCGACAGTTGCGGAGACGCAGGATCTCTGCCACATCACCTTCGAACGCGATCACCGCCGTCCGGAACGCGTCGATAATGAGGCGAAGGGCTGTCTCGATGACATCGCGCTGACGATGCAGCAGCAATCGGGTGCGAAGCTCGTGATGGTCGGCAACTCTTCCGCCAACGAGCATCCGGAAGCAGGCGCAGAACGTGCACTGAACGCGCGACAGTATCTGGTGCAGGAGAAAGGGATCGACAGCTCGCGCATTGAGCTTCGCACGGGCTCGATGCCGGGACGGTTCGTCACCAACACGCTCGTGCCCCCCGGAGCACACTTCGACGGCTCGAACTCGCAGACTTTCGACGAAAGTTCGATCGTTCGTCATGGACAGGCGTATGGTGTACCGGGCGCAAACAGACACTCGAATTCGCACTACCAGCCACGGCGAACCGCGCCTAGAAGATTTTCCGCACCACTGAAGGAGGCTCCGCGTGTGAATCCGCCTGCTGCTGGAAGGTCAGGGCCTTCGAGTTCCGCACCTTCGGGAACAGGCGCAAAACCGGGCACCCGCAAGAAGCCTTCGCCGGCGACTCCGATGCCTGCGCAACCCACAGCCGGACAACGGACGACGGCGAAGCCTTCCCCTTCCACGCCGATGCAGACCAAAGCTGTCAAGCCGTCGCCTGCGACTCCGGTGCAAAGCAAGGCGGTGGAACCGAGCTCGGCGCAAACTAAGCCAAAAGCAACCACTACAGCTTTACAGATGAAGGGCAAACCATCACCTGCAACTTCGATACAGGCCAAGGGAATTAAGCCTTCACCTGCAACTCCAATGCCGCAATCCTCGAAAAAGAGTTAGCGAACTGCCCAACAACTCGGACCTTCGGGTTTCTGTTAGACTGATTGAGTCGGACGCGGGCTTCTTAGCCGGCGAGCGCTGATCCTCTTTCGCGCATCTCTCCGGCAAGATCAACAGGTTCGGGGCGTAGCGCAGTCTGGTAGCGCACCTGCTTCGGGAGCAGGGGGTCGTTGGTTCGAATCCAATCGCCCCGACCATTTCTAAAATCAGCGATTACGCGGGTTCCCTCGCTGCCGGAAATTCTAAGGCGGGGTCGGTTCTCGCAACGAGTCGCTGAGTTTCGAATCTGATGGGACGGGCGTACGAAGTCAAGTAATGTGCCTGCGGCCTGGCCGGAATTTGTCTCCCGAGCTCATTGGGGAAACCGCAGTGTGATGCGGTTCTTCAATACCATCGCGATGTGATTAGAAGTTGAAGGTGGCCTCGATCTGTCCCTGACGGTTGGCGGGCGAAAACTTCGAGGTGACCTGGCCGAAGTTAGAAGAACCGAGCGTCGTAGTTGGGAAGGGAGCCTGGACGCGGTTGAGCGCGTTGAAGTAGTCCATCCGCACGGTGAACGAAGTCCCTTCCGTGATACGGAACAGCTTCTTCGCGCTCAGATTCTCCACTGGGTACCACGGACCGCGAACCGCGTTATAAACACGATTGGCGTTGCCCAACACATACTGGCTATTAGTGGGCGCAGTAAGGCTCCACGCGCCGGTGCTGAACAATAACGGCGCCGGCCCTTTGCCCTCGAAGAACTGCGTAATCTGACCGTAGTTCCCTGACCAGAGCGGAACACCGGGATTGAAGTTAGGCCGGTTGCTGCCGTTCAAGGGACTTCCTCCGCTCTGCGTGATCGCCAGTGGCTGGGAGTTGTTGTAGGTAAGAATGCCCGATACTTGCCATCCGCCCAGCAACCGGCCCGTCTCGCCCCGGTTCAGCCAGCGCTGGCCCGGACCGAAGGGAAGCTGATAGAGAAGGGCTAGCTTCGATTCGAACGAGCCGGTCGAGTCCTCACCCCACTCCGGCGCCTGGTTGTACTTGTTCACAGTTGTGATGAGGTTGTCGTAGAGCCTCGGCAGTTCGATATTGGCCAGGAAGTTAATGTTGTTCGACAGATGCTTATCGGCTTGAATCTGGAAGGCGCTGAAGTAAGTAGTACCTGCCTGATCCCACACGCGCGCCACGTTGGAGTACTGCGGGAAGGGTTTCAATGACTGAAGGACGGTGGCACCGCCGCCGAACTGCGCCGCGAAGTTCGCGTACGGAGGGGTGAAGCCGGCCGCCTTGGCTGCGGCCGAGTTGATGTTTTGTGTCAGCAGTGTTCCGTACTGCAGCACCGAAGGATTGGGTTGGCTTATAGGATTGCGGTTATAGCCCGACAGATGCGTGACCCGGTTCGCGGTGTAGTCGACGGTCAGCATCGTGTGCCAGGGGATCTGACGCTGAACGCTCAAGCTCCACATCTGAAGCATCGGCGCCTCGCCATTCTTGTTGTAATCCAGATAGTAGATCGTCTGCCCAACGCCCAATCCCGGGCTGAAGGGCGTGGGATTTACGGTGGGGATCGGATTGGCCGTGCCGGTGGCCGGGTTGTCCCACTGGCCATAGGAGGAGGTGTTGCCTCCGGTCGAGTTCAGGGTATAGCTGCCACCCAGCAGTCCGGCCATGTTTGTGGGCCCGGAGTACGCGCCTTCGCCCTGGCCGTAAGCGCCGCCGTAACCGAGGTAGGTAAGGGTATATCCGCCCTGAATCACCGTGTTCCTGTCGATGTTATAGGCGAAGCCCAGGCGCGGAGCAAAGTACAGACCGTGAATAGCTATCTGGTTATAACCGGCACAGCCCTGGCAGTTGCCATACTCCGTGGCGGCGCCGGGCAGGTTGCCGGCTGCGGGATTCGGGGTGTTGGGGGCCAGGAACACATTATTGTTCGCGGCCAGCGTGTACGGCATCATCAGGTCGTAGCGCAGCCCGGCGTTCAGCGTCAGCTTGTTCGTGATCTTGAAATCGTCCTGGATGTACGCGGCAATCGCGTTCGTGTTGATGGCGGTAGTGGTTGACGCCGTGCGGCCCGCGGAATCGGGCAAGCCCAGCAGGAAGCTAGCGAATGAGCTGCCGTACTGGGAAAAGTTCGGATCGGAGGGAATGGTCGAAGTTTCGGCCTGGCTGAAGGCGAAGTGGCCGGCGCCGTAGTTGCTGAGGCTGGTCGCGTAGTAGTGGTGGTATTCGCCGCCGATGTTGAACGTATGCCGGCCCTTGTTCCACATCCAATTGTTGAACAGGTTCCAGCCGATGTTGTCCACGTAGTTCTGAATGTGTTGGCCGTTGCCGTTGCCAAAGCTGGTGGGTGCGTTCTGCCCGTTGAAGCTGATATAGGCGGGGCCATTGACGACTCCGGGGAAGCTAGGGGTGTTGCTGTTCTGGTAGTTCTGCATCTTGTTCTGTGCAGCGACACCGGCCGTCATCACCAGGTTGGAGCTGAAGGTCTTGGAGTAGTTCGCGAGCCAGACGTTGGCGGTATCAACGCCCCATTGCTCGGGGCTCAGAGGATTGCTGGGGCCAACGATGGCGGTGGAAGTATTGAACGACCCGTTAGTAACGCTTTCTTCCTGAATTACGTAATAGTGATTGCGCCACCAGGTGAACGCAACATTCTGGCTGGGCGAGATCTGGTGATTGATGGTGACGCCATAAGCCTGCGTCTGGAATGGAACTGACTTGACCGCGGAGGTTTCATTGCTGTCCATCCCGAAGTTGGTTCCTGGAGAATTGGGATCGGGAATGTACTGCAGCAACGATTTCGCCAGAGGGTCGATGCGGCTGGGGCAGATCACGTTCGGCTGGTTGCCGTTGCATCCCATGAACTGCTTCCCAGTCAGCGGATCGTAGATGGGAATCACCTGGTCCTTTGAGTTGACATAGCCGCTGAAGTCGCCCTGCTTCTCAGCCGCTGTGGGAACCGTGCCGAAGGACGCCAAACCCTGGTTCTTGTTGAAGATGTCGAGGCTTACCAGGAAGAAGGTCTTGTCGTGGCCGTTGTAGAGCTTGGGCAGAACCACGGGACCGCCGAGAGTGCCGCCCCAGTCTGTCTCCTGATCCACCGGCGCAATCGCCTGGCCGGCGCTGTTGAAGTTCGAGGGGAAAAATCCAGCCGAGTCGAAGACACTGTTGCGATCGATGAAAAAGGCATCGCCGTGCAACTTGTTGGTGCCCGAACGCATGTTGTAATCGACCGCGCCCTGCACCATGCCGTACCGCGCCGAAAAGGCGTTGCGGATGACGCGGAACTGGTCCACCATTTCGTACGGCGGGTCCGAGTTGATGTCGGAGGCGGTGTCAATCTGCAGGCCGTTGTAGTAGTTTCCCGCCGAGTTGATCTGAGATGGCGCGCCGCCTTCCACCGTCACGCTGCCATAGGAGCCGGACCTGACGCCCGGCGCCAAGGTGGCAAAGCTGGTGATCTGGCGCATGTTGCCGTTGATCTCAAGCGGAAGGTCCGTCACTTCCTCATCCGGCAGCATCGAGTCAAGCTGAGGATCGGTGGTATCCATATGGATGGAATTAAGCGATGACACCTCCACTGTCTGGCTGATTGCGCCCACCGTGAGCTTGATATTGTTGGTCACCTGAGCGCCGACCTCAACAATCACATGCGTCTGCTCAAACTTTTGAAAACCGGTCGCTTCCACCGTGATGTCATACGTTCCAGCCGGCAGAGGCACGGTATAGAGTCCCACTGAGGATGCAGCGACATGCGTCTTGATCCCAGTGGCTTCATTCGCCAAAGTAATCTGCGCGCCCGGGATGGCGGCGCCCGATGGGTCCGCCACCCTTCCGGTCAATCCGGCGTTGTTCTGCGCGTGCAGCGACAATGGCTGCACGAGCAGCAGAAGCGGAAGAAGAAGAAGGGCGAGGGGCAAAGAGAGGCGGCCTCTCCGCGCCAGCGTCGTCTGCTCTCCAAACACCTTGCGCGATCCGTTCAGATTTTTCGGTTCCTGGTGTGGCATGGCACTCCTCCTCAAGTCTTCGTTCGGCTTTCTGCTCTTCGGGTTGAATAACTTCGCTTTCATTGCGCATGAATTGATGCGTGGATATCGTTGCCATGCGGCGTCGCAATTGCGCCCGCGTGGGCGCTGTTCTCTTGAAATGGCGCAGCATTCTGTGGCACTTGCTGTTCGGGGAAATTCCAGCCGCGCAGGGATACATGCGCGCTGCCGGTGCCTGCCGCGTCCACAGGAGCCTGGATGGTGACGGTTCGCTCTTCGCCCGGCAGCAGAGATAAATAGTTGTCACTGTAGTACGCAGGAAGGATGCGCGTGCCATCGGGGTGAAGCAATGTCAGCTTGAGCGCGATAGCCGCATCGGTACCGGTATTGCGCAGATGCACGCGCCATACCTTCTCTCTTCCACTTTGGACTTCCGCGTCAGCTGCAGACTTTACGCTGCTGTTCACCGAAGCCGGAGCGAGTTTATCCAGCGCGCGGTTGTCGGCAGGTTCTTTCGCAACCCAATAAAAGTTGTCGGCAATGAGCGCGCCCGACGCGTCGCGCAACTCCAACCGAACAAACACCAGCGGGTGCTTCTCAAAGAGGTCGTCGATAGGGAGCAGAAAGATCGGCGTGGTAACGTTTGCTGAAGCGTCAACGCTTACGTCCTTAGATACCAACGTCTCGTTCTCCGGCGACACGACCAGCGCATGAACATGCAGACCGCGCGCAGCATCACGCGTCGTGTTGACGACATCCACTGTGTGGTCGGAGAGATCCATTTGTATGTGCAGCGGCGCATTGGCCTTGCGGATGCCATAGAACGACGCCTGCGTGTCATAGTCCGAGCTGTACATCTGCCACATCGTGCTGGGCCAGGCCGGTTGCGTCATCCAGATCATGCGACCGCTGTTCGGCTTCCACAGGTGCGCGTACATGCCCTCATAGATCGCCTGGTGATCGACGTAGTTGAAGAGCTGGATGCGGCGCTCGAACTCCTGGAGCGAGTCGAACGCCCCAAGCTGCAGCGATAACTGGTGCATCAGTTCATGCGTGTTACCACCTTCGCTCTGGTGCCAATCGTGGTATGCCCATGCATCGCTGACAGGCCAGCGGTCTGAAGGAGCAACCGTATGCTCGAACGCCTCGCGCGTCGGAAAGGACGAGATGCCGAGTTCAACCGAGAAGCCACGATTTAACTTGCTGAAATATAGAGTCGGGTCGACCCAGTGATATGGTCCGCTCGGGCGCAGGTTCACCTGATTCGAGCTCGGCGAGTAGAAGCGCGTGCCGTCTTCCTCGTGGAACATGCGAATCAGTTTTTCGTTGAGCACAGGCGGCGGAACACCTTCGTTGCGCCCGCACCAGATCACGATGGAAGGGTGATTGCGATAGCGGCGCACGGTGTCTCGCGCGTTCTCGACAAACAGCTCCGGGTCGCCTGGTTCAGCGTTGTAATTCTGGGTGGATCCCCAGAAGTCGTTCCACACCATGAGGCCGTACTCGTCGGCAAGCTCGTAAAAGACCGGTTCGGTGTTCTGGCCCACCCAGTTGCGGATCATGTTCAGGTGCGCTTCGCGATGCAGCCGGAAGTAGGGTTCAAGGTGCGCGCGGCTGACGCGCTTAAGCATGTCGTCCATGCCCCAGTTCCCGCCGCGTACCGCGATGCGTACACCGTTCACCTTGATCACAAGGTCGGTGAGTTCTGGCTCATCTGTCACCGGATGCACGGCAGGCGTGTTCTCCGCGGCGCGGTCGATGGTCGAAGCCCATCCTGTTGCGGTCTGCCGCATGTCTTCGTGGCGGACGTCGACAGGATCGTAGCTCTTGCCGAGCGCGAGAGTGGGATCCACCTCCACGCGGCGAAGGTGGCCGGTGTGGTCGAAGAGCGTGAGTTCGTAAGTGACTTCGCGCACACCGAACGTGACGGTCCGCTCGTCAGAGACAGCGCCCGCGGCGGAGAGCGTGAGGTGCAGGTGATAAAGGTTGGGGTCGCCGTAACCATTCGGCCACCACAGGCGTGGATGCGAAAGGTGCAAGGCACTGAAGTGGTCCGGGGTCAGATGGAGTGTCGTGAGGCCGGGTGGCACGGTGATCGTCGTGTGCACCTGAACGCCTTCGAACGCGGCCTGGAGCGCAATAGTACGCGCTACATTTCCCTCGTTATGGACCGGCACGTTGATGTCGACGTCTGCGGTAGATATGTCCGGTAATGGCAAGCGCGTGACGACCTGCGGATCGCCCAGCGTTACGGCTCCCGTTTCTTCGAGGCTGACGCTCTGCCAGATGCCGGTGTCGCGGTCGCGAATCGCAGGCATCCAGTCCCATCCCTCGGTGTCGACGAAGGTCGGGCCGTCGATCAGCATGAGACCGCCGTCGTAACCCGGACCATCCTTCATCGACTGCTCAGCCGGGATGCCCGGATGGGGCGGCGGGGCGACCCGGACCGCCAATGCGTTCGAGCCTGCGTGCAGGAATCCAGTTACATCGAAGACCCCGCGCTCGAAGGCACCCTGCATTTCGCCTAGATTGTGTCCATTGAGCCAAACGTCCGCGGTGTAGTTGATGCCTCCAAAATGGAGTGTGAAGCGCCGGCCTGCTGCGCGTGCAGCGGGTGCGGCAAACTCCACCCGGTACCAATAGTCATGTTTGTTTAGCGACTCCGGGATGGCCAGATTGTTCAACCCGAAGTCCGGGTCCGGATATACGCCGCGATCAATGAGCGTGGTAAGCACCGTGCCGGGCACGGTTGCTACTATCCATTTGGCCTCAGAGGATTTCGCAAGACCGCTCAGATAGCCCGGCACAGAAATCTTCGCTCCAGCATCCGTCGGGATCGACTTGTCCGCGTTGGAATAGAGTCGCCAGTTCGCGGCGATTTCCCACGCGTCGGCCCGTGTTTGCTTTAATGTGGGTTCGGGCGGGGGCAGAGGATCGGGGTCCGGAGGCTCAGGCGCAGCACCGTGCGGCATCAGATCGGGGTCCTGCGGTTCGCGATAGCCCACCTGCTGCTTGGTCTGAACTGGCCAAGGTTTGGCGTTTTCCTCGCGGAGCTGCGCATCGAAATCCGGTGGCGTCGCGAAATCGTGCGCAATCTTTGCAGCGGATTTCGCCCCTTCCCTTACCCAGAAGCCTCCGATGTCACCGCTGAAGCGTGCCGCATCGCCGACCGGATCAGGTGCGAGCTCAATTTCCGGGGTCAGGTCGCTCTTTGGAGAGTGAGCCGTTCCCTCCGCGGTTCCATCTACATAAAGCGTCATGATCTGGCCGTCATCGCTGAGGGCCAATAGATGCCACGCGTTTGGAGTCAGGGACGTTGTTGCAACGAGCGAGGCACCCGCAGCCGAGCCAATCCCCGGATGTCCCTGCTGAAGCTGGAAGTAACACGCCGATGAATTTGGATCGCCTATGCCCGCGATCAGCGCGTCTGCGTCCGGCGTGTCCGTCCGGACCCACAGCTCTTCGGTCCGGGCGACCGTGCCGGCAAGTTCTTTTGGCAGCGGCTTGGTCAATGACGGGCCGCCCGCCACCAGATGCGCCAGGTAAGGCCCTGCTTCTGGGGGCTGCTGTGCATGGACGACACCGAATCCCAGCAGCCCAATCGCACTGGCTGCCTGGAGCAGCTTCCGTCCCGGAGACAAGATGCCGCGCTGAAACCCCGGTCGATTCTTCGCGTTTGTCGATGCGAGCTTTGGCGCTACTGCCACGGAACCCCCAAAAACCGGCTCCAGAGTAGGAGTCCCACTGGAAGTGGTCTAGGTTAGAGCGGTTCGGCTGTGTAACTTGGCAGTAAACATGCTTCCCGGCTGATTCGCACAACTGCCAGGCGGCCAATGAACCAACGGTCCAGGATGCGGAAGACGCAGGCAGGCTTGAAGTTCGGCGGCTTTGGCCGCCAATAGCGCTGTGCGAAACGGTTGAGCATAGAACGCGAACGGTGCTCTAATGGTTGGCACCTTGAGAGGCACGGTTAACGGGACGTTAACCACGTTAGAAGGCGCGGCAGTTATACTCGGGGGCAAGTCGGGAGCATGCTGACCAAAGACTATCGCCAGGAAACGGTGGATACCCCAGAGCTGGAAAACCGGGTGCCCGACGCCGTTCAGATCCGCGAGCACCTTGACGTTGTCCTCGCGAGCGACGAGTTCTCCGCAAGCCGTCGCGCCTCGGAACTGCTGCAACATGTCGTCGAACGTGCTCTCGCCGGTGATATGGGAAGCCTGAAGGAGCGGCTTCTTGGCGTGGAGATCTTCCACCGGCGCAGCGACTACAACACCAGCACGGACGCAATCGTGCGCGTCACGGCCAACGACGTTCGGCGTCGGCTAAGCCAGTTCTACTCCCGGCACCCTGACCAGCCTCTGCGCATTTCGCTTCCCCTGGGCTCCTATGTCCCGGACTTCATTCCGACGATTGCACACGTCCCGGACCCGGCGCAGGCGGGTGGTGTTCATGTGTCCAGCTCCTCCCTTCCCCACTCTGAACTTCCGCAGGGACACAGTTCTTCGCCTGCGCCGAGCGTCGATCCATCCGCTCCTGCCGCCACACCGATTCGAGCAAGCGGACGCGTTCTGCCGAAGCTGCAGTATGCCCTGGGACTGGTATTGGCGGTACTCGTCGGTTGGTGGTTCCACAGCATGGTGCACACACGCGATGTGCAGACAAACAGTGCCTATTCCTTTTATAACGACCTCCTTGGGCCGATCGGTCTAAACGGTCCGGGAAAGACTGAGATTGCTCTCACCAATCCCCATATGTTGCTCTACCTGGGGCTGAACAGCCCCGGTCCCGCGCTGGGTGCAAGTCCCAAGGACATCCCCGTTCCTTCGAATATGGCCGCCGTGTTGAATAAGAGCGCGAACGACAATCAGGCCGATTTTCCCTATCACCACTTCTTCGTGGACTACACCAACTACACCGGCATTGGTGAGGCCAAGGCTGCCTTTGGGCTGGCCCGTACTCTCGAGGCGACAGGCCGAACTGCCGAACTCACCGAGGAGCGCTTCCTTAATTGGGAGACCGCCCGCCAGGAGCCGCTCGTGATCCTCGGAGCTCCCCACGAGAGCAAGTTCGTTCAGGACACGCTCTCGGCGGCCAACTTCACGATTGGTTATGACTCGATCCATAATGCTCATCCGCTGCCCGGCGAGCAGACCGATTATTCCAAAAGCCGCGCAGGCGATGTGCTGGAGGACTACGGTCTTATCTGGATGACGCAGTCTCCTTCCGGCACGCGGATTTTAGTGCTGGCCGGATTGAGCAGCGCGGGTACAGCAGGCGTTGGTGAATTTTTCAGCGACCCGGATCGGATGAAGCCTGTATACCAGCAGCTTCGTGCCGCTGCAGGATCCAACAACTTCCCCGATTCCTGGCAGGTTCTGCTGCGCATTCAGGCGAGGCAGGATGTTCCGGTCAGCGTTACTCCAGTAGCGGTGCGAATCACTCGCAAGCCCTAGACATGACCGCGGAAGAGGCGATGCCAAGTAGTTAACTAACGTTCTTTCCGTCGTCTTCGCGGCCTGGCCATATCGCCATAACCCGCTGATTCTTCTCCCCGACGTCGCTCAGTTCCGCAAACGCAACGTCCCTAACGTTGCTACTCTTCCGGCACCGAACGATGATGCTTTGTGAAGACGAATTTGGAGCGCGGTGTGACCAACGCAGCCGCACGAAGTGGATTCCATCGGAATGACCGATCTGCTCAACCGTCGCACCTTTCTGCAAACAGCCACAGGAGCGGCGCTCGCTTCGTCACTGCCACTGAAGGCCACGACACCTGCTCGCTCGCAACCCAATCTGCTTTTTGTCTATACCGAGGGTCAGCGCGCAGATTGCATGAGCGTAGCCGGCCATCCGATTTTGCGCACTCCCAATCAGGACCGCATTGCCCGTGAGGGAACGCGCTTCACAAATGCTTTCTGCACCAACGCCCTTTGTGCACCCGCACGCGCCACGGTGATGACCGGCTTGTGGTCGCGCACCTCCGGCGCTCTGGACAACAAGCTGTTGAATACACCGCTGCCTGCAGACATCCCGATCTGGACCGACCTGCTGCGCGAGCAGGGCTATCGAACTGCGATGCTCGGCAAGGTGCATGTACGCAACGGCCTCAAGGAACGCTACTGGGACTACTACTTCGGTTTCAACGCCCCGGTGACGAACTATTACAAACCCAAGTTCGCCGAGGGCATCGCCGGCACGATCGGCCCGGAGAAGACCTACCGCGGTTACGCTGACGATCTTGTGACCGACCGCGCGCTGGCGTGGCTGGATCAGCTTAAGGGCAATGAACCGTTTTGCCTGAACCTCTGGTATCAGACACCTCACGCTCCGTTTTTCCGCCCGCGTCGGCTGCTCGATGCTTACAACGGTGTGCCCATCCCCAAGCCGGCCACCTTTGACGATGACCTTCGCGGCTATCCCGGAAAACCGAAACCGTTTGTGGAGGCAGACAACAAGATCGGCACCATCGACACAGGAGATGCCGTGCGCTCACTCGAGGAGCTGTGCAAGGATTACTACGCTGGCCTGACTGCCGTCGACCAGAACATCGGCCGCGTGCTCGAATGGCTGGACCAGCGTGGGCTCACGGATGACACAGCCATTGTTTTTAGCTCCGACCACGGTTATTTCCTTGGCGAATGGCGGCTGTTTGATAAGCGCCTTATGCATGAGCCTTCTATCAGGGTTCCTCTGATGGTGCGTTACCCTCGTCGTGTGAGGGAGGGCGAGGTGAGACCTGAAATGGCGCTGGACGTGGACCTGCCGCCGACAATGCTCGATCTCTGCGGTATAAAAGCCCCAGCGGGAATGCAGGGCCGTAGCCTGCTGGAGGTTGCGGCGCCGGGCTCCGCACCGTGGCGCAGGGATTGGCTCTACGATTACTACGAATATCCAGGATGGGAGAACGTGAAGCCGCATCGCGGCGTACGCACCGAGACCCACAAGCTGATCCAGTGGTATACGCAAGATCCGCAGGAGTGGGAGCTCTACGATTTGGCCAGCGATCCCAACGAAACGAACAACCTGTTTGGGAGACCGGAGCATGCCATGGTGCAGCAGCAGCTCATCGAGCGGTTGGATGAACTGCTGCGCGAAATTCCCGCACGCCACTCAGTCTAAAGGGAAAATTCGAGTAACTGGTTCCGCAGATTGTCCTTCGCCTAGTGATTATCTTCGGCGATTATTCCCAACTTCCCAAGCACCAGAATCCACCCAATTTCCGCGTCGGAGAGAACGGGCATCTCGACGTGAACGAGTCCCGCCAACCGCTTCAATGAGGCGTTTCCGCCACCATCAGTAACCGCGAAAGTACTAAAATCGTTTGGTAGGGCCGACCATTTCTTTTCGTGATCCGCACAGGGGTGGGTGAGATCGCTAGCTCTCTGGGGAACTTATACCTGTACTCCGAGACCTTTATGTCCCCATCCGTCGTCCATCGCCGTCGAGCATAGGTTGCGCTCTCGCGCCCTCGCTAGTCGAACTCTCATGACGGTGGCCAGGATCGCCCTGCACCGCGATTTACTCCGCTTCAGCCCCACTCGAAGGCAAGCTTTCCACAAAGCGATAGCCTACATAGGCGTCTGTCAATAGATAACGAGGGTTCGAAGGATCATCCTCAATCTTCTTGCGCAACTGCCGAACGAACGTTCTTACGTAGTCGACTTCGTCTCGAAACTCCGTGCCCCACACTGCAGTAAGCAGCTTGCCGTAGGTGACCGCGCGTCCTGCATTGAGCATAAGGAAGTACAGAATCTCGTATTCTTTTGGCGTGAGGTGAATCGGCCGGCCAGCCTTCGTCACAGTGCGCCGCACTGGTAGCACCTGAATTTCACCAATAGTTAAAGGCGCATCCCCTGGGCGTTCCGGGGTCTGTGACCTTCGCACGGCGGAGCGAATGCGCGCCATGCATTCGCCCATGCTGAACGGTTTGGTAATGTAGTCGTCTGCTCCGCGCTCAAGCGCTTCAATCTTGCTCTGCTCACTGTCCTGCACGGTTAGCATCAGAATCGGCAATCGCGGAGCCATGGCGCGCAGCTTATGCAGAGTTTTGATCCCACCCATCCCGGGCATATTGATGTCGAGAAGCACAGCATCAAAAGATTCCGTCTGCACTAGCAGTAGCCCATCTTCTCCTCGAGAAACCTCTTCTACAGTGAAGCCGAGTTGTGTCAGCGAGGCTCGAAGGGCGCGGCGGATAGCCGGTTCGTCGTCAATGACCAAAACCCGAATTGGTGAGGATACCTGATAGCCGCTCATCGGATCTCGCTATCGTCATTCTGATGGGGAAACGACGCATAGAACGTAGTGACGCCGGCTTCCGTGCTTGTCACCCAAACGTGTCCTCCGTGAGCCTGTGCAGCTTGTTTCGCAACCGAGAGGCCGATACCCGTTCCGGGTGCCTGGCTGGCCGAATGCGACGAGCGAAAGTAGCGATCAAAGATGCGCTCGTAATCACTGGGTGGAATGAGAGGGCCTATGCTTCGTACGGAAAGAATCACACCCTCGGACTTCTCGAGGCCTTCGATGATAATTTTTGTTCCGGTCTGGGCATACTTGCTGGCATTGTCTACATATTGAGTAAGCAAAGCGGTCACGAGACCTCGGTCGCCGCGGACAGTGACATCTTCGCTCGATAGAGCGATCACGACGGAGAAGCGAGCAAGCGGCTCGCGCAAACTTGCCAGCACATCATCGACGAGCGGGCCGACCGCTATCATTTCGGTCTGGAGAACAAGATCAGAAGCGTGGAGCCGCGCGGTGCGTAGCAGACGGTTTGTCAACTGCTTCAGCAAATCCGCCTGTTCTTCGATCAAGCTTACGAGTTCAGATTGTGGAGCTGTGAGGTTTCCCATAGCGGTCAGGCCGCTGCCAGCAGCTTCGATTGCGGTTAGCGGAGTCTTGTAGGCATGCGCCAGTGAGTCGAGCACCATCGTACGCATTTGCTCGGTTCGTTTCGCACTCTCCGAACGGCTTTCGCTGGCGAATGCGTGGTAGCGATCAAAGGTGATGGAAATGATCGCCGCAATGGCATCTGCTGTTTTGGCTGTGGTCTCGCCGCGCAGCAACATTGCACCAATAGGCAGCTGTCCGACTCGCAGTACCCGCCGAATCAAGCCGGTCTCACGGTCCTCACTTGCGGTTTCGAACAGACTAATGTTCTTGAGTATCTCGTCGACATCATCGAACCACTCGCCAGTCCGATATATCTCTCGCAGATCCAGATCCAAAATCGCGACGGCATCCACGTCAAAGATTGACTGCACAAGATCCACTAGCTGCTGCCCAGGCAACCGGTGCGGATTCACATGCGTTGCCTTGTGAAGAAACTCACAGAGCTTGTCTGCTTCCAGGGGATCCACGGTGCGCTCCAAGTACCTGCGTTCGTTTGTAAGCGGATAAAGAGCGCCCGAAGCGCTCTACCACAAAGTGCCTGAAGATTCGAGGGGTGATTTGAGGAGATTACGGCATGGGCAGGTCAAAATCAAGCTCTCTGCCGATGCCGTATCAAAAACCGGCGGCAAATCAGCCCTAAATCAACCTTCTTTATGAGTTCTTCATGGGTTATTTGCGTTCCTAAAAGTGTTCACCAAACAAACATGCCCAGCGGGATAACGCCATAAACGGTGGACCTCAGAGCATCTTCATCCTGCGCGGACAGCCAGCTTAGAACTCACTTCGCATGACAAGGAGACCAGATTGCGAATCCCATTGAAGCTATATGGCACTCTCTTGACCGTCCTTGCCTTCACGCCAGCGCGATCGCAAACCGCACCAGCCCCCGCCGTCGCTGCCGCCGCGACAAGCGATTCTCAACCGCCCCCGTCTGTTCCACCGGCCGCGCAAGCGCCCGCGCCGGCACCGGCACCCGCGCCCACAACTGAAGGTCCTCGGGTATGGAAGCTTGGACCTTTCGATTTCAGCGGCTTCACCGACTTCTATTACAGCTACAACGCGAACCACCCGAGCAATGACGCCAACGGCAAGACGAACGACCTATATGCGTTCGATGACAAGACAAACCAGGTGAACATTGAAGCGGCAAAGTTCGTAATCAATCACGATCCCAAACCGATCGGTATGCGCATCGACCTGCTGTTTGGCAGGGCAAATGCGCTCTATCACAGTTCGCGAGACACCTCGACAGACAATTACATCGAGCAGGCAATGCTCACCACAAAACCATCGCACACCCACGGAACCGAGATCGATTTCGGTGAGTTCACGTCGTCGGCCGGCGCCGAAGTTGTGGAGACCCCACTCAACTGGAACTTCTCACATTCAATCCTGTTCGCCTGGGCGGTTCCGTACTACCACTTTGGCGTTCGCACCTCCACGCCGGTTACCAGTACGTGGACAGCGGGTGTGCAGGTCGTCAAGGGCTGGAACAACGTCAATTTGAGCGATGGCGGGGCTACCGTCGGCCTCACAAGCGCGCTCACTAAACCGAAGTACACGTGGAGCGCGAATCTCTACACGGGGCCTGCCAACATCTTCGGCGAAAAGAACTACAAGAACCTCATCGATACCACCCTACTGCTGACGCCGACCGCAAAATTCAACGCATACATAAACTACGACTACTTGCACCAGAACAGTACTCCGGTGGTCAGTGGATCATCGACCACTTCACTTCATTACCAGGGGATCGCCTTGGCTGCACGGCAACAGGTGTCGGGCAAAGGTGCCTTCGCCGCACGTTATGAGTACTTCGCTGATGGCGAGGCTCTTTCTACCGGTACTAACCAGAACCTTCAGGAGATCACGGGGACTTACGAATATGCGTGGCTGCCTAATCTGATCACCCGCGCCGAGTTCAGGCATGACTGGTCCGACGTGGACTTCTTCCACAAAGGGAACACTGAACTTGTGAAGGGGCAAACGACGGCGACGATCGGTCTTATTGCATTCCTCGGCCCGAAGCGCTGACGACCCGCCTGGAGAGATCAAGAAAAATTCGCCGTAAACCTCAAGGAGACGAACGATGACTCGATATACGACATTGGTACTGTTTCTCATCATCATCGCACTGAATTTCGGAGCTCTCTCTCTGCGTCGCTTGTTCGCTCGGAGAAGAGGCGCAGTCGCGCAGAAAGGCAAGGTTTCGCGGCTGATCCAGCGTCTCAAGAACCCTGAGTGGCGTCGCTACGGTCTCGTGCTGCTCGGCGGCAAACTGGCCGGACTCGCGCTCGTTCTTGCGGCGGCGTTCTACTTCGAGCCCGGTCTCTTCGGTCACCGAGTCTTCGCAGCCGATGCCGTGCTCAAGGGCAACGACATCGTCAATCCCGTAAACACCGCATGGACCCTGATCGCGGCATTCCTTGTCTTCGGCATGCAGGTGGGCTTCACTATGCTCGAAGCCGGTTTCTGCCGATCGCGCGAGACCGTCAACGTACTGATGGAATGCGTGGTCGATACGTGCCTGTGCGGTTTGTTGTTCTATGCCTGGGGCTTTTCCTTCATGTTCAGCCACGGGAATGGCTTCATCGGCTATCACTGGTTCTTCCTGCAAAATGTTCCGGCCACGTATGAGACTACCGGCGTGGCGTTCCTCGCCTTCTGGATCTTCCAGTTTGCCTTCGCCGACACATGCTCCACAATTACATCCGGTGCCATGATCGGCCGAACGGCCTTCGCCGGCGATCTGCTCTACAGCATTGCAGTTTCCGGATTTATCTACCCGATCATTGGTCATTGGGCCTGGGGACCTGACGGCTTCCTCGCAACGATGGGAAGCACCGGCTACTTCCTTCCCACTCTCGGGCAAAGCTTTCATGACTTCGCAGGATCAACCGTTGTCCACACCATCGGCGGCATTATTGCTCTTAGCGGTGCCATTGTTCTCGGCCCAAGGCTAGGTCGCAAGTTCAAGCGCGATGGAGGTGGCCCGATGCTTCCTCACGATCTCACCATCGCGGCATCGGGCGGCTTGTTGCTCTGGTTCGGATGGTACGGCTTCAATCCAGGAAGCACCCTGTCCGCCATGGACTTTGAGGGTATCGGCCGCATCTCCGCGAACACCACACTTGCTGCATGCGCTGCGGGCCTGACCGCGATGCTTGCTGCATACACGATGAGCAAGAAGTGGGACATCAGTTTCACTGTCAACGGGTTCCTCGCCGGTCTTGTCGCCATCACCTGCCCCTGCTACTGGGTCAGCCCGACGGGTGCAATCATTCTTGGCGGAATCGCAGGCGTGATCGTTGTCGCGGGCGTCGAGCTTCTGGAGTGGCTGCGCATCGACGACCCGATTGGTGCGGTTCCCGTTCATGGAATTTGCGGCATCTGGGGGACTCTCTCGCTAGGGCTCTTCGCAGTCGGCAAGTATGGCGCAACCGGACCGATCACGCCGGATAACAGCGCCCCTTTGAAGGGTCTCTTTTACGGCGGCGGCCTCACGCTTTTCAAGGCACAGTTCATCGGAAGCGCAACAATCACTCTGGCAACCTTTGCCGTATCGATGCTTGTGATGTACGCCGTTCATGCGATGGGCTTGTTGCGTGTCTCGGCTGAGGGTGAACTCTACGGACTTGACCTTCACGAACATGGCATCTCGGCCTATCCGGAATATGTCATCACGGCTCTCGGCTCACCTTCGGGTGCGCGGCTCCCTGACGACAAGACTTCCGTCTATTCGGAACATGCCGTTCCTGCTCGGCACGCACCCTCAGCTGCCCGACTCACTTCGGACAACTAAGGCTGACTTGTAGGGGGCGGGTGTAACCCGCCCTCTGACATTGAATCGCTGAGTTCACCATTCGAACTCACCCAACTTGCTCATCGAGGAGCAGCTATGACGACAGTTGTTGCGATTATCAGGCCAAACCGGTTCGATGCCGTGAAGGAAGCTGTTCAGGACCTCGGCGTGTCCGGCATGACAGTTTCTGAAGTGCGCGGACACGGGCGGCAGAAGGGCCACACTGAAACTTATCGCGGTCGCGAGTATGACATTAGCCTTCTCCCCAAGCTGAAGGTTGAGATTGTTACAAAAGACGATCGTGTCGAAGCCATAGTCGAAGCCATCATTGCCAACGCCGCTACCGGCTCTATCGGTGACGGTAAGATCTTTCTCTACAAAGCCGAGGAAGTCATCCGCATCCGCAACCAGGACCGCGGCGAGCTCGCGATCTAGTAAACGTATTGTGGTCCGTCGGGATCGCAACCGCGTTCACACGTATGCGGTCCGCGTCGTAAAAGGGAGAGTCGCCACGCGCGCCTCTCCCTTCCCGCGGAATACGTTACGCAAACAGTCATCTGGTCGTAGCGGACCTACGGCCAGATTGCCGCAACACTGATCTTCACCCCAAGGAGTGCTATGTCGAGCGAATACCGCAACTTTCTCGAGCTGTCGTATGAAGAGCTTGAGGAGATGAATCTGAAGGCCAAGGACCAGCGTAAGAAGCGTGTCGCGATCGACAAGCTGCAGGAAGAGCGTGTGAAGT